>JAEEXV010000365.1 GCA_016287975.1 Lentisphaeria bacterium | reverse complement strand
TCGGCATCCCCTACCACGTCGTCAACGTCTGCCTCGGCGACCTCGGCGCACCCGCCTACAAGAAATACGACATCGAGGCCTGGTACCCTGGCTACAACGGATACCGCGAGGTGACCTCCAACTCCAATCTCACCGAGTTCCAGTCCCGCCGCCTCAACATCCGCTACAAGGACGCCGACGGCAACAAGGGCTACGTCCACACCATCTCCGCCACCGGCCTCACCGACCGCGTCGTCTGCGCCATCCTGGAAAACAACCAGCGCGAAGACGGCTCCGTCGTCGTCCCCGAGGTCCTGCGCCCCTACACTGGATTCGACGTCATCGAGCCCGCCAAGTAGGACGGCCGGAGAATCCGGAAACTCCGGAAACTCCGGCGCTTTCGCGGCCGTAGCCACGGCGTCCCGCCGTGGCGCCCCCGCAGAGCAAACCAGCCACCGCTCCTGGGAATCCGGAAACTCCGGAAAACCCGGAAACTCCGGAAAATCCGGCGCTTTCGCGGCCGTAGCCACGGCGTCCCGCCGTGGCGGACCGCCGAGCAAACCAGCCACCGCTCCTGGGAATCCGGAAACTCCGGAAACTCCGGCGCTTTCGCGGCCGTAGCCACGGCGTCCCGCCGTGGCGCCCCCGCAGAGCAAACCAGCCACCGCTCCTGGGAATCCAGAAACTCCGGAAACTCCGGAAACTCCGGCGCTTTCGCGGCCGTAGCCACGGCGTCCCGCCGTGGCGGACCGCCGAGCAAACCAGCCCACGCATCTGGAAGCTCGGGGAACTCCCTCCTCCATCGCCGTGGTGGCCGTGCCCCCGAATGACTTCGCTCCATGCTTCGCATCGCCGACCAACACTTCACCTGCCGCCAGTGCGGCCGCTGCTGCCATCTGCCGGCCGCCTTGGCGCCGCTAGAACTGGAAGCAATCGCGAAGCTGCCGTGGCCGGCGGGCAGCCAGCCGCCGCGCGACTATTACGCCGCCTGGCACGGCCAGCCGTTCCTGAAGCGCGATGCCGCGACCCGCGCCTGCGTCTATCTGGATGAGCGGAACCATTGCCGCATGCACGCGGCCTTCGGCGGCCAGTGCAAGCCGCTGACCTGCCGCGCCTACCCCCTTGAATTCCTGCGCACCTTCGGCGACGAGGTCACGGTCGCCGCCCGCTTCGACTGCCCCGCCGTCCTCGCGGGCGACGGCCCCGCGCTCGCCAGCCGACGCGCGGAACTGGAGGCGCTTGCGTCCGAAGTCCGCCCGCATCTGGGGCGCGGATTCACCGACACCGAATGCGACGGCCTCTCCCGCGACGCCATCCGCCATTTCACCGCCTTCCTCGCCGCACGCCTGCGCGACGGCGCCGCGCCCGAGGCACTCATTCGCCTCGCCGCCAACCTGCATCGCCTCGGCGCCGCCTTCACCAACGATATCGAAACCCTCGACACCGTCCTGCCCTCCATGTTCGACAAGGCAGCGCGCACCACGGCCGCCACGCCGCTGGGCGCCACCTGGCCGCACCGCACGAACCTCCGCCACGCCCTCCTCGGTATCCTCCGGCGTGACGACCCCCTCGACGGCACCAGCCTCGGGGCCCGCCTCAAGCGCGCCCTCCACGCCGCCGCCGTCATGACGGGCGGCGGCAACGCCGCCCGCTTCTCCCCCGACAACCCCGACTTCCCCATCCGCCAGGCCCGCCTCTTCGACCAGCGACGCTGG
Source organism: Lentisphaeria bacterium (assembly GCA_016287975.1). Next base: position 2,771 of record JAEEXV010000365.1, on the reverse strand, counting down.
CCCGCCGTCCCCCCCGAGGCCTTCGCCGTCCACCGCCGCTTCCTCGCCGTCCGCCTCGACACCCTGCAGTTCTTCGGCTCCGCCAACCACGGCGCATCCTTCTTCGACGGCCTCGAACAACTCCTCCGCACCTGCGACACCGCCCTCGCCCTCGCCCGCCTCCACGCCGCCGCCTGCCACCGCGACACCCCATCCCCCGAGGACGCCGCCTTCGCCACCGCCATCATCGACCACTCCTTCGGACGGGCGGTGTAGAGTTCACGGGCGGACCGTTGTGTGCGCGCCATCTTGGCGGTGGCCGGGGCATGATCCCGCGCGCTATCGCGCGCGGCGCAAAACAAACCGTAATCGGCGGTGGCCGGGCATGATCCCGCGCGGCAGCCGCGCGGCGCGGGCGACTATCGTATTATGCCAGCATTCCGAAGTTGTATTTGACCATGGCGGAACCGGCGGCCTCAATCTTCAGATATTTGACCGATTCGTCGACGGCGGCCAGTCGGATCATGTCGGTGAGCTTGTCGCCGTCCTTGAGAGTCAGCGAGGCGGCGCTCTTCGTGGTGTCGTTGGCGTAGGTGACCGGCACTTTGACCGCCTTCTTGCTGGCGTCGAAGAAGGAGGCCTTGACGGAGCCCGTCTCCATGACCAGCGAGAATTCGTTCTCCCCCCACTCGGTGAGGTCGAAGTAGTCTACGGTGTCGCCGCCCTTGCCGAGGCAGCCCTCGAAGGCGTACTCGGCGGCGGTGGCGTTCTCCCAGGCGTTGTTGCCGGTGCCGGTGAAGACGCCGAGTTCGTTCACCGTGGCGGTGTAGCCGCTGCTTTCGCCCTTCTTGGCGCCGGTCGCCTCGACGGCGAGGTAGTAGGTGCCGCCCTCCGCGAGCGCGATCGGCCCGGTGGAAAGCGCGGGTTTCTTAGCGTTCACCGAGATGGATTTCAGGGACTTCAACTTGCCCTTCGTGTCGATGGTGTAGACGGTGAGTTTGAGGGCGCTCTCCGCACCTGCCAGGTCGAAGGAGTAGAAGCCGCCGGTTTCGGCGACGGAGACCTTCCGGAAGTCGACCGCATCTCCGAAGCCGACCCAGTCCTCGAGCGCCTCGCCGGGGGCGAGCGCGGGGGCGTCCGCCCAGCCGTCGTCGGAGTTGTCTCCGGCGGTGAAGACGGCGCTGTTGCCATTCAGATAGACCGAGTAGAAGGCGCTGCCGCCCTTCTTGGCGTTGGTGGATTCCACCGAGAAGAAGTACGTGCCCTTTTCCAGCAGCAGCGCCTTGGTCGAGCCGGCGTACTTCCCAGTCGCCTTGTCGAGTTTCGCCGCGACATTGCCCAGCGACTTCAGGCTGTACTTGTCGGGCGTGCCGGTGAGCGACCAGACCGTGAGTTTCGCCGCGTCGGTCGCCGAGAGGTCGAAGACGAGGGAAGCCGCGTGGTCGAGGGTGAACTTCCGGTAGTCGATCACGTCCCCATAGCCGACCCAGTCGTCGAGGATATAGCCGTTGCCTCCGAGGGCACTGCCGACCTCGCCCACGACGTATTTTTCATAGTCGGGGTCCACATTGGGGCTCACCAGGTTGTCGGGCGTGTCATCGTTCGTGTCGCCCCAGATGAAGAAGGTGCTGCTGCCATTCAGCGAGACCGAGTAGTCGGCGTTGCCGCCCTTCTTGGCGTTGGTGGATTCCACCGAGAAGTAGTACGTGCCCTGCTCCAGCAGCAGCGCCTTGGTGGAACCAGTGTATTCGCCAGTCGCCTTGTTCAGTTTCGCCGTGACATTGCCCAGCGACTTGAGGCTGTACTTGCCGGGTGCGCCGGTGAGCGACCAGACGGTGAGTTTCGCCGCGTCGGTCGCCGCGAGGTCGAAAGCGAGGTTCGCCGCGCTTTCGAGGGTGAACGCGCGGTAGTCGACCGCGTCCCCGTAGCCGACCCAGTCGGCCCGGACGACATCGGTGTCCTCGTCGATGGCGATGGCGGGGCGGCCGACCTGGCCCGCCGCGCCGTTGGCCTTGACATCGCCCCAGTCGTCGGAGTTGTCGCCCTTGGTGAAATAGACGGTCGCGGAATCGACGGCGACGGTGTAGGGGGCGTTGCCGGCCTTCTTGTCGGTCGCGGCTATGCTGAAGTAATAGGTGCCCGCATTCAGCAGCAACCCCGGCGTCGTGATGGTGCCGGCCTTGAGCGACACGCTCTGAAGCGCCTTGAGCGAGTAGGTGGACTTGCCGTCCCTGCCAATCTTCTCCACGAGTTCGTAGACGACGAACTTGGCGGCGTTGCCGGTGGTGACGCGGAACGAGAGTTTCGCGGCGCTGTCCAAATCGAACGCCATGTAGTCGATGGTATCTTCCTTGCCGATCTCGTCGCTCCTGGACGCGCCTTGCGTCGCCTTACCGAAGTGGCCGACCGCGCCGTCAGGGCCATTCTCCTTGAGGTCGGCCCAGTCGTCGGCCGAGGGGCCTCCGATGACGAGGGAGCCCGCCTGGGGCTTCAGCGGAACGCCAATCTCCATCACGCCGGCCGCGTCATAGCAGGACGCGAGGGTGTAGGTGTAGGTCACCATTTGTCTTTCTCCTTCCAGGCCCGATTGGGATAACGTCAGTCACTCATGGGACGGCATTGAAACCAAGATTACTATAACCCCCATAGCCGTCTTTGCCGCCATGCCGCAGAATCCTTGTGCAACGGTTATATTAGCCGCATGGCAGGCGGTCAAAGGATAAGCCTATCCCTTGAATCTCTTGAATCCCTTGAATCCCTGAATCTTCCCCATGCCCACCCTCGGCATCATC
>JAEEXV010000364.1 GCA_016287975.1 Lentisphaeria bacterium | reverse complement strand
GTCGAATGCACGCAGCGCCCGTCCGCCATCACGGGATACGGCCCCGCGGGGCGGTCGATGGCGGTGCGGTAGCGGACGCCTTCCGCCTTGTCCTGGAGATACGGCGCATTGTAGTCGGTCTTCGTGAACTGGCCCGCCGCGCCGTTCGCGCAGTAGACCACCTGGCTGTCATGCGAGAGAAACGGCTGCGCCCATGCGTCCGAGTCGATGCCTGGCGTGCGGCTGTGCGCGATCCCGACGGTTCCAGGCAATTCCAGCACATCGGGGCAGCGCCGAAGCAACTCCGACACTGGGCCGATCACCTTGCGCAGGTGAATCCTGCCGCCGCTGACGGTCGCGACGCCCGTGTAGTGCCCGCCGCCCAGCGCCTCCTGGCTCTCCAGCATCCGCACCAGGATCGGTGCCGCCGCCCTCTCCCCCGCATACGCCGCCATGTTGCACATCGCCTTGCCTCCTTCTGCAACGCCCCCGTCAGAACTCCGCCTTGTGCTCCTCCCAGTCGGCGTCCCAAGGATAATGGATGACCTGGCGGACGCCGCCCAGCCGCACGGAACGGTCGGCGTAGATGCCAGGGATGGTCATGCGGAGGCCCGCCTTGAGATCGATGGGGGCGCGCCCGCCGCCCTCCAGCAGGGTCTTCTCGAAGAGCCCCCAGATGTAGGAATCCGCGCCGCCATGGCCAGAGGCGTCGGTCCCCCCGTCGGCCTGGAAGCCGACGGGCAGTTCGGTGTAGTTGTGCGCCGCGTAGAGTTTCTCGCTGGAGAAGCCTGTCAGTTCAGGGCGGCTGCCGCGCTGGGAGAGATGCTCGAAATAGCCCGCCGAGCCGTACACACGGAAGGAGTGGTGGCCAGTCTTGCAGGCGTTGATGAAACTGTTGGTCTGGCGCACCATGATGCCCGAGGCCGTGTGGTAGATCGCGGTGCAGACATCGTGCGCCTCGGGAATGTCCGTCACACGGCTCCCCGAGGTGAAGCCCGTGACCGTCTTGAGATCCTCGTCCAGAATCGAGAGCAGCGGCCCCAGACCGTGCGTGCAATAGGTCAGCGCGGTGCGCCCGCCCGCCCCTGGCTTCCGCCACGGCGTCGCCTCCCAGAGATAGCGCACGTCATGGATATATTCGGCCTCCAGCGCCGACAGCCGCCCCAGGAAGCCCTGGCGGTGCAGATCCTGCAGCGCCAGCACGAAGCCCCACCCCATGGTGGTGGCCCCCGTCATCAGCATCGCCTTCGACTGCGTCTGCGCGCGCCACAGCAGATCCGCCTCCTGCAGCGAGGCGACGCTCGGGATGTCGCTGTAGACATGGACGCCCGCCGACAGCGCCTTCGCGCAGAACTCCGCATGGCAGTACGCGGGCGTCTCCACCAGCAGCACGTCGAAGCCGCCGTCCGACAGCATCGCCTCGAAGTCCCCGAACAACTTCACCGTCGGGAACTCCTCCGACATGCTCTTCGAGGCACCCTGCTGCGGACGGTTCCAGAAATCCGCGTCCAATTCGCAGACCGCCACTGGATCCACCTGCGGACGACGCCCGATCCGCGTGAACATCGACCTCCCGCGGCGCCCCGCGCCCACCATCGCCAGACGTATCTTGTCCATGCTACCCATGCTCCCTCATCTCGTGGACTTCCGCCGATAGCGCTGCAACGGTGAATTCGGCGAAGACGCCTCCGTCATCTCAACCATGCCCGACTCCAAGGCTGGCTTCAGATAATGACGCTGAAAATGGCTCCTGCTCCCTAACTTCAGGCGATCCATCAACTCCCTGCTCGTCAGGCATTCCTCCCCCAGGCAACGCAAAAGCCTCCGCACTTGTTCGGTTGCTTGTTCGGTTTTCCTGGGAACTTGTTCGGTTTTCCTGGGAACTTGTTCGGTTTTCCTGGGAACTTGTTCGGTTTTCCTGGGGACTTGTTCGGTTTTCCTGGGAACTTGTTCGGTTACTTGTGCGGTTTTCCCAGAATCTTGTTCGGTGGAAAGAGGCACATGAGTGGCAGGATGGATGTCGAGAATCGGGTAGATGGTGAGAAGAAGTTCATCGTCCAGCAGTTGAAACTGCGGTTTCTTCCCGGACAGCCTGGCGCTTTCCGAGAGGATGATGGGAATGCCCTCGCCGCGCTTGTCCATAATGGCGGCACGTTCGGAGAATCCGTTTCCCGACGGCAAGGTGCAGCGTGCGAGCAGGCTGGTCAGGAGTTCGTTACGCGAGTATTGCCGCAACGGCATCGTGTCGATGGTCATCGTGTTCGGGATTGTGCCAGGCGAATACAGTTCCAGGCGGTCGTCAAACATCTGCAGACGAATCTTCGCGCCGTAAATGGAGTAGTCGCGATGCGCCACGGCATTGACCACCGCCTCGAAGATGGCCGCCATGGAATACTGGGGCGCATCCACGCGTCCTGGTGCCTTGTAGGCCAACACCCGCATATTGCGCCGAACAAACTGGCAGGCCCGTTGGATTTGCACATCGAGCGGGCCAACAATGTCCTCGGCATCCAGTTGTTGCATCGCGTTTCGCTCCACGCCCCGATAGGCGACCGCCTGGATGAAGGCATTCGGAAGATGTTCCTCCGGGTGCTCCGAGGCCATCAGAAGCCCGCTGATCGTTGGATGCGTCTGCTGATTCTCGTTTTTGGCGAGCAACTTCATCTTCAAAAGGAACTCCATGTCGTCGGCAGGCGAAAACGGCGTCTTGAACCGCCGCCACAGCTCCTGCGTCAAGCAATCCGCAGGTGCTGTCTCCACGATGCTCTCGTCAAAGCGGATCAGCCGCGCCTGGCTGCGCTGCTGGAACAACCGCGCCAGGACCTCTGGAGACATTCGGCGTCTGGAACTTCCCAGCCGCTGAAAATATCCGCCTGGACTCTGATGGACAAACAGGCTCCGAGGAATATCCATTCGAATGACGGCCTTCATTTTGCCAGCCGTCGTCGCCACATTCAGTTTTCGAATGCTGCAGAACAACTGCGGTGAAATGGAATTATTGCAAATCGAACGAATCCACTCCTCCGCCTGGTCCAGATGCTCCAGTGGAATGCCGCATACCGCCTTGACCTTGTCCTCCACTCCCAGAACCATAATCCCCCCATACGCATTTGCCATCGCCGCCAATTCGTCCGCCATATCGTTTCTGGACGGAGCGGAGACCTTCCCCCCTCGGAATGACAACGCCTTGAACTCCACCATGGAATCCTCGCCAAGCATCAGCGCCTGCGCCAATTCCTGAAGTTGTCCATTCATGGCCTGTTCTCCTGCTGCGGCGTCGTCTATTCGGATAGCATCCCCCCCCTCCGAAGCGTGCGGCCGCCGCCTACCGCTTCACGCGGGCGTTGCCGCCCCAGATGCTCCAGACCTGCTCCTCGTCGGCGGGCTGGCCGTAGTCGGTGAGGAAGGTGGTGGCGAGCGCGCCAGTGGCCCATCCGAACTGGATCCACTTCTCGGGCTCCCAGCCCTTCAGCATGGCGTAGAGGAAGCCGCCGACGAAGCCGTCGCCGCCGCCGATGCGGTCGAGGACGCGGATCTCACGCGGCATCACGGTCTGCCATTCGCCGTCGATGTTGGTGATGGCGCCCCAGCGGTGGCAGTTGGCGTTGACGACCTCGCGGAGGGTGGTCGCGAAGGCGGTGGCCTTCGGGTAGGCGGCCTTGACGCGGTTGACCATCTCCTTGAAGGAGTCGATCTTCGCGGCGATGTCCTTGCCGCCTGCCTCGGGGCCCTGGATGCCCAGGCACAGCTGGAAGTCCTCCTCGTTGCCGACCAGCACGTCCGCGATGCCCGCGATCTCGGAGAAGATGTCGTGGAGCTCCTGCTCGCGGCCCTTCCAGAAGGAGGCGCGGTAGTTGAGGTCGAAGGAGATCTTGCTGCCGTGCTTCTTCGCGGCGCGCGCGATGTCCAGGCAGAACTTGCTGGTCTTGGGGGAGAGCGCGCCGATCAGGCCAGAGAGGTGGACGATCTTGACGCCTTCGGCGCCGAAGATGCGCTCCAGGTCGAAGTACTTGGTGTCCAGTTCGCGGCCGACTTCGCCTGCACGGTCGTTCTGGACCCGCGGCCCGCGGGAGCCGTAGCCCGAATCGGCGAGGTTGAACTGGTGGCGGAAGCCCCACGGGCCGCCCTGCTCGAACTCAGGCCCCTCGTAGTCCATGTGGCGCCCCGCGAGGTTGTCCTTGATCATGCGCGCGATCGGGCTGTCCTTCACGAAGGCGGTCAGCACCTTCACTGGCATGCCCAGGAACGACGGGACGCTGGCGACGTTGGTCTCGGCGGACGTCACCTGCATCAGGAAGTTGGTCGAGCAGTGGAACGGCTGCCCCTCGGCGGGGGTCAGGCGGATGCCCATGCTGGTCGGGACCAGCATCGCGTATTTGGCGTCTTCACGGAACTGCAGTGCCATGGGAAGTCTCCTTTTTTCAGGGATTTAAGGGATTTAAGGGATAGATGGGGGAAAGGGGAGGATGGAAAGGGAATTGGGCAATCAGCCCTCCTGGAAGTTCTTGCGGAGGGCCCAGAGGCCGAGGGCGGGGTTGCTGATGTAGAAGATCTCCTCGCCGTCGATGGTGTGGAAGCCGTCCTTGAGCTGCTCGGGATGGTATTTGGCGAGCATCGCGTCGAGGTCGCCGTACTCGAAGCCGACCGACTCGATCTCGGCCCTGGTGACACCAGGCCCGGGGCAGTAGGTGATGCGGAAACGGCCCTCGGAGGAGCCGTGAATCAGGTGCGCGGCGGCGCCGAGGTTGTCGCGGATGTCCTGGTTCTCCTTGACCGCCTGCAGCGTGTGCGGCGTGCCCTTGTAGCCGTATTTGCGGACGAGCTTGTCGATCTGCGGATCCTCGCCGAACTCCTTCAGGCCTGGCGCGAGGATGATGAGGTCGCCGTCGTCGGCGATCGCCATGCGGGTGCGGTAGATGGCCTTGTTGCCGAGCCAGGTGCTCTTGAACTCGTCGGGGTCGAGGAAGACGACCACCTTCCTGAGCGGCTTGTCCAGCAGCACCAGGTTGGTCTCGACGCAGAGTTTCGCCGCCGCGTTGAAGGCGTCCGCGCCCGTGCCCGAGAAGAATCCGCGCATCGCCATCTGGCCAGTCGCCTCGTCCCGCGCCATGACCGTCTGCATGTAGACGATGGGGCGGTCGGCGAGGAAGGTGTCGACGCCGTAGTTGTAGAGGCGGCGCACCGGCGAATCCGCGTGTCCCATGATCTTCTCCATGTTGGAGACCGCGCCCAGGAAATGCGACTTGTTGATCATGTCGGAGCCGCCCACGCCCACCATGATGTTCTTGGTGTAGTTGGCGAGGCCGACGACCTCGTGCGGCACCACCTGGCCGATCGAGAGGATCAGGTCGTAGTCCTCGAAGAGGATCTTGTCCGCCTGCACCTGCACCTCGTAGTCCAGCTTGCCGCCCGAGAGTTCCCTGAGCAGCTCCGAGGAGGCCTTGCCCAGGGTGACCACGCCGTTGCGCCAGTCGTGCACCTTGAAGAGGCTCTTCGGAATCCGCTTGCCGAACATCATCTCCAGCTGCGCGTCGTTCATCGCGCTGTGCGTCCCCAGCGCGGGCATGATGTCGATCTGGCACTGGTCGTGGTATTCCTCCCAGATCATCTCCGTGATCCGCCCCGCCCGCGAATTGAGCCGCGTGTGGTCAGGCGGCAGCAGCAGCAGCCGCCTCAGTTTCTTCCCGCTCTTCGCGATGGTCTCCTTGACCAGCTCCCGCAGACGCTCATCCGAAATCGCGGTCGTCGCCGACCCTTCCTTGACGTAGATGCTCATGGAATTCGCCTGATGTTTTGCCTCGTGTTCACACGCGGACGCGGCACCCTGGACGGCCGCACGCCGCCTGGATGCCGCGCCTGGAAGCGCCTATGCGTTGTAGGTGCCCGCGACGGTCTTGCCGCTGTTCTCGGTCCACTCGGTGTGGAAGACCTGCCCGCGCGGCTTGTCGACGCGCTCGTAGGTGTGCGCGCCGAAGTAGTCGCGCTGCGCCTGCAGCAGGTTCGCGGGCAGGCACGCGGAGCGCAGCCCGTCGTAGTAGGCCAGCGCCGAGGAGAAGGCGGGCACGGGCACGCCCGAAAGCACCGCCTGAGACACCACCTGGCGCCACGCCTTGCGGCAGCGCGCGATGGCGGCGTTGAAGAAGTCGTCCAGCAGCAGGTTGTCGAGGGCGGGGTTCTTGTCGAAGGCCTCCTTGATCTTTTCAAGGAAGGTCGCGCGGATGATGCAGCCGCCGCGCCACAAAAGCGCGATCTCGCCGTAGTGGAGATCCCAGTTGTATTCCTTCGCGGCGAGGCGCAGCATCTGGAAGCCCTGCGCGTAGGAGCAGATCTTGGAGGCGTAGAGGGCCTGGCGGACGGCCTCGATGAAGGCGTCCTTGTCGCCGTTGAAGACGGCCAGGTCGTCCTCCTGGATGATCTTGGAGGCGGCGACGCGCTCTTCCTTGATGGCGGAGAGGCAGCGGGCGAAGACGGCCTCGGCGACGGTCGGGGCGGGGGCGCCCAGGTCGAGCGCGCCCTGGCTCGTCCACTTGCCGGTGCCCTTCTGGCCTGCGGTGTCGAGGATGATGTCGGCGACGGGCTTGCCAGTCTCGGGATCGGTCTTGGTGAAGATCTCGCTGGTGATTTCGATGAGGTAGCTGTTGAGTTCGCCCTCGTTCCACTTCGCGAAGACCTCGTGGAGCTGCTTGGCGTCGAGCCCGAGGATCTGCTTCATCAGCCAGTAGGCCTCGCAGATCATCTGCATGTCGCCGTATTCGATGCCGTTGTGGACCATCTTGACATAGTGGCCCGCGCCGTTGTCTCCGACCCACTGGCAGCAGGGGACGCCGCCCGCGACCTTGGCCGAGATCGCCTGGAAGACGGGCTTCACATACGGCCACGCCTCGGCGTTTCCGCCAGGCATGATCGACGGCCCGAGCAGCGCGCCTTCCTCGCCGCCCGAGACGCCCGTGCCGATGAAGCGGATGCCCTTCGCCGCCAGGTCGTTGGTGCGGCGGATGGTGTCCTGGTAGAAGCTGTTGCCGCCGTCGATGAGGATGTCGCCTGGCGCCAGATGCGGAACCAGTTTCTCGATCATCTCGTCGACCGCCTTGCCCGCCTTGATCATCATCATGATGCGGCGCGGGGATTCGAGGTTCGCGCAGAGTTCCTCGATCGAATGGCACCCGATGAACTTCTTGCCTGCGCCGCGGCCGTTCACGAAGGCGTCCACCTTCTCCGTGTGGCGGTTGAAGACCGCGACGGTGAAGCCGTTGCGCTCCATGTTGAGAACCAGGTTCTCGCCCATCACGG
>JAEEXV010000363.1 GCA_016287975.1 Lentisphaeria bacterium | reverse complement strand
GAAGGGCGCCGAAGACAGGCTGGCGCCCGGAAAGGGATGCCATTGTCGTGGGCGGGGGCGGAGGAAGGGCGGAAGCCCGACCGCAGCCTCCGCCCCCGACAACGACTGCCATGACAGGGCCGCGGGGCCGCGCCTGCAGGGGTTGCGTCCGCGCCTTCGGCGCTCCTCCCCCCCTGGCTATGGTCCTTCCGCCCTTGCAGGGCTCTGGAAACAGGAACCCGCCCCCAGGGGTTCCGGGCGCTGCGCGCCCCCCCCCCTGGCTATGGTCCAACGCCCCCGGGGGCTTTCCCGGGCGGTCTTCGTGGCTATCTTCAGGTTCTGTATCTTGATGGTCTTTGCACGCATCATGGGTTCTTTTTCAACAGGAGGTCTGGCCAGGAATCCCCCATAATAGAAATCATCAAATGAATCATGTCCATAACAATAGTTTCATCTCGCCAGGGAGGTCGGCGAAGCCCGCCTTGAGATAGACCGCGCGCCCGGCGGGCGAGGCATTCAAATCGACCGAATCGCAGCCGAGGTCACGGCAGACGCGGACGATTTCCGCCAGCAGCGCGCTCGCCAGCCCGCGGCCGCGCCAGCGCGGGCGGGTGTACATGTTCGTGACATAGCCTCGGCGGCCGCGCGGCTCCGAATACGACGGCGGCAACTCCTGGATCGAGAGTCCAGAGCACGCCGCCGCCTCGCCGTCGCAGAATGCCAGAAACGACACGAACGACCCGTCCGCAAGCGTGCGCGCGAAGAACTCGCGCACGGAGGCCTCGAAGACCGCCTCGGGGACGGCGAGCGGCGCCGTCTCGCGCTCGCGGCGCATCTCCAGGCGCATCGCCGTCAGCAGTTCGGCATCGGCTGGCGTCGCCTGGCGGATCTCCACCCCCGGGGTCATTTTGCCGCCACCTTCACGACCTGGTTCCAGCAGGGCAGCGAATAGGCGTCGCGGTATGCGGACTGGCAGTAGAACGGCGCATGGAGGCCCGCCTCGGCCCCGAGGCGCGAATACTCGTTCAGCGCCTCGCTCGCAATCGGGCGGAAACGATGCCAGATGCCATCCTCATGCACCTCGGCCTCCACATGCCCGCACGGGAAATGCACGATCTGCGGCAGATTCATCTGCAGGAGATGCCCGTGACGCACCGAGGCCGCCAGGTTCTTGTGCCCGATATACGCGACGCCGCGGCACTGCCCGATTTTCTCCAGCAGCGGCCGCGCGGCCTTCGCGTCGGCAATCGCCTTGTCCTTGTCGCGGATCCATTTGTCCGCGAAAAACTGGTAGTGGCTGAAGAAGAGCACTGGACGGGAGACGTCGAGGGCGTCGATGACCGCGCGGTTCCCGGGGGTGTCCAGGCGCGCCTCCGCGGTGTCGAGCGCGGCGAGTTGCCAGCCGTGGAACTCCCGCAGCCACGCCCCCGCCCCGAAATGCGCGGCATAGAGTCTGTCCCCGCCGTTCTTGACATCGTGGTTGCCAGGGGTCAGCGCCTTCGGCAGCGGGCACTTGTCCAGGAGTTCCTTCGCCATCTGGTATTCGCCAGGCAGGCTCGCGTTCGTGATGTCCCCAGGGATCGCGACAATGTCGCACCGTCCCGCCGCCTCCTGCAAAGCCTGCTGGAAAAGCATTCCGCTTTCGACGAAGAGCCGCCCATTGCGGTTCTCCTGCTTCTGCGACAGATGCGGATCCGCCAACAGCGCGACCGAGAAGAGTTTCGGCGTGCGGGGCGCCGCCAGCGTCCTGAACGGCGCCTCCGCGCACTCCGCGTCGGCGGTCAGGCGGAAACGGTAGTCCTTCTTCGGCGTCAGCCCTGTGAACTCCACGAACCCCGCCGAATTGCAGTTCGGCAGCTCCACCCGTCGGACCGCCTCGCCCTCCCCCAGCAGCTCCGCGACGATATTCTTGCTGAAGCCCGCCAGCCCGAAGCGGCAGCGCGCCTCATTCCAGCCCACGCCCTGCACAGCGACCCAGCTCCTGCCGCAATGCCCGAAACGCTCTTCCAAATCCGGTGTCTTCATCTTCCGCAAATCCCTTGCTCCACTGGCGGTGCCCGCGGACGCCGCGTCCTTCGCCCCCAGCCCCGCCAACGGAGCCACCGCCGCAGCCGAAAGCAGCGCCTTCATGAAATCCCGTCGATCCATCGCCCTCTCCCTGATCATGAACCATACCTGAGCCCCGCCTCGCCGTTTCCCATACTATAACCATCTTCTCGCGCATTTCACATTACCTTGTTCTCCGAGAGGGCAGGTAGTGATCTTAAACACACTCTTGGAGTTGTCATGTGCCAAAGAATGTGGTTCAAATGCGGCCTCCAAAGAGATGCGCAACATACCTGTGCAAGGAAGCCCCCGCAAGGGGGCGTCAGACCATAGCCAGGGGTGGGGGGCGCGTCAGCGCCCGAAACCCCTGGGGCGGTAAAAAACGACAGGAGCCCCTCAGGGGCGGCGGGAACGCCTGGCAACGGGAGCCGCCGACAGATGCCGCCTTGCGGCCCTGGGACGGCTGTCGTTGCCAGGGGCGGAGGCTGCGGTCGGGCTTCCGCCCTCCCTCCGCCCCCGCCCCCGGCAATGGCATCCATTTCCGGGCGCCGGTCTGTTTTCGGCGCTCCTCCAGGGGTTCCGCTCGCCGCTTCGCGGCTCGCTCCCCCCCTGGCTATGGGCCAACGCCCCCTTGCGGGGGCTTCCTTGTACAGACATGCCGCGCATCTTTGCGGGAATCGCTCCTCTCCCACACGCTTCCAGCATGTCTGCATTATGAGGAACAGGGCCGCGCGCCTGCGCGGCCGGCCAGTCGGCAATGATCCGCGTGGCTCAACATTGGGTGACACCCGCGTTCCAGCCGCACCCGAATTCTATTTTCCCAACGCCTGCAGAATCTCCGCCGCGTCGCCCAAGAGGAAGGTGCGCGTGGAAAGCGCCGCCATGTCGATCTCGATGGCATCCGTGCCGCGCGCGACGACCTCGCCGCTGAAGACATCGACGACATCCGAACGACGCGGCAGCACAATGCGCTTGCGGCCGCCCGAACCCGCGTGCAGCGAGACGATGCCGCAGCCCGCCGAAAGGCCGTCGCCAGGCGCGCACCACAGATGGACGCCTGCCAGCCGCGCCGCCTCGGCGATCAGCTCTGGCTGGAGCTGGTTGGAGCCGCAGAAGAGCACGCGCCCCTTGCGGGCGATGGCGACGCCGCCGCCGTCCGCATAGCGCCCCAGTTCCTCGGCCCCGCCGTCCGCGACCGCGAAGCGCACGGGCAGCGCCACAGGCGGCCCGAAGAGCACGCGCGTGGCGCCGCCTGCCGCGGGTGCCGTCCATACGGCCTGGAGCGAACCAGGGGCGGCCTGGCGCAGCCGCATTCCGAGGAGCGCCGACATCCGTTCCGCGGAGACGCCGCCCTCCCCCAGAAAGCCCGTGCCGTAGGCGCAGAGGATGACCCCGCCTGCCTTGCGGATCGCGGCGAGGGCGTCGCGCAGTTCCTGGCGGTCCTCGAAGGCGTTGAGGAAGATCCAGAGCTTGTAGCGGCCCGCGTTGGCGACGACATCCGAGAGGAGCATGCTGTCGTAGGGCGCGCCGCACTGCCCCAGGCGTTCGCGCTGCACATAGACGAGGTCGCCAGTCAACGGCTGGGTCGCGCGGTGGAGATCCCGTCGGCGGCCGTCGTGCCCGTACCAGGAGAAGCGCTGGGTCGGATTCTCCAGTCGCCCCGCCTGCGGCGCCAGCCACCGGTTCGACTTCTCGTCCACCACCACGGCGATTTCGGCGCCGCGCGGCAGCCCGCGCTCGAAGATATACTGGCCTGCCTTGCGGGCCTGCTCCAGATCGGCGCGGATGCCTGGATGGTCGCATTCATTGCCCTCCGCGATCGGGAAGACGTAGATCGGCGAACGCCGCGCGAGCATCACCGACCAGTTGCGCTGCAGGAGCGCCCTGGTCTGCTCCAGATTGACGGTCTGATAGTAGTCCTGCGGCGAGGTCAGGTTCGTGCGCGAGTCGTCCTCCACCAGCGACATCTTGCCGTGCGTCCACATCGAGGCAAAGGGCTTCATCTCCTCCATCGGGTAGCCGATGGCGCGGATGCCGTAGGAGTGCGGCGACACCAGGAAGTCCACGTCTGGCGAAGCGAGCACCTCCGCCAGCGCATTGTGCCCGCCGGAATTGACGCAGTATTCCATGTTCGCATATTCGAAGGCGTAGCCGTAGTACGCGCCGACCAGCTTGCGGCGGCCGCACGCCTCCTTCACCGCCTTCGCCATCGCCGTGATGCACGTGGCGATGCCGCTGGAGTAGTACTCGTCGTAGAGCATCGCCGCCGCGTCCGCGACGGGGTCGCGGAACAGCCCGTCCGCCGAATGCGTGCGCGCGGCGTAGTCGGGCACGCCCGCGACGGCGGCGCCACGCCGCGCCGCATACGCGCGGAAATCCCGCGCCGCCGCAGGACTGTAGTCGGCCAGCCGCTTCAGGCGCGCCATCGAATGCGCGCCCCACCCCTGCCATTCGAGCGAGACGCCCCCGCACAGGTTGTAGAAGAGGATGCGGCTGCCGAAGTGCTCCTCCAGATGCCGCACCAGCGCCGCCACCGCGCGCGCCGCGTCGGCGCGGTATTCCGCGTCGGAGAAGGTCACCGTCGCCGTGTAGTAGTCGAAACAGGTGCCGTCGCTGTTGCGCGAGATGCGCTCTGGATGGAGTTTCTCATACCAGCGCGGCGGCATGCACCAGACATACGCCGCGAAATAGAGGTCCGGCGTTTCCCGCAGATACTCGTTGACGGTCCTGTCGACCTGCGCGAAGTCGTATTGCCCCGGCCCCGTCCACCACGTGGAACTCATGCCGCCGCAGACGAAGTCCCGCACGTTCACCCCCTGGAGCCGATGCTCGAAGCCCGTCGGCTTCTTGCGGTAGAAGGTCGAGAGGATGACTGGATAGAAGGGCCTGCCGTTCACCAGCACCTCCGGCGAACCCGCCTCCGTGCGGCGCAGCTCCGAGCGCAGCGCGTCGTTGCGCCCCGGAAGCCGCCGTTCCAGGAGGCGCACCGCCTGGCGCCCCTCCTCGGCGCGCCCGTAGACGCCGTAGCGCAGCACCACCTCCAGTTCGCCGCCCACCTGCGGCAGCGCGAAATCCCCCCACGCGACCGCATACGAGCCGTCCGCCTGGCGCGTCCCGCAAGACTTGAGTTCCCCGCTGCGCGCCTCCAGCACTTCGCCCGAGGGCATCTCCAGTTTCACCCAGGCGACCTCCTCCGGCTGCAGCGGCGGCGTCCCCTGGAAGGCCACGCGGGCCTGGAGTTCCGCCACGCTCTTCACCTCGCGGGGGCACGCCGCCCGCATCTCCACCGTCCCCCGCTTCGGCTGGATGTCCACATACGGCAGCACGCAGCTCCACGGGCTATGCGGCGGCGCGGGCAGCGTCTCGACTGGCGCGAAGCCGTCGCCATCGAAGGAGGGAAGATCCCACCCCGTCGGCAGATTCTCGGCATTGCGCCCCACCGCCTCCGCGCCTGAGACGACGCGCTCCACGTTGCCTTCGGCGTCGACGACGGTCAATTCATACAGCAGCCCGCCGATGCCGCCGTTGTTGCGCCATTTGACGGCCAGGAGATTGTCGCCCCGCCGCACCAGATCCGTGACCTCGAAGACCGAGGGCTCCTTCCAGTTGGCCGAAAGGCGCCCCCGCACCTCCTGGCCGTTCAGCGTCACCCGCTGGACCACATCGTCCGCCGACACCTGCAGCACCGCCCGCTTCGCCGCCGCCGCCAGCCGAAAAGGGTGGCGGATGCAGGCGTCCCCCAGCGCATGCCAGCCGCCCCGAGGCGCGACCATGCGCCCCCGCCAATAGGGCATCCGCGCATCGAATACGATGTTGCCGAGCCCGGGCGCCTCCCGCCGCTTCAGTTCCACTGGCACCCGTTCGGGAAAGGACGGCCCGCGCCAAACTGGCGCCTCGCGCCCAGGTGTGATGAAGACCGCGAACTTCTCCGGCAGCGCCGGCGCGAAAAGTTCCAGACGCCCGTCCAGGCATTTCACCCGCCCCAAAAGTCCCGTCCTTCCATCCGCCTCCTGCGACGCGGGGGTTGTTCGGATGGCAGCGGGTTCCCCACAGCAATAGATGGAGTATTCGCCTGGAGGCAGCCGCAACGCCAGCCGTCCGTCCAGAAACGCCGCGGCGGGATAGAGCCAGCCGCGCGGATGTCCCGCGAAGTCCCCCGCCTCCTCAGGCAACGGCGGCTCCGCCGGCAGCACCTCAATGTTCCTGAGGACAATTTCGCCAGGGAACTCGTTGACCAGATCCAGCCGCAACTTGCGGACGATGCCCGTCCACAGTTTCCCGCCCGCGGGAATGTCCTTCTCCGCGTCGAGGGTCAGCCGATGCCACTTCCCGTCCACCTGCAGCGAAGGGATTCGGAAATACCACCCGTCCGCATAGGCGGGGTGCGCCTCCGTAGCGAAGAAGATCTCCCCGCTGGTCTTCCGCGGCAGCCCCGTCGCCTTGTATTCGATGCGGATGCGGCGGTACTTCGCCGCGTCGATGCACAATTCAGGATGCTCGATGTTGCTGTCGTAGCCAAAGATCTTCAGGCAGAGCCCCTCCCTGGTCGCCTGCCGCTCCAGATGGCGCTGGCGGCTCCACCTTCCGGCGTCCTGCGGAAAGCGCCACGTCGTCGCCTGGTCCGCATTCTCCCGCGAGAGCCGCGCCGCCGTCGTGAAGCGCACGGACAGCAACTCCACCTGCCCTGGCGCGTCATTGGTGATGTCCAGCCGCACCTGGTCGATGACACCGCATCCGCGCCAGGCCTTCTCCCCGCCGCGCAGCTGCCGGAAGCCCACGACAATGCGCTGCGGCTGCCCGTCCGCGACCAGTTTCGGCAGATAGAACTTGCGCTCCTCGGCAAAGGCCTGCCCCGCCGCCGCGAAGAAAAGGTAGCCGCCGCTCCTGACTGGCGCGGGAAAGACCGCCCGATAGCGGATCTCCACCGTGTCGCACGACGCGGCTTGCAATCCCAGGCCGCTTTTCATCAGTTCGCAGCCAGGCGACAGAATCTTCATCACAAGCCCCGAGGCGCCTGGCGTCAACTCCAGGCCTCGCCGCGCCTCCCAGCCATGCGTCCCGCCGTCCCGAAAGTCAAACGCCGTCTCCGCCGCGCCCAGCGCGGCGCACAGCGACACCAGCATCAACCACTGCGTTCTCATTGTCCAGCCTCCCGCTTGTCCATTGCCATTCGATGCGCTCCCGCCGCCAGCCGTTGTCCGCCTAGCCAGAAGGTCCCCGACGCGGGGATCTCCACGGTGAGCGCGCCGTCGGCGCAGGCGACCCGGAAATCCCCCGCTGGCAGCGGCACCGTCGCCTGGAAGCCCTCAGGGAGCGCGGCGCAGGGCCGCACTTCGTATTCGCGCGCGCCATAGCCGCGCGGCGACACCCCGCCAAGGAAGGTCATCACCCGAAAGTAGGGATGCGCCCCCCACGCATGGCAGTCCGAACGCGACGGCTCCGGGCGCTCCGGCGTCGTCGTGAAGCCCTCCGCGGGCAGCCGCCGCCAGTAATCCAGCGCCTTCAGGAAGGTCGCCGCATCGCCGAACTTCTGCATCGCCTCGAAGAGGTAGTGGCTAAAGTAGATGGTGCATTGCGCCAGGCCCTTGCCCGCCGACTGCATCCGGCGATAGAGGCCGCCCGCCGCCTCCTCCGACAGCAGCCCCGACAACATCGCCAGCAGCTGCGTGTGCTGCGAATAATGGAGGTGCTCCAGATCGTCGCTGTAGAGGCCGCGCTCCGCGACGTAGAAGCGCCGCCGCAGCGCCGCCGCCAGCCTGGCGGCCTGGCGGGTCCTGGCGCGGCTGCGCGCGGCGTCGCCGAAGGCCG
>JAEEXV010000362.1 GCA_016287975.1 Lentisphaeria bacterium | reverse complement strand
GGTAGGCGGTTGTGTGCCGCCGGCGAAAAGCCGGCGGGCCAAGCAGCGGATTGCCGCGGGGTCGGTGGCTGCGCCGAATCCGCGCGGGGTGGAATGGTAGGCGGTTGTGTGCCGCCGGCGAAAAGCCGGCGGGCCAAGCGGCGGATTGCCGCGGGGTCGGTGGCTGCGCCGAATCCGCGCGGGGTGGAATGGTAGGCGGTTGTGTGCCGCCGGCGAAAAGCCGGCGGGCCAATTGGCGATATTGCGGGGCGGTGGAACAATGGGGGGATGGCGCGGTGGTCAGCGCGGATTCCGCCCAGGGACGGTGTGGGCGCGATAGCATTCGTCGAGGATGCGGTGGACTTCGTCGTGGGTGTCGCAGTCGCAGGCGCGGCGGTAGAGCGCCTCGCACTCCTTGAGGTCGAGGTTTCGGATATAGTTTCGCACCTTGGGGATGGCGGAGGCGCTCATGGAGAGTTTGCGCAGGCCTGCGCCCAGGAGGGCGGGGACGGCGAGATGGTTGCCCGCCAGTTCGCCGCAGAGTTCGAGTTCCTTGTCTGGATAGGCGGCCAGCGCCTGGCAGACCTTCCCCAGGAGCCGCAGCACCGCGGGATGGCACTGGCGGAACCAGCTGGTGACCCTGCCGTTGCCGCGGTCGACCGCGAAGAGATATTGCACCAGGTCGTTGGTGCCGATGCTCACGAAGTCCACCTCCGGCAGCAGCTTGTCGAGGCAGGCGACGGCCGAGGGCACCTCCAGCATCATGCCCACCTTGGGGCGTCCGAAGGGAATCCCCTCCGCCTCCAGCGACCTGCACGCATCCTCGACCGCCGCCTTCGCGCTGCGCCAGTCGTAGATGTCCGCGATCATCGGAAACAGGAGCGAGACTTGCGGCGCCGTGCACGCCCGCAGAATCGCGCGCAGATGCGTGCGGGTCAACTCGGGGTTCGCCTGCAGGAAACGGAAGCCGCGCAGGCCGAGCGAGGGATTCTCCTCGTCTTCCCAATGGATGTAGGGCAAAGGCTTGTCGCCGCCGATGTCCAGCGCGCGGACCACCACGGGGGCGCCCCCCGCGGCGTCCACTAGCCGCTTCACCACGCGGTACTGCGTATGCTCGTCGGGCATGCTGGGGCGGATCAGGAACATGAACTCGGTGCGGTAGAGTCCGATTTCGCGGATGCCCGCCGTGTGCAGCGCGGGCATCTCCGAGAAGAGGGTGATGTTGCCGCAGAGTTTGACCGCGGTGCCGTCCTTGGTGGATGGCGTGTCGTCCGCCTCGGCCTGTGGATCCACGGGAGTGCCGCGGAGCCGTCGGCTGGAGGTCAGGACGGCCTGGTATTCGCGCAGGAGGCCCTTTTCGGGGTTGAGGAAGCAGAGGCCCGACTGGCAGTCCACCAGCAGGCGGTCGTTCGAGGTGACCAGATGGTGGATATTGGTGATGCCGACCAGCATCGGGATGCGCAGCGCGCGCGCCACAATCGCGGCGTGCGAGGTGGCGCCGCCGCTTTCGCAGACGATGCCGCAGACCTGCTTCAGGGGGGAGGCCACCAGTTGCGAGGCCAGGAGTTCCCTTGCCACCAGGACGAACGACGCGCCGTCCGCGGCGGCGGAGGCGGCGGTTTCGTCGGCGAGGTTGTTGGCGGCGTTGAAGAGGCGGAGGAGCACATCCTCGACATCCTGGAGCCGTTCGCGCAGATAGGCGTCGTCGATGTCCAGGAACTCGGCCTGGACCTCCTTGTAGGTCAGGGCGAGGGCCGAATTGAGGTCGAAACCCGCGCCCAGGTGCTTCTCGATGCGCTGGCGCAGGGTCGGGTCGTCCAGCAGCGTGAGATGCATTTCGAAGATGCCCGAGCCTGCCTCGTCGATCAGTTCCCCGATGTCCCGCGTCACCTTCTGGAGGGCCAGCCGTGCGGTGGCGTAGGACTGTTCGAGGAGCCGCCGCTGCCCGTCGGCGTCCGCGGTCTTGGCGGGCTGGACACTGCGCAGGGCGTCGTCGCCCGCCAGGATCATGCATCGGCCGTAGCAGACTCCTGGCACGACGGGCTTGCCAGTGCGGAAGTCGCCGCCGCCGAGCTCCTTGCCCGTGGCGCCAGCCCCCGCAGGCGCCTGCTGCGCCCGCGCCATTTCCGCGTTCTGCAGAAACGCCGCGATGGGGGTGGCGAGGACGCGGCAGACCTCCACCAGCGTCTCGGGGAAGACCTGGCGGGAGGCGCGGCACAGCGTCAGCGCGCCGACCGCGCGGTCATTGGCGAGCAGCGGCACCACGAGGATGCTGTGGCAGCGCCGCGCAACGGTCGGCATCGCGTGGCGGCCGTCGAAGGTGGACTTCTCGGTCATCGGGACATTCAGCAGATGGCGTCGGCGGAAGGCGGCCTCGGTCAGGGATTCCTCCCAGGCGAAGTTCTGGATCTCCTCGACGTACATTCCGTGCGAGGCACGCAGCGCCAGCCGCTTTTCCTGCAGGTCATACGAGCAGATCGCGCACAGTTTCGCGCGGAAGGCCTCCGCCAGTTGGCGGCACAGCCATTGCAGCGTCGCGCCGACCTCCGAGGCGTGGCTCAGACGCTCGCAGCACTGCGATATGATGTTCAGGTTGCTCTCTCGCATCGCCTCTCCGACAAGCCAGGAAGGAAAACGGTTCGGGGCTATAAGCCAGGTTCTGTGCGGCGCCTCGCGGCGCCCGACGACCATTCATCTACGCGACCGAAACCCGGGACTCCCCCGACTTGCGTCGGAACGGCACGGGCCGCGCCATCGTCCCCTATTTGGTCTTGCACCGGGAGGGGCTTGCCGAAGACCGCCGACGGTTGCCCGGCGGCGCGGTGGGCTCTTACCCCGCCTTTTCACCCTTGCCGGACGCGCGGTTGCCCGCGCGCGGCGGTCTGGTCTCTGTGGCGCTTTCCTGGCCGCGGAATCGCTCCGCGACATCCGGCCTTTCAACCGGACTCCCTGCCCTGCGGTGCCTGGACTTTCCTCCAGTGTCTCCACCGGCGGCCGTCCGCCCCGGACCGAAGGCATAATTTAATCCGTCAAAGCGCAACCGCCGGGGCCCCGGCGGCTTGCGCGGGGACGCTGCGGCGCAAGCCCTGCGTCGGGGTTATCCGAAGATTTTACGTCGGATTCGGTTAAGCCAGCCGATAAAGGGATTGGGTTCGGCGGCGACGGGTTCGATGCGGAGGAAATGTCCGATGTCGTCGGCGAAGTTTCGGACATTCTGATATCTGGCGGAGGGGGAGGGGCGGATGGCCTTGTCGATGATGAGTTTGAGGGCGCGTTCGACGTGGATTCCGAAGGCGTGGGAGTAGTTCTGGATGCGGTGTGCCATGACGCACTTTCGGATTTCGGCGTCGGTGCCGGGGGGATAGGCGGGTTTGAGG
>JAEEXV010000361.1 GCA_016287975.1 Lentisphaeria bacterium | reverse complement strand
CGGCGCCAGCGCCTTCAGGCGCGCGGCGGCATCGGCGGGGACGCGCCGCGGATTGCGCCACAGCCCAGGGCGTGCCTCGCGCCATTCGTCTGGCGCGTCGTCTGGGAAGGCCTGGCCTTGCAGCCACGCCAGCCCGTCGAAGTCGCCTTCCACGCGCCGCGCCAGCCCCTCCTGCGTCTCGGGGCCGGTCGAGAGAATCACGCCGCCCGCCGCGAGATAGCGGTCGCGCGCCGCGGCCTCCGCAGGCGTCAAGTCGACCACCGATGGCATCCAGACCACGCGGTATTCGGTGGCGTCGGACGGCAGGTCGAAGACGGTGTCCGGCATCACTCCGCCTCGAATCAGCGCGTCCATCAGGAAGCGGAAGTCCCGCGTGTAGCCCTGTTCGCAGTTGCCGAAGCAGGAGTCGTTTTTGACGCGTTCGGAGAAGTAGACCGCGCAGTTCGCGCGCGGACGCTCCAGGAAGAGTTCGGGATGGAGCCGCTCGAAGTCGAAGGCGCCCGCGATCGGCGCCGCGTCAGGCGGCAGTTTCGCCAGTTCCTCGCGGGGCAGCCCGAGCCGCCCCTTGAGGGTGGAGAACCACGTCGAGAAGCCGTGCATCTGGTTCAGCGCCCACAGCTGCCCCGCAGGCCCCTCCTTGAAGGCGTAGCCGATCGCGAAGACGGGCGCGCCGCGGCGCGCCGCTGAGGCCTCGTGGTAGCCGCCCATCGTCAGTTTCAACGGCACGTTCACCAGGCTGTCGCCAGTGCGCTCCAGGTTGAGGATGTTGTCGCCGCGCAGGAACTCGTGCGTCGACTGGCCAGTGTAGCTCGCCCCGCCGTAGACGCCGCTGGTGCAGCAGCTCATCAGCGGGAAGCCCTTCGGCAGCCCGTCCCGCACATGCTCGATGAAGTCCCCGACGGATTTGCGCCGCATGGCGAGGTATTCGCGCCAGCGCGGGTCGTCCCAGTTGCCCCAGAATCCAGCGTCGTCGGCCGCGGGCAGCTCGAACGAAAGGCGCGCCTGGCAGTGCGGGCAGGCGCAGACCCGATAGCCGCCGTAGAAGTTGATGTCGTCGCACATCAGCCCGTCGATCCCCGCCTCGCTAACCAGACGCTGCAGATACACGCGATACGCCGCCCTGAACCCAGGATGGTTCGGGCAGAACTGCTCCGCCAGATAGCAGTTGTACGCAACCTTCCCCGTGCGCGCGTCGATCTCGCGCCAGTCGTTCAGGCACTCCCCGTTGAACTGCCAGGTCGCCGCCGCCTCGACCGACGGCGCGAAGGGCGTCGTCCCGATCATCGCGTGCATTCCGCGGGCGCGCTGCTCCGCCGTGTAGTAGCGGTGGACGCAGTTGCACGAATGGTGGTCGAAGAGCGCGATGCCGCGCTCGTGCAGCGCCTCGGCGACCTCGTGGAAGTACTCGTGCAGGAGGTCCCAGTAGGGAAGGAAGTCCCAGCGGAAATGCGTGCCGAAGATGAGCGCCGTGTCCGCGTGCGCGGCGGCCGCCTCGTCCGCGCGTCGCAGGATCGAGTCATGCAACGAGGCGTCGCCCTTCTGCAGATCACCCCACTGCACCCACCAGCTGACTCCCCGGAAATGCCGCGGCACCTGCGCCATCTTGCTCACTCTTTGATTTCCTCGACACGCACGTCGTCGAACCAGACCGTCGCCTTGCAGAGATGGTTCTGCAGACGGATGTAGCACACGACCTTCTCCGCAAGCCCCTTCGCGGGGGTCACCACGAACGAATACCGCGTCCACGGGCAGCTGGTCTGGATCGCTGGCCGCGGATACGCATGGTTCGTGCCGTCGTTGAAGTGGACGAAGACGCCGCCCTTGCCAGGGTCCTTCATCTCCACCTTCACCGCGAAGGAGAGACGGTATTTCCGCCCCGCGAGCAGCTGCGGCAGGTAGTGGCCGATCATCAGGTTCTTGCCGCCTGGATTGTCCATCCGCAGGCTGCGCCCGCCCACGAGGAAATGCTCGGTGTCGAGGCGGTACAGCGCCGCGTTCGGCTTGTCCCCCCACCAGCCCAGGGCCTGCTGCCACCATGGGATCCCAGGCAGACCGCGGGACTTCTTCTCCAGCCCGAAGTAGTTGCCGTGCTGTTCCGTGTCGAAGTCCCCCGCGAAGACCTGGTTCCGCTCAGGCAGCGCCTCGAAGGAGAGCGCGCCGAAGCCCTTCACGTCGTTGTAGAGCGTGATGAAGGGGCTCCAGCTGTGTAGCATCATCTTGCCGTCCTGCAGCACCCGCGTGCGGCAGAAGTTCGCCACGAAATTGCGGGGGTCGATCTCGCCCAGCCGCGCCAGCGGCAGCGCGATCTCCATCGTCCAGCCGCCGTCGCGCGGCGACCACTTCACCTGCGCATCGCTCTCCCACCCCTTGTCGGAGGTGCGGCGGCCGCTGGCTTCGACGCGCCACGCGATGTCCACCAGCGCCTTGCGGCTGATGATCAGCTGGTAGTAGCCGTCCCGCTTCCCTGACGGGTTCAGCATCAGCTCGACGCAGTCGCTGCGCCAGATGTCGCTGTCGTCGTGCTTCAGGTCGGCGGTGAAGGTCTTCGCGAACTCAGGCTCGTCGCAGTCGTAGGCGACATAGAGGTTCTTCCCGTCGCGCAGCACGCGCACACAGGTAGCGAAGCGGGTCGGCTCGTCCTTGAGGCGGCGCAGCCAGAGCGCCTTCGCCTGCTTCCAGGCCGTCTCCTCCAGCCGCCCGTCCAGCGTCACCGCGTCCTCCGCGACTTCAGGCACCGCGACCTTGAGCGTCTCCACGCCCATCTGCGTCGCCAGGAACGCCATCCGCCCCTTCTCCAGCGCCCCCAGGTACTCGCGGCGCAGGAAGGCGAGGCGCTTCCGCGCGGCGGCGTCCTTGCCGGCGGCGCGCGCGGCGGCGTCCAGCATCGCGCCCAGGCGCTTGAGTTCGGCCTCGCCATAGATGTCGTTCCAGAGCTCGACGGCGGTGGGCGGCACGGAGACGGGCCCCGTCGGCGTGTCGACCGTCTTGGCGACCACGCGCTTCAGCCACAGCTCCTCCAGGCGGTCGAGGAACTCCGCCGCCTTGGGCGCGCCCGCGCCGTAGAGTTTGCGCAGCGCGTCGTCGAGCACCTTGTCGGGGTCGAGCGAGGAATCCCAGAGCACCTTGGACATCACATACCAGTTGAAGAACTGGAAACTGGCGTAGTCGGTCTCCGTCTCCATGTACGCGCCGAAGATGCGCGGCTGCGCCAAGCGGAAGAAACGGCCGACCGCGCGCGGCGTCGAGCAGGGCACGTCGAGGATGTTCCGCGCGCCGTATTTGTTGACGTAGGTCCACAGCCACACCTTGCGGCCATGGCGCTTGGCGATCCAGGAGTCGAGGAAATCCATCTCCGCCTTCCAGCCTCCCCGCGTGTAGCGCGACCACGGCCCGTGCACCGCCGCCATCACCAGCACGTTTTCAGGGATCTCGATGGGCGGGATGAACTTGTGGCCGCCGTAGGCCATCTGCGTGACATAGCCCTGGATGCCCTCCTTCGTCAGCCGATTCGCGATGTCGCAGGTCATTTGCCACACCTGGTCGGAAGCCCACTGCGGATTGCCCTGCGCCGCCAGCTTACGGCACGCCTCGCATTGGCACGAAGTCATCCCGTCCTGCGGCATCGCGTTGAAGAAGCCAGGCTGCACCGCGTTGTTGTCCCAGACATACGACTTGAAGCGGTTGTGCCACATCCCGCGCGACTTGGCGCTCTGGCCCGTCAGCCACGCCTTCGCGTCCTGGTAGATCTCCTCGACGATGCCGCTGCTGAAACACAGCTGCCCGCCCATGCGCTCCGCGAGGCTGTTGCTCCGCGTCCCGTTGGGGCGCAGCGCGAAATACTCGGGATGCTCCTTGCCGAAGCGCTCGATGTAGGCCATGCGCCCCAGTCCGTGGCAGTTCGGGATGTAGCGGCTCTGCATCCGCAGGCGGTAGTTGTTCAGGCGATGCAGCTCGCGGAGGGTCTTCTCGGGCTCAGGCCACACCCCCTGCCCCCACGAAATATAGCGGCGCATGTTGTCCGGGCGCTCCACGATGTCCATCGCGGGCACCCGCAGCGTGCGGTGCCGCGGAATCACCGTGCCTGCCTCGCCGGGAAAGACGAAGGCCGCCCCGAGGAAGCGCTCCAGGAAGTCGTAGACGCCGAAGAGCGTCGCGCGCGCAAAATACTCCGCCCACGCCATCCGCTTCGTGTCCAACGGCATGTAGGACGGATGATCCTTGCCCGCGATGTGGATGCGCCCGCCGACCGCGCGGATGATGAAGCCGTCCTCGGGAACCCGCGAGATGTCGACGCCCGTGCCGACCACCAGCGCCGTCTTTCCGCCCGTCGGCGCCGCGACCAGCGGCACCTCCGCGCCGAAGGATTCGGAGAGGAACCTGCGCAGTTCCCCCGCCGCGAACTTCGCCGTCGGCGAGGCCTTCGCCTCCACGACGATCTCGCACTTCACCACGCCGTCTTCGACCAGCGGCAGTTGCCGCGACGAATCCAGCCGCACCACCCGCGGCCCCTCTGGATCCCCGAAGTCCGCGCGGACCAGCATCGGCGCCAGCGCCACCAGCAAGCCAAGCAACCATCCAAACCGTCTCATCATCGCCTCCTGCAAAGTGCCTCAGTAGTTCGGGCCGCCATTCTGGAACCGCCAGTGCTTCGGGAGCACCGTCTTGCGGTTGCTGCCGAAATAGCCGCTGGTGTACGGGCGGGCGGCGTGCGCGCTGCCGTCCAGGCAGCAGAACTGGGTATAGCCGTCATGGCGGTGCGTGCACATGTTGTCCTCGCTTGACCGATAGCCGTTGTTCACCAGGAAGCCGTCCCCCGCCGCGTTCAGCGCGCAGGTCTCGGCGAAGATCCACGCATGGGAGCCATTGTCCCCCACCTTCAGCGGCTGCCCATTGTCTGGATTGATGATCCTGCCCGGCCCCATCATGCTCTGGTATTTTTTCCCCTGGCCGTATGACTGGATCCCGAAGTGCATGCCGCACTCCCGCCACACCTGCGGCGAATTGTGCTTCGGATAGCTCGGGCAGCTGAAGGCCTTGACCGGGGCATACGGGAAGTACCACTGCCCGTTGCCGTTCATGTACATCTTCTGGTTCTGCGCCGTCGTCAGACGCGGCTGGTTGGAGATGTAGGGCACCAACAGACATGCCCAGACGTAGCTGTTGGTGACCGAATCCGGATCCTGGCACCTCGGGACGACATAGTCATCCCAGTCCTGCATGTACATCGCGCTCGCCAGCCCGATCTGCTTCAGGTTGTTCGTGCATGTGGCCTGGCGCGCCTTTCCGCGCGCCTTCGACAGCGCCGGCAGCAGCATCGAGGCCAGAATCGCGATGATCGCGATCACCACCAGCAATTCAATGAGAGTAAACCAAGTTGCGGTTTGTTTTCGCATGTCTTCAGGCTCCTTTGAGATGTTGCTCCGGAGATGGCCGCGCGGCGCCAGTGCTTGCGCCGCACACCACCCGGAACGGGGTGGGAATTTCAAGGTGTTCGTGACGATGGGGACCAAGCAAGTATTCGACCGCCATGCGGCAAATGTCTTCATATTGTAAATCTATGGTGGAAAGCGAGGGCGTCAGCAGCTCCCCGCCAATGCAGCAGCAGGCGCTCATGACCTGAGCCTCCTCGGGGATGCGGATGCCATGCGCCGCGCAGGCCTGGTAGACGGAGCAGGCCAGAAGGTCGTACTGGCACAGCGCCGCGTCCACGCGCCGTTCCTTCCGCAAGGCCAGGAAGCGCTCACCCGCCGTCGAAAGTTCGGCTTCGGAGAGCGCCACGAGCAACGCGGGATCCGCATCGGCGCCGTTGCGCTCCAGGATTTGCAGATATTCCGCGCGGGACACGTCGAACATCCAGAATGACGAGTTCGGCTCGCTTTGCGCCAAGGAGACAAAACGCGTCAGGCCGCGCTCCGTCAAATGCCGCACGCTCGCCTCCACCGCATCATGCCACGGGAAATAGAGGTTGGAAAAACCCGTCACCCCGCTGTCCGACAGGCGCCCGTGCACAAGCACCAACGGCGCGCCCAGCTCCCGGAAAAGTTCGATCTCCACCTCGTCGCCGTAGTAGCAATGCGCCACCAGCAGCACCCCGTCCACAGGATCCTCGCGCAGCATCCGCAAAATCTGGCTTCCCCCCGCAAAGCGCACGACATCCAGGGACAGCGACGTCACCCGAATCCCCCGCTCAAAGCACTGCCGATGCAGCAACGGCATCAACTGCAGCGAGGAATTGTCGGGGCGCGACGCCGAACCTCCCGCCACCAGGAAATGACGGCCGGAATGGCGCTCCCCCTGCGGCGCCGCAAAAGTCCCGCGCCCCTGGAACCGAAGCACCAGTCCTTCCCGCTCCAGACAATCCAGCGCCGTGCGCACCGTCACCCGCGCCACCCCGTACGAGGACGCCAGTTCCATTTCGCTCGGCAGACGCTTTCCTGGTGGATACACCCCATCCGCCAGCGCACGACGCAGGTGTTCCCGAACCGCCTCCGATTTAATGATTGGTAAATCCTCTTCCAAAATGACTAACGGGGTGATTCGTCCTACATTGTCCCATGTTGTTTCATGTCGTACTATAACCCGCTGGCGCTTTTTTGCAACAGTGCCGTGGTGTAAAACAACGGCGGGGGCCGTGCCTACACCGCCACCGCCTGTCCCGAGGCGATGGAGCGGTAGCAGGCGTTCATGAACTCGATGGTGTGGCGGTGCCACTTGAGGTTGATGCGCGGGGTCCTGCCGTTGCGGATGCAGTCGACGAACTCGTCGATGAGGCCGATCCATTCGTCGAAGTAGGTGTACTGGACGGTGTAGCGGTCGTGCGGCGCGCCGTTGTGGTAGACGTTGGGGCCGAAGCAGTCGCACGCGATCATCCCCTTTTCGCCGCTGATGGTGACATTGACCTCCATCCGCTTCGGGAAGACCTCCCAGCCAGGCGCAGGCACCTTCAGGCGTTCCTCCAGCCGCGACCAGGAGGGGTCGAAGAGGAATGCCGTGCCGTCGCTCATCTTCCCGCTCGCCAGCAGCATGTCCTCGACTTCAAGTTCCTGCCGCAGGTTCGGCGCCACCTGCGCGAAGACCGTCTCGAAGCGCGCGCCCGTCAGCCACCGCGCCAGGTCGAAGATGTGCGGATGGTCGCAGAGCGCGCCGCCGCGGAAGCGCGCGTCGCCAGGAGAGAGCGGCACGCGCCGCCCGTAGCTCAGCTCAGGCGAGCCCTGCCAAGGGAACGCCCACACGGGCGACAGGGTGATGTTGGTCGCCTGGATCGACAAAATGCGCCCCAGATCCCCCGCCGCGATCCGCTCGCGCAGCCGCCGCACCACGGGATTGTAGTGCATCTCCAGTTCGATCTGGCACACCACCCCCGCCTGGTCCACCAGCTCGACCATTCGGTCGTATTCCTCCATGTCGAAGGTCGGGATCTTCATCGAGAGGATGTGGATGCCCCGCTTCGCGCAGAACTGCATTTCCTCCCAGTGCCGCTGGTTCGCGGAGGCCAGCACCACCGCCTCGATGTCAGGGTGCTCCGCCAGCATCTTCTCCGCGTCCAGATAGCACGGGACGCCGGTGTGGTAGAGTTCGTACACCGCCTGCGCGTCCTGGTCCTCCGCGCAGCTCGCCACCCAGTCCAGTTTCGAATTGCACAGCAGCGTCTGGTAGTATTTTCGGGTATGGCCGTGCGTCATCCCCATCATCGCAATCTTCAACGGTTTCATGGAAATCCTCCTCACGCCTCCACAGGTTGCCCCGACTTCGCCGACTCCAGCGCCGCCGCGCTCCAGCGCGCCATCCGCCCCGCCGCCGCACGCCAGACCGCCCCCAGTCCGGGATGGCCAAGCACCTCGAAGGCCGCCCGCACCGTCCAGATCTCGCGGTTCTCCAGTCCGTACAGTTCGCTGTCCACATCCGTCCACTGCCGAGCCCCCGCCGACGTCCACTCGTAGATGGAGGCCTGCGGCACCTGTGAATCCACCACGCGGTCGGAGGCGACGCCCCGCCGCGCGATGATCTCGTGGCGGTCCATCGGCGCGCTGCCCGCAGGCAGCGCCGTCCCCGCCTCGATGCAGCAGGAAAGGCCGTTGGCAAGCCGCAGCACGGCATTGCACGCGGCATCGCCAGGCGCCAGGACGGCGAATACGCGGCGCACCTCGGCGCCGCCGAGGAACTCCGCCAGATCCAGCTGCTCCGCGAGGATCCCGGCCAGGTCGCCGCCCGCCTGGAAGGCCGCGAAGCGCAGCGTCGAGACCCCCTCCAGCGTCCCGCCATCGACGATCTTCTTCAGTTCCACGAAGCGCCGCTCGACGCGCCACGGCACCAGCGGCACCCCGCCCAGCATCGGCTTCCCCGCCGCATCAGGCCCGATCTGCCCTGCGGACACCGCGTATTTGCGGCACAGCCCCGCCAGGGCCTCGTTCATTGCATTCCAGTTCATTCTCGTCTGCTCCTACAGATTCTTGACCCGCGGACGGTATTTCTCCAGGTTGGCGGCGTTGTGGCGGTCGCCGTCAGGCGTGTTCGCGCTGTGCCAGACGGGCGGCACGATGCCGCGTTCCAGGCACTGGCG
Organism: Lentisphaeria bacterium; assembly: GCA_016287975.1. The sequence continues at coordinate 2,944 of JAEEXV010000361.1, read as the reverse complement.
GCAGCATTCGATCTCCAGCCAGTGCGCGATGGTGAAGTCGACGACATTGGAGATGGGGGCGATCGGCGTGTCCATTCCCGGCAGCCGCACCACCGTGTCCCCCACGGGATTGTAGTCGTCGATGCAGACATCCGCCAGGTCGAAGAGGTTCCTGCCCGAACTGTGGCGGATGAAGTGGTCCTTCGGCATCCCCTGCTGCCAGTACGAACTGGAGACCGCAACGATCTTCGCGCCCTCCCGCTTCGCCTCCAGCGCCGCGTCGATGGTCGCGGGGTTGATGCCGATGTTGTGGAAGATCAGCACCATGTCCCCAGGCTGCAGCCGATAGTACTTGACAATCGACGCCCCGAAGTTCTCGGTGCGCTCCAGTTCAAGGTACTTCAGCGACTGGTTGAAGACCGAGAGCGCCGTCTCCATCAACGGGTCGATGTTCGCCAGCCCGCCAGCGCGGAAGAACATCTCGCCCATCGCCAGCGTCGTGTGCCCGCCGCCGCCGTAGACGTGGATCAGCCTGTCCTCGGCAATCGCGTCCGCCATCAGCCGCGCGCCCGCGATGATGTTCTCCGCCTGCTCGCGCTTCACCCGCGCCAGATTCTCCTGGATTGCGTCCAGATACCCGAAGTCGTTCAGTTCCATTGCAGTTTCCTCCTATTGACGCTTCAGCACGCGGCGGTAGTTCTCGCCGATGCGGTCCCAGAGTTTCAGCGCGTCCGGCGCCGCCAGCGCCGTGCCGTAGCCGCCGCGGTAGGTCCACGTCGACAGCCTGTCCACCCCCAGCGATTCGTACAGCGAGACCACGCGGTCGATCTGCGCGAAGTCGGACGGCTGCTTGTAGTAGCCCATCAGCCACCGCTCCGACTGCTTGCCGTGCTTGCGCGCCGCCGCCACCGTCCGCTTCGTGATCTCCACGAAGAACTCCTCCGGCAGCGCCCAGTTGATGATGGTCGTCGAAAAGACGTCGAAGTAGGGGCACGCCGCCACGCGGTCCCAGTTGTCGTAGCCGCGCAGCTCCGTCACATAGTAGGTGTTCAGCGTCGCGTGCACGCAGCAGGTGATCTCCTGCTTCGGATCCAGCGCCTTGATCTCCCGCGAGGTCTCCGACAGGATCTCCAGCGCCTCGTCCCAGCGGAACTGCTTGACGTCGCCCGTCATCAGCCGCGGCATCTCGTAGCCGTAGCGCGCCTGGAAGCGCGCCTGGCACACGGGGCATCGGCACGCCCAGTCCTCCCCCGCGCCCCCCGTGATCGACGCATACGACTTGGGCAGCGCATAGTGCGGCTCGTCCCAGAAGAAGCCATCCGCGCCCGCCTCCCGCGCCAGCGTCAGGCAGAAGTTCAGGAAATAGTCGCGGAACGAGCGCGTGTTGAAGCACGCCGCCACCAGTTTCTCCCCCGTCAGCGCCGAGACCTGCCGATTCTCCGTGTTGTCCTGCAGGAACTTGGAAATCTGCTCGCCGCCGAAGTACTTGCCGATGCCCCACGGGTCCAGCAGCACCTTCAGCCCCAGCCGATGCGCGCACGCCACGATCGCTGGCACGTTCGGACGCCAGAAGTCGAAGTCGAACTCCGTCACCGCCAGGATCACCGTGCTGCACCCGTGCGCCAGCATCTCCTCGAAGTCCCGCTCGGCATGCTCCACATACCCGAGCCCGTAGTAGCTCACCGCCGTCTGAGTAATCATCGTCTGTCTCCTTTCTCCCCCGTCGCTGTCTCTATTATACGCCCTCCCCCGCCACTCGGCAATCCCGAAAAGCGACTTCTTTTTTATGAATCGCGACTGCCTTTCACCGATTTTCCAGGATTCCGCTACATTATATTTATGCAAACAGACTTTCCCGCCAGCCTTCTGCGCCGCGCAGCGCGGCTCCCCGAGCCCCCCTCCCTATTTGAGGGGGAGCGCCTGCCGGAGGGATTCCGCCTGCCCGACAACATCCTCGTCTTCTACCACGACTTCCCCAGCCCGATGCCGAATTCGCATCGCCGCTGCACCCTGGTGCTGGCCTTTGACCCAATCACCTATTTCATCGAGCAGCAGACCTACCGCCTCGCTCCAGGGCAGATCCTCTTCGTGCCGCCCCACGCGCTGCGCTTCATGCATCCCGCCTCGGCGGGATACCGCCGTCTCTTCATCACCTGCGACGACCCAGGCCCGCAGCCCTGGCTGCCCGCCGCTGGCGCCTACACCCCCAGCCCCGCCGTCCAACGCCTCCTCCGCGCCCTCTTCGCCGCCCGCCGCCAACCGGAACTCTCCTGGTGCCTCCTCCGCCTCTTCGCCGCCCTGGGCGCGCCCCAGCGGCCGCAGGCTCCCCCCGAACAACACTCGCTGCCCGCCGCCGTCGCCCGCGCCGTCGCCGCCATTGAAGGAGAACTGCCCGCGATCGGCGGCCTCGCCGACGTCGCCCGCCGCGCAGGACTCTCCCCCAGCCGCCTCCGCACCCTCTTCAAGCGCCACGTCGGCGCCTCGCCAAGCGCTTTCCTCACCCGTCGCCGCCTTGAAAACGCGCAATACCGTCTCCGCCACACCGCCGACTCCATCGGCGAAGTCGCGCGCTCCTGCGGCTTCGCCACAATCTATGTCTTCAGCGCCTTCTTCAAGCGCCACATCGGCCTTTCCCCCATTGCCTTCCGCAAGAGCCGCGCGGATGCTAGAAGACCAGCGCCCTAACCCCAGGCCGAGCCGCCGCAAAACGCCGAACCCCAGGTCTTAGGTCTGGGGGGCTGGGGTCATTAACCGCCCCAAAAATGGGGCGGCACAGAACGCTGGGGTCTGGGGTCCCCGATGGGTCTGGGGTCCCCGATGGGGCGGGGGGTCGGGGGGGGGGGGTTTGGGGTCCGGAAGGGGTCGGGGGTGGGGGGTGGGGGGTCTTGGGTCCCGAAAGGGTCGGGGGTCTGGGGTCGGGGGTCTTGGGTCCCGAAAGAGTCTGGGGTCTGGGGTCGGGGGTCTT
>JAEEXV010000360.1 GCA_016287975.1 Lentisphaeria bacterium | reverse complement strand
GGCCTCCGAACATGGAGCGCTGGCGGGCGGCGCCTGCGGCGGCGGCGCGGGCGCCCGCGTGGTCGGCGGAGTCCTCGCGTTCGCGCAGCTGGAGGGCGATCGGGAGCCCCGTCTGGGGGAAGAACGCCTCGCGGATCTGGTTTTCGAGGTATCCCAGGTAGTTCTTCGGGCAGAGCTTGCGGTCGTTGACGAAGATGACGAACTTCGGCGGCGGGTTGTGGGTCATGGTGCCGTAGAAGATCTTGAAGCGCTTGAGGCCGACGGAGGTCGGCGGGTTGCGCTGCATCGTGTCCTGCAGGAACTGGTTGAAGACGCCCGTCGGCACCATGATGCGGCTCTGCGACTTGAGCAGCTTGATGAGTTCGCACAACTGCCCGAAGTGGTAGCCGTTCGCGGCGGAGATCGGCAGGATCGGCGCGTGCGCCATGTAGGGCATCTCCGCGCGCACGAAGTCGCTGAAGACCTTCGGCTTGTCGTTGCCCGCCGCCGTGATCAGATCCCACTTGTTCGCCAGCATGATGCACGGGCGCCGCGCGTCGACGATGATCTTCCCGATGCGGCGCTCCTGCGTCGTGCACGGCTCCAGCGAATCCAGCACGAAGAGCACCAGGTCGCTGTTGCGGATCGCCTGCTCGGTGCGGTTGGCGCTGAAGAACTCCACGACCGTCGAGATCTGCCCCTTGCGGCGCAGGCCCGCCGTGTCCACCAGCACCAGCGGCAGTTCCTCGCCGTCATGCTTCAGCGTGACGGGCATGTCCACCGCGTCGCGCGTCGTCCCCGCCACGTCGGAGACCATCATGCGATCCTCCCCGACCATGCGGTTCACCAGCGACGACTTGCCGACATTCGGGCGACCCACCACCGCCACCCGCAGCGGCTTCTCGGCCAGTTCAGGCGCGGCGGCCTCGGGGATCTTCGCCGTCACCGCCTTGAGCAGCGCATCGATGCCACGCCCGTGCGTGCAGGTCGTGGGATAGATCCCGGGGACGCCCAGCCGCGAGAACTCCCCGATCGCGTTCGCCGCCAGATCCGCGTTGTCGGCCTTGTTCGCGCAGATCAGCAGCGGCTTGCCGGACTTGCGGAAGAAGGCGCCCACCTCCTCGTCCTGCGGCGTGATGCCGTCCTGGCAGTTCACCACCCAGACCAGCACGGCGGCGTCCTGGATGACATCGGTGACCTGCTCGCGGATCATCCCGTCGAACAGGTCGACATTCTTCTCGCCGTTGAGCGTCCCCAGGCCGCCCGTGTCCACGAGCAGGAAGTGATAGTCGCCCATCGACGCCTCCGCCGCGACGTTGTCGCGCGTGACGCCGCTCTGCTCGTGCACAATCGAGATGCGGCGGCGCAGTATCGCATTGAACAGCGCGGATTTTCCGACATTCGGGCGGCCCACGATGGCCACGACTGGCAATTGGCTCTGCATGATCCCTGCTTCCCCCCTCCCCTGCGATTCCTGTGGTCCCCGTCACCTGCCTGCGGTGGCGGCCTCGAGGCGGCGGCAGACGCGCTCCACCCCGATGATCTCGAGCGTCTCGAAGACGCCCGCGCCGATGTTGGTCCCCGTGACGGCGGCGCGCAGCGGCTGGTTCAGCTTGCCGTGGGCGATGCCGCCCGCCTCGGCGGCGGCGGCGACCGCCCCCTCGATGGACGCCGCGTCGAAGGCCGCAAGCGCGCGGAAGGCCGTCGGCAGCGACTTCAGCGCCGCGATCGCGTTCGCGTCCTTCAGCAGCTTCTCGCAGACCTTCTCGTCCCAGACGGGCAGGTCGGTGAAGAAGTAGTCCCACTGCGCGACGTCGACCAGGCGCTTGCAGCGGCTCTGCATCAGTTGGCAGACCTGCGTGAAGAGCGCCTCGGGGAGCTCCCGCCCCCACGGCAGTTTCGCCGCCTCGGCGCGGGCGAGCGCCTGGAACTCCGCCTCGGGGAGCGCCGCGATGTACTGCCCGTTCAGGTTCGTCAGCTTCTGGATGTCCATCTGGGCGGGTGCGCGCAGGCACCGCTCCAGCGTGAAGGCCGCGACCAGTTCCTCCTTCGACATCTTCTCGCGGTCGTCCCCGGGCGACCACCCCAGCAGGCTCAGGTAGTTGAAGAGCGCCTCCGCCAGATACCCCTTCTCGCGGAAGTCCCCGACAAACGCATCCCCGTCCCGCTTGCTGTAAGGCTTGCCCTGCGCGTTCACGATCATCGGCAAGTGGCCGTATCGGGGGACGGGCGCGCCCAGCGCGTGGAAGAGGAAGATGTGCTTGAAGGTGTTCTCGACGTGGTCGTCGCCGCGGATGATGTGGGTCACCTGCTGCGTGATGTCGTCCATCACGTTCGCCAGATGGAAGACTGGCGAGCCGTCGCTGCGCACGATGACGAAGTCCTTGAGGGCGTCGAGCGGCTTGGTCATGCGCCCCTTGACGAGGTCGTCGTAGGAGATGGTCCTGCGGCGGTAGCGGATGGAGCGCGCCTCGGGGAACTCGAAGGAGGCCCCGCCGTGCAGCACCTCCTCCAGATGCGGCGCCAGCGCGAAGAGCTCGCGGCACTCCGCGTCGAGCGCGACGAGGTCCTTGAAGCCCGCCAGGCACGCGCCCGCGGGCGCGGCGCGCACCTTCG
>JAEEXV010000359.1 GCA_016287975.1 Lentisphaeria bacterium | reverse complement strand
GCGCTGCGATCTGTGGGAAACCATCGGCCCATACGCCTTCTCCGGCTGCAAGAAACTGGCGAACTTTGATCGGTTCTTCTATTTGAACACGCTGGGGGCTTTTGCCTTCGAGGACTGCGTGAAGTTGACCTCGCTCAGTTTCAAAGGGGTTGGCGGCAAGATTCTGACGGTGCCGCAGTATGCCTTTTCGGGATGCACGGGGCTGAAGGAGGTCTATCTGCCGGATGCCACTACAATCGAGCGAGATGCCTTCTATGGCTGCACGAAGTTGGAGAATGTGGTGATGCCCAAGGTCGAGACCATCGCCGCCAACGCCTTCAACGGATGCAAGGCGCTGACTGTTTTCGAGGCGCCGGAGACGCTGCGGGAGGTCGACAACTACGCCTTCTCCGGCTGCGCGAAACTCGCGACGGTGGTCTTCCGGGAGAACCTCGAGCGGCTGGGCCACGATGTCTTTTCAGGATGCAAGGCCCTCGCCGCCGTCTATTTCCAGTGCGCCGCCGAGCCCGAGATGTACGATCAGTACGTCCCGGCGAAATGCAAGGTGTACGCGCCTTTCGGGAACGGGTCGATCTGCCATTTCCATGTCACCAAGACGTGGACCGACATCCCCTACACGCCGGACGAACTGAGTCTGCCGCCCTACATCGTCGAACGGGCTGACGGCGGCGTCTTCTTTAATAACGGCTCCAAATACCAGATGGTGCTCAAGGACGACACGGGCTACCCGACGCCGCTCCCTGTGACCTGGAGCGTCGTTGTCGGGAGCGTCAACGCCTCCATCGACAAGAAGGGCGTGCTCGCCGTTAAGAAGGGCGAGTATCGCGGTGCCGTGGTCATACGCGCGACGGTGAAAATCAATGGCCGCCCCTACAGCACCATCTTCGATGGCGCGATGGGCCCCGGCGGCGGTCTCGGTGCGCCGCTGGTGCTGGAGGCCACGCGCACCGAAGCGACCACTTGCGCCGGCTCGTACGCCGCGCCGGGCTTCGCGCTCGCGTGGCAGAATGCGGCCGGTGACGAAGGGCGCCTGGTCGGCGTCGCCAGTGCCGCCGAGACCGCCGCCATCGACGATGGCACCACGGCTGCCCTGCTTGACGACGGCATCTGGACCGTCGCGCTGCCCGAAGGCGAATGCACGCTCACCGTCGAGCGCGCGAACCTGCCCGACGGCGCATCGCTCTACCTGCTTGACGCCGACGGCGCATTGGTTCCCGCCGACGGCGCGGTCGTCAGCGGCGAGATCACCATTGTCGCGCAGTGACGGCACACGCGAGGGGGGGCGCTTCCTTTGCTGGGAGGCCGGGACAATCGGGGCGATTCTCCGCCCCGATTGTCCCCCCAGAGTCACGACAGTCCGATCTATGTCACAGCCTAAAATACCCCGACCAAACTCTATCTGGTGGGGCGCAATTCCAGTGGATTCAGGATACAGAAATTCCTGACGGTGTCAGCCATTGGCCCAACAGTAATCTTCGATAGGGAAAATCGTCTTGGAAATTCCGACGTCACAGAGTGCTTCTGGAAAAACTTCCATTCTGGTGAATGTGGGAGGGGTGCTGGTTGAAAAGTCCATTTCCTGGAAGAAGAATCTGTTTGTTTTGGCGACTTCCCAGTTCCTGGCAATGGTGGGGTTCGGCTGCTGCATGCCATTCATCTCACTGCTGCTGAAGGACAAGTTGAATATCATGGACGATTCGGTCCGTGGTCTTTATATGTCCATCTATTCTTTGGTCAGTGTCATCGGTTTGACCATTGCCTATCCCATCTGGGGGACTCTGGGGGACCGCTATGGACGGAAACTGATGCTGTTAAGGGCCAGCTACATGGCGGGACTGATCTATCCTTTGATTGCCTTTGCGCCGAATTACTGGTGGATGCTGGTTGCCAGAGGCCTGGCCTCCATGTTCTCCGGCACTGTCAATCCAGCCCAGACCCTGGTCATTACGGTGGTGCCCAGTGAAAAACGGAGCATGGGGCTTGGATTCATGACCACCGCGCAGTGGAGCGGAGATATGATTGGGTACCTTCTCGGCGGCGTCATGGTGGACGCGCTTAAGGCTTCCTTTGGAAAAAACACGGCCTACAATGTGACCTTCCTGGCCTGCGGCGCCATCTACATCATCAGCGGCATTCTGGTGCATCTCTTTGTGGATGACGCCCATGTCTGGATGAGCGATGAACAACTCAAGGTCAAGGCCGCCGCCAGGAAAAAGCCTGCCTTGAGTTCCATTCTCACCCCTGGCGTTGCCATGATACTGCTGCTGTTCCTGCTTATGGGAATGGCACGGCGCATTACAGGCCCCTTCCTGGCCATGCTGGTGGAAACCATCCCCAACGTTAAGAAGGTGGCGACAATTACCGGATATACCAGTGCCATTACGGCGGCCGGCGGTGTCGTGGCAGGCCTGCTGGTCGGGCAGTTGTCCCGCCGCTTCAAACCTGGCTCTCTGCTGCCCCCGCTGCTTGTGTTCTGCAGCCTGTCTGGCCTTGGCGCCGCCTTGACCTATGACGTCTATTTCCTGCAGTTCTGCCGTTTCCTGGAATTCGCGGCCGCAGGTTGCGTGCAGCCGGTGCTTCAGGTCATGCTGACCGCCATTACCGACCCGAAGAAACACGGTGCCTACCTGGGATGGACAGCCAGCCTGAACAGCTTCGGAGGCATCGTCAGCAATTTGATAAGCGCTCCTTTGGCATTCTATGTGGGGGTACGGGGCATTTACGTTGCGGCCGCCGTCATGTTCGCCGTGATGATCCCCGTCCTGATTCCTACGATGATTGCCTACAAGAAGGAAATGAGGCACTCGTCAGGCTAAACCTGTTTCTCGACGGCGGCCTTCGAGCCGACCCACTTCAGGAAGGCCGCCATCCCCCTGCAGTCCAGGGGGCACTTCCCCTCCGCGGGGAATATCGTCGGCTCGTCGCGGAGGGCCAAAAAGAAAAGGCGGCAAAAAGAAATTCAGCCCTGGAATCAAGGAGGGGAACTTCCCAAAGAGTCCAGACTTGCGATGGAACCAGATTCAAGATTCATGCGAGGTTTGGATTCTTGGCGACTTGACAGAGGCCAATTCGGGAGTATATTCAATGCAGGTGGTCAATTTTGACCAGTGGTTCGTTTTTTGTGGTTGTGTGTTTTGGCGATGGAGGACAGCAAATGGAAGCCAAGTCGATTGAGAAGATGTACCAGTCTCAGGAGAGCGGGTTCAAGAAGACGGCGGAGATGCTGTCGCGGGTGATGCCGCCGTATTTTTTCAAGAGTGTCTCGGAAGCGGAGCTGTCCTCGATCGTCCTGATGGCGATGGACATCGAGAACAAGTCTGGGATTCAGAAGATCGAGCGTCCCGAGAGTATTTTGATGGTGTATTTGAAGAGTGCGGAATGCAACCCTGTGGTGACGAGCCGCCAGTTTGCGGGGAAGCGGATATTGAAGTCGATTGTGCACCAGTCGAAGCCGATTGACGAGAAGGGTGACATCCTGGTGGTGGAGCAGGTGACGAAGGAGATGCCTGAGGAGGAGCTGCCTGCGCGTTACACGCTGGAGGAGTTGTCGGAGGCGTATCGTCGCCAGTATGGGGAACTGCCTGCGAACTTTGCGGATGCGGTGGGGGCGCTGTGCTGGCGGTATGGCGTGGAGGATCTGGATCTGCCGCGCATCGTGGCGCGTCTGCGTTTTGCGTGCGAGGTGGCGCAGCGGGACTACACGCTGACGGAGTTCGAGCGTCTGGAGGGCGGCGAATACCGCATCACGATGGCGATGGCGGTGGTGGCGCGGACGGAGGGGTTCTATGCGCGTACGCTGGAGTTGCTGGAGGCGAAGGGGATGCAGGTGACGCGCTCGTACCTGCGCAATTTCCTGCGCGGCGGGGCGGCGGATGACTTCCGCCACAAGGCGGTGCGCATCAACACCTTCTATGCTCGTCCAGTGAAGGCGGGTGCGGACACGCCTGAGTTCCTGTCGGGGCTGAAGCGTGAGTTGAACGAGTTGTCTTGGAGCGCGCAGCTGGACCTGTTCGAGCGGGAGCTGCTGCAGCACCACGGCTTCTGCTATGCGTCGGTGAACCTGATGCGCGCGGCCTCGGAGTTCGTGCATTCGCAGTTGTCGTTTGTGGATCGGAACGCGTACACGCTGCCTGAGATCCAGCGTTTCATGGCGACCTATCCTGCGATACTGAGGCGTCTGTGCGACGCCTTCGAATCTCGCTTCAATCCAGCGGGGGAGACAGTGGACTTCGCGGCGGAACTGAAGGAATCCGAGGCCGAGATCCTGCGCATCAACAGCGGCATGGCGGAGAAGGACGCGAAGGTGAAGACGGTGCTCCTGAGCGTCGTGGACTTCCTTGGCAATGTCCGCAAGACCAACTACTTCTCTGAGAAGAAGACGGCGCTGTCGTTCGGCGTGGATCCCGCGTTCATGAAGCACTACGAGGCGCTGACGGACAAATACGCGGCGGCCTTCCCGCCGGAGCGTCCGTTCGGGGTCTTCTTCTTCTGGCGCCGAAACACCTGCGGCTTCCAGATCCGCTTCGCGGAGATCGCGCGTGGCGGGTGGCGCACGGTGGCGCCGCGTCCTGCGCAGTCGGCGCTGGAGCGCGGGGACGCCTTCGAGCAGGCGCGCTGCGAGCTGTTCAGGGAGTGCTTTGTGCTGGCGAACACGCAGCACAAGAAGAACAAGGACATCTACGAGGGCGGCTCGAAGATGGTGACGCTCCTGAAGCTGACTGGCGAATACGACTTCAAGACCGAGCTGTGGAGTGCGCAGCGGGCGGTCTTCGAGTCGTTCCTCGCCCTCATCAACTACGAGGACGGCAAGGACACGCTGCGCGACCACGCGATCGTCGATCGGCTGGGGCGTCGCGACATCATCGAGATCGGGCCTGACGAGAACATGTTCGACGAGATGATCTCGTGGATGGGCGACCGCGCCGAGGAGGCGGGCTACACCCTGAAGTCGGGCATCATCTCGGGCAAGGTGGACACCGGCATCAACCACAAGCACTACGGCGTGACCTCGTTCGGCGTCTACCAGTACTTCAGGCGGACGCTGCAGCACCTGGGCATCGACGCGGAGCATGACGTCTTCCGCGTCAAACTCTCGGGCGGCCCCTTCGGCGATGTCGCGGGCAACATGATCAAACTGCTGAACGCGAAGAAGGCGGACGGCTCGTATGTGCTGCCAGGGCTCAAGATCGTCGCGGTGACGGACGGCCCCGCGGCGCTCTACGATCCCGACGGCATCGACCGCGAGGAACTCTCCGCGTTGGTTCACAAGAACAACCTCGACAAGTTCGACCCCGCGAAGCTCAAGGGCGAGGGCGCGTTCATGATCTTCAACTCGCCCGATGCCGACGGGCAGCACCCGATGGCCTCCGTCAAGGGTGGCAAGCTGCAACGCTCCATGATTCCGCGCGACGACTTCATGCGGCTCTTCCAGAACAACATCTGCCATGAGGCGGAGGTCTTCATCCCGTGCGGCGGACGCCCCCAGACCATCAATGCGGGCAATGTCGACGGGTACTGCCCGAACGGCAAGCCGTCGTCGCGGGCGATTGTCGAGGGCGCGAACTCGTTCATCACGCCAGATGCCCGCGTGACCTTGCAGAAGCGCGGCGTGGTCATCGTGAAGGACGCCTCCGCGAACAAGTGCGGCGTCATCACCTCGGCCTACGAGATCCTCAGCGGCATCCTGCTGGACAAGGCGGAGTTCGCCGAAATCCACGAGGAACTGGTGAGCGAGGTGATGGACCGCCTCGCGTTCTGCGCCCGCCGCGAGGCCGAATGGCTCTTCGACGAGTTCAACGCCCGCAAGACCGCCCTTATGACCGACCTGAGCGACGAGGTCGCCAACACCATCAACGCCTACAAGCGCGACTTCGGCGTGCTGCTCGCCGAGCATCCTGAATACGCGACGGACGCGGTGCTCTTCCGCCATCTGCCGCCGCTCTTCAAGGCGCGCTTCCCCGAACGGCTGAAGCGCATCCCGCCAGCCTACCGCCGCGCCATCGCCGCCGTCGAGGCCGCGCTGGAGGTCGTCTTCCGGAAGAAACTCACCCTCGAGGACGAAATGCGCCAGATCGCCATGCAGTAGGGCGGGCGGTTCGCAAATGGAGGGGGGATATTGGCGGCTGCTGCCGCAAAGACGGATGGAGGGGGGGGCGCTTCACGGGCGGGTTGGCTTTGCGGGGCGGGGATGAGCGGGGCGGGGTATGGGCGGGGGTTGGCGCTTCACGGGCGGGTTGGCTTTGCGGGGCGGGGATGAGCGGGGCGGGT
>JAEEXV010000358.1 GCA_016287975.1 Lentisphaeria bacterium | reverse complement strand
GAGAGCAGCTGCAGCTGCAGCCGCTCGAACTCCAGCGTGCCCTCGTTGCGCAGCGCGCGCACCGATACCACGTTCAACGCGGGGTCGAACTGGCTCGTCGCCTGCGCGTCCCGCGCCGACGCCTTCAGCAGCGCCTGCTTGAACTCCGGATGCGCCGTGCACTCCTTCGCGACCGCGAAGCGCGCCCCGAACTGCCCCCCCGCCGCCCCCAGCAGCAGCAGATGCGCCATCATCCGCCCCGTCGCGATCCCCCCGCCCACGAACACCGGCACCTCGTCCCCGAAGCGGAACAGCACCTGCTGCAGCAGCACCGTCAGCGCCACTGGCCCGATGTGCCCGCCTGACTCCGTCCCCTCCAGGATCAGCCCGTCCGCCCCCGCGTCCACCAGCCGCCGCGCGACGCTCTCGGTCGGCGCGAAGCACAGCACCTTCGCGCCGGTCGCCTTCGCGCGCCCGACGTCGCTGTCCTTCGGCAGCCCCCCCGCGAAGATGACCACGGGCACTGGATTCGCCTCCAACACCGCCAGCTGTTCATGGAACACTGGCGACAAGGTAATCAGGTTCACGCCGAACGGACGCGCCGTCGCCGCCCGCGTGTCCGCGATGGTCTTCTCCAGCATCTCGGGCGGCATGCTCCCGCCCGCCAGCGCCGCGAAGCCCCCCGCCGCCAGCACCGCCGACACCAGCTCGGGCGTGCTCACCCACGTCATCGCCCCGCACAGGATCGGCCACCGCGTGCCCAGCAGCCGATTGCCGCGCTCAAAAAGGCGCCCGCACAACTCCTGCCCCGCCGCGCCGCTCATTTCGCAGCCCCCCCGCCCAGCTCGGCAATCAGCCGCGCCATCACCTGCATCGACACATCCAGCACCACATCCTCGCGGGGCGCGTTCTTCTCCTCCTCCTCTTCATCGTCGTCCAGCAGCGCGTCGCGGTCGTCAGACTCGCGCTTCGGCTGGAAATGCAGCATCTGCCGCGACAGCGCGCGTTCCTCGCGGCGGTAGGCGCGCCGCGCCTCCAGTTCCAGCGGCAGGCTCTTCTGCTCGCGCAGACGGCGGTAGCGCTCCACCTCCGCCGCATACCGCTGGAACGACGCGTTCTCCCGCATCGCCTTCGCCGCCACCTCCCGCAGCGACGCGCGCAGCCGAGGCACCGCGGGCAGTTTCCGGAACCGCGCCCCCTGGCACTCGTCCCACGGCAGCACATTCGGCAGTTTCGCCTCCCCCGTCCCCATCCACTCCAGGAACGACGGATAGACGATGTCAGGCGTCACCCCGCGCTCCTGCGTCGAGGCGCCGTTGATGCGGTAGAACTTGCCGATCGTCACCTTCACGCACCCGCCCAGGCGCAAGCCTGGGTTCTGCCATGGAAAGTTCGCCAGATCCACCAGCGACTGGACGCTTCCCTTGCCGTGCGTCGAGCGGTCCCCCACCAACAGCGCGCGCCCAGTGTCCTGCAGGCACGCCGCCACGATCTCAGACGCCGACGCGCTGAAACGGTCAACCATCACCATCAGCGGCCCGTCATACAGGAAGAGGTCGGCCGTCGCCTTGCGGCTCTGCAGATACCCCTGCTGGTTCCGCACCTGCACCACTGGCCCGCCCCCCTTCAGGAACAACCCGCACAGCCGCACCGCCTCATCCAGCGAGCCGCCGCCATTGCCGCGCAGGTCCAGCACCACGCCGTCCACGCGGCCAGCCGCCTTCGCCTTGCGCAGCAGTTTCGCCACGTCGCCGCTGCAGCTCTTGCCCGTGGCGCCGCTGAAGTCGCTGTAGAACGAAGGCAGGTAGATCATCACGACGCGGGCGTTTCCGCCGCCAGGCAGCTTCACCTCGTGGATGCTGCTCTGCGCCTCCGAATCCTTCAGGAGCACCTCCTCGCGGACCAGTTTCAGCACATACTCCGAGGAGGAGCCCTTCGGCAGCACCGTGAGATAGACCGACGTGCCCTTCGGCCCGCGGATGCGCTGCACCACCTTGTCCAGCGGCATGTCCACCACGTCCAGCGGCTCCTCCTCCGCCGACTGCGCGACCGCGATGATGCGGTCGCCCGGCTTCAGGTGGCCGTCGCGCGCGGCAGGTCCGCCTGGCACCAGGCTCACGATGGTCGTGTAGGAATCGCGCGTGCTCAGCGTCGCCCCGATGCCCTGCAGCGACAGCCGCATGTGGATGTCGAAGGACTCCTTGCTGGAGGGCGGCAGATACACCGAGTGGGGGTCCAGCAGCGACGCCAGCGCATTCACATACAGCGCCGTGACCTCCTCCGTGTCCGCCTCTAGTCTCCGCAGGAACACCGTCGCCAGGCTGCGGCGCGTGCGCTCCACGATGTCCATCTTCGGGCTTCCCGCCTTGTCCGTCTTCGCCGCCTTCGCCTCGCGCTCCTCGCGGTTCAGCCGATCGGCCAGCAAGATGTCCTTGACCCGTTTCCGCCAGCGCTCCTTCAGTTCCGCCTCGTCCGAGGCCCACGGGATCTTCCGCACGTCGTCATAGATCGGCAGGCTCTCCTTCACCGTGAAATCCGGAGTCTTCAGCAATTCCTCCGCGGAAAAGAGGACATACGCGCGCATGCGCTGGAGGAAGCGCTCGTAGATCTGGAAGGCGAGTTCCAGATTCGGGGCGCCGCCCGAGCGCATCATCGCCCCCGCCTGGCTGCGGAACTCCTCCAGATCCGACGCCAGGAAATAGGCGTGGCTGTAGTCCAGGGTGTCGAAGAACGCCTGGAACCACCGCTCGGACAACTGCGGGGTCATGCGCACGCCTGTGTAATGCCAGTTCAGCAGGGTCTGGACCGTGGCGCGCGCAACCCGCCGATCCTTCGACTTCGGCCTCCCGCGCACGATCTTCGCCTGCCGAACCGCCGCCAGGCGCGAAACGGAATCCAGGGCGTGCTCCGCCGCCAGGCCACGCAGCCCCGACAGCGCCATCCACCCGACCAGCAGAATAGTCAACCAGCGTATCGATGCGTTCATGTTCATTTCAGTTCTTCCTGTATCTTCACGGCGCCTCGGCGACCTGCTGGCGCGTATGCAATTTGACTCACCTTTCCGTCCGTGAGTTCCCGCACCCGCTCCAGAACCTGCGCCTGCATCTGCGGCGTCTGGAAAATCGTCCGATAGGCTGGATGGATCACCTCCAGCACGAGGCTGTTCCCGCGCACCAGCAGCGGCCGGATCATCTTCGCGTTGCCCCCCACCATCGCCTCCCAGTGCTGCAGAATCCGTTCGTAGAGATCCTGTTCTGGCGGCCTGAGCCTCTTCACGAACCCCTGCACCAGGTCGGCGATACGGTGTGCAGGCGCGCGCATGGCGGCCATCACCTCGGGACGACGCTCCTCCCCCACCAGCAACGCAACCGCCTCCTCCCGCTCGCGTTCCATCGCCGTCGGGCTGGGATGTTTTCGGGCCAGCAGCCCTTCGCCCTTGTCCATGTGCCGTGATTCTCCTTGATTCTCCTTTCCGCCATCCCCGGAAACGGGATGACGGGTTATCTTATGGCATGTGCGTTTCCAGTACAGTCCCATAACATAAGTTCGTTTTCCAAAACATGTCCCGTCTGACCGACAATTTGCAAGCCGTGCGCCGCCGACTTGACGCGGCGTGCGCCGCCGCCAAGCGGCCCGCCTCGGCGGTCCGCCTCCTGGCGGTCTCCAAGACCTTCCCCGCCGCCGACGCGGGCGAACTCTTCGCCGCGGGGCAGCCCTGCTTCGGGGA
This sequence comes from Lentisphaeria bacterium, assembly GCA_016287975.1. The sequence goes on along the minus strand of JAEEXV010000358.1, from coordinate 4,641 downwards.
GAACAAGGTGCAGGAACTCGAAGCCAAGGCCCCCGTCCTCCCCGCCGCCATCGAGTGGCATCTCATCGGGCATCTCCAGCACAACAAGGTGCGCGCCGCCCTCCAATACGCCGCGTGGATCCACTCCGTCGATTCCGCCGACCTCCTCGCACGCATCGAGCGCATCGCCGCCGAGACGGGCGCACACCCGAAACTCCTCCTCGAAGTCAATGTCTCCGGCGAGGAATCCAAGTTCGGCCTCCGCCCCGAGGAAGTCCTCCCCGTCCTCAGGACGCTCCCGCCCGACGCGCCCGCGCCCGTCGTCGGCCTCATGACCATGGCACCCTTCAACGCCCCCCCCGAGACCCTCCACCAGGTCTTCGCAGGACTCCGCACCCTGCGCGACCAGTGCGCCGCCGCGACTGGCCTGCCCCTCCCCGAACTCTCGATGGGAATGTCAGGCGACTTCGAGATCGCCGTCGCCGAAGGCTCCACCATCGTCCGCGTCGGCACCGCCATCTTCGGACACCGCGACTACAGCCAGCAGTAGGAGGCCCGCCATGATCCCGATGCCCCACGCCGAATTCCTGCACCTCGGGCCGCTCCACCTGCGCTGGTACGGCCTCTTCGCCGCCCTCGCCATGCTCGCGGGCTACTATCTCCTCTCCAAGCGCGCAAAGAAATACAACTTCACCCAGCCCCAGGTCGACCTCATGATCATCGCATGCGTCGTCGCAGGCATCGTCGGCGCACGCATCGAATATGTTCGGCGCTTCTGGGACGCCCCAGGCCACGACTTCTCCACCAACTTCGCCTCCGTCTTCAAGGTCTGGCAGGGCGGCCTCGTCTTCCAGGGAGGCTTCATCCTCGCCGCCGCCGTCATCCTGCTCATGTGCTGGAAAAGGCACTGGTCGCTGCGGGACACCGCCGACCTCATCGCCCCAGCCCTCCCGATCGCCCACGCCGTCGCACGCCTGGGATGCCTCCTCAACGGCTGCTGCTTCGGGCGCCCCTGGAACGGCTTCTGCTCCATCCGCTATCCGATGGACGGCAACCCCGTCGCCGAAATCCAGGCCGCCAAGGGGCTCATCGAACCAGGCGCGCCTTCGCTGCCCGTCATCCCCGTGCAGTTCCTCGAATCGCTCTGGTGCCTCGCCATCGCGGGACTCATCCTCTGGATGGAACGCAGGCGCATCCTCCCGGGCGCGCGCTTCATCCTCTACGTCCTGCTCTACACGGTCGGGCGCATCCTCCTCGAATGCCTGCGCGGGGACTACCCCGTCGGCACGGGGCGCTTCACCCCCGCGCAGATCACCTCCGCCTGCGTCGTCATCCCCGCCACCCTCGTCGCCATCGGCCTCGTCGCCTGGCACAATCGGCGCCATCCCGCCAAATGACCCCAGGCATCCACGAACTCCCGCCCGTCGCCCCCGAGGAGGCCAACGCACGCCTCGACCGCATCCTCGCGCGCCATTTCCCAGGCACCTCGCGCTCCTTCCTGCAGCGCTGCATCCACGACGGACGCGTCGCCGTCGGCGGCGAGACCATCCGGCAGCCCGCCTTCCGCCCCGATCCCGGCGCCGTCGTCCGCATCGACTGGCCCCCCGAGGAGGACACCTCCCCGCTGCCCGAGGACATCCCGCTCGACGTGATCTACGAGGACGACGCCATGCTCGTCGTCAACAAGCCCGCGGGCCTCGTCATCCACCCCGCCCCTGGCAACCGCCAGGGCACCCTCGTCTCCGCCCTCCTCCACCGCGACCCTGCCGTCTTCGCGGATCTCGCCGACGACGAGAACGAGGACGGGAACCGCCCCGGCATCGTCCACCGCCTCGACAAGGAGACCAGCGGCCTCCTCGTCGTCGCCAAGACCGCCGAGGCCGCCGCCGCCCTGCGCGCGAGCTTCAAGGCGCGCGAGGTAGCCAAGCTCTACCTCGCCGTCGTGCGCAACCGCCTGCGCGAGCCCGACGGCGCCATCGACCTGGCCATCGGGCGCGACCCGAAGCGCCGCATGCGAATGGCCGCCTTCCCCGCAGGCGCCCCCGCCGAGGCCGCCAAGCCAGCCCTCACCAAGTACCGCGTCATCGCCCAGACCGACGCCGCCGCGCTCCTCCTCGTGCGCCTCTACACTGGCCGCACCCACCAGATCCGCGTGCACTTCGCCGCCCTCAGGCATCCCGTCCTCGGCGACACCGTCTACGGCGGCGGCGCCCCCTGCCCGCCGTTCCGCTTCGAGCGGCAGCTCCTCCACGCCTGGAAACTCTCCCTGCCCCACCCCGTCACCCGCGAGCCCCTCGTCTTCCTCGCCCCGCCCCCGCAGGATCTCCGCGACGCCATCGCCCATTTCACCCGCGCCACCGGCATCGCCTTCGACCCCGCCAGGTGAAAGTTCCGCCCGCCTCCACTCAATAAAACCCCGTCCTCCAACGTTAAAAGGATAGCCCCGCGAAAGGGCCTCCAGGGGATCCGCAAGCCCCCGCGTTCACCAGCGTCTTCCTTCCACCCGCATGCCCCTCTTCGTCCGAAACCATTCGATCGCCCTGACCTGGACCAGCCAGAACTGCCAGGCGGTGCGCCTCGCCGTCTCAGGCAGCAAATGCAAAGTGCAGGCCGCCTGGCGCGGCGCCATCGGGGAAAACGGCGCCTCGCTCGCCGAAATCCTCGCGCACGCCTGGAAGGCCGTCGGAGGCGACGATTCGACCTATGTCATCGCAGGCCCGCGCGACACTGGCTGGGGAATGGCCGCCGCCGACGCCCCCGCCAACCTGCGCGGGGAGGAACTCCGCAACGCCCTCGCCTTCGAACTGCGCAAGCACACCCCCCTCCCCCCTGAACGCCTCCGCTGGGGATTCCGCAGGCTGCCGCGCGCCAAGGGCGACGCCCAGCAGCCAGTGCGCCTCGTCTTCGCGACCACCGACCACTGGAACGCCTGGATGAAGGCCATCGACGGCCTCCACCACGTCGACGCACTCCTCCCCGCCCCAGCCGCCCTCGACCCGCTCTTCGCGGACACCACCGTCATCCTGCCCGTCCCAGGCAGCGTCTACGCCTTCGAACCAGGCGAAGGCGGCCGCGTGCTCGCCCCGCGCCCCGAAAGCGCCCCTCCCTCCCTCGCCGAAGCCCTCCCGGGCCTCGACTTGGACGCGGAGGCCATCGACGCACTCCCCGAGGAGCAGCGCCGCGAATTCCCCGCCGCCGTCGTCCTGGCGCTCTACGGCCTCACCGCCTCCGTCTCCGCCGACCGCGACACCCTCTTCCAGCTGCCGGAGCACTTCGCGGCGCACCGCAACATCGCCGTCAAGTTCATCGCCGCGGCCGCCGCCATCTATCTGCTGGGCCTCGTCGTCTATTGGCTGGCCGCCTCCTTCCAGGCGACCTCCGCCCTGATCCGCCTCGTCGACGCGGAAATCGTCCGCACCCGCAACGCCCTCAACGCCATCAACAAACTGATGAGCCCCAAGGACGCCGAGCGGATCCGCCTGCTGCGCCAGGAACTCCTCGACAACACCCCCGACCGCCCCGACTTCCCCGTCGCCCTCCTCGCCATCACCAAGACCATCCCCAAGGACGCCTGGATCGCGCAGTCCCTCGACTGGCGCGACGGCAAGATCTCCTTCCAGATCCAGACCCCCGTCAAGAACCTCTCCCTCGCCCAGCAGCTCGAAGAATCCCCCTGGCTCGGCGACGTCTCCGAAAAGGTCAGTTCCTACAACCAGAACGCCAACGTCTACACCCAGCGCTTCGAACTCACCGCCCGCTACGACACCCCGCAGGAGGCCGAAGCCCTGCGAATCCAGCAGGCGCGCCGCCGCGAGCAGCAGCGCCGCGACGCCCTCCAGAAAAAGAGCGAGGACGCCGCCGAGGCGCCCAATGGGGACTCCGACGGCAAGGAGGGCGAGGGCGATGCCAGGCCCGCCGCCCCCGCCGAAAAGCCTGCGGCGCCTGAGGCCAAGCCCGCCGCCCCCGCCGAAACCGCCACCGAATCCACCGACGACTAAGCGCCCATGTCCAAGCAGACCAAACAACTGATTGTGCTGATCCTCCTGCTGGTGCTGGTCGCCGTCGTCTGCGTGCGCCAGTATCTGCCTGGGTTCCAGCTGCCCACCCAGGGCACGCTCGACCAGAAGACGAAGCAGTTGCGGCAACTCCAGTCCGACCTCGACTTCGCCCGCCAGAAACTGGAACTCCGCAACCACGACCTGCTGGAGATGCAGGCCCTCACCATCCCCTATTGGATCCCCGATCCGAACGGCATGAAACCCGACCAGCTCATCAACCTCGCCGTCAGCAACCTCCTGCGCCGTTCGCAGATCTCAGGCACCCAGAAAGTCGACCTCCAGCGCGAAAAGCCCGGCAGCATCTTCCAGGAGGTCACCGTCTCCCTCGACTTCCGCAACGTCACCATGCGCGACCTCTCGGACTTCTTCCACAGCCTGCGCGCCTCCGCCAACGGACCGAAGTTCCGCTGGGACAACTGCAAGATCACCCCCGACAACCCGCGCGCGCCCAAGGCCGTCAACGCCAGCCTCCGCTTCAAGGTGCTCGTCCTGAGCGCCGACACCATCGCCTACCTCAACGGCGAATCGCCCGCCGACAAAGCCCCCGCCGCCAAGGACGCAGGCAAAGGCGGCGCCGCCCGCGGCAATGGCGCCGCCCGCAACG
>JAEEXV010000357.1 GCA_016287975.1 Lentisphaeria bacterium | reverse complement strand
GGGCGGAAGGCGTCCTTGCCGGCCACCATCTGGCAGTAGACATAGGGCTCCACCTTGTGCAGCTCCTGGTCACGGATGAAGGCCGGGGAGATCTTGCAATAATGCTCCCAGGCGTCGTCGGCGCGGCCCGCCAGGGCCTCTCCGATGATGATCCAGGGGTTGTTGTGGCAGAAGATGCCGGCGTTCTCCTTGTACCCTTCGGGGTAGGAGGAAATCTCGCCGTATTCGATGTAATAGCGGGAGTAGGCCGGCTGGTTGAGCACGAGGCCGTGCTCGCTGTCCAGCAGGCGCTTCGCGCTGTCGAGGGCCTTGTCGCAGAGCCCCTGCTCCGCGCCGACGCGCGCCATCGTGCACCATCCCTGGCTCTCGATGAAGATCCGTCCCTCGGCGTTCTCGTGCGAGCCGACCTTGCGGCCGAAATAATCGTAGGCGCGCAGGAACCATTCCCCGTCCCAGCCGTGCTCGCGGATGGCGCGTTCCATGTCGGAGACCGCCTCCCGCACCGCGGCGGCGTCCTGCCCGATGCGCTCCAGCAGGGCGGCGTATTCCTTGCCCACGTAGACGAACAGGCCGGCGATCATCAGCGACTCGGCCTTCGAGCCGCCGGTCTTGTTCTCCGTGGTCTGGAAGGAATCGTCCGGGTTGTCGGAGAAGCAGTTGAGGTTGAGGCAGTCGTTCCAGTCGGCGCGGCCGATCAGCGGCAGGCCGTGCGGGCCGCGCAGCTCCTGCACGTGCCGGAAGGAGATGCGCAGGTGCTCCAGCAGGCTCACTTCGCTGCCGGGGACGTTGTCGAAGGGCACCGGCTCGTCCAGGATGCCGAAATCGCCGGTCTCCTTGATGTAGGCGACGGTGCCGAAGAGCAGCCAGAGGGGATCGTCGCCGAAACCGCCGCCGATGCCGTCGTTGCCCCGCGTGGTGAGGGGCTGGTACTGGTGGTAGCAGCCGCCGTCGGGGAACTGCGTGGCGGCGATGTCCAGGATGCGCTGCCGGGCCCGTTCCGGGATCTGATGGACGAAGCCGACCAGGTCCTGGTTGGAGTCGCGGAATCCCATGCCGCGCCCGATGCCGCTCTCGAAGAAGCTGGCGCTGCGCGACATGTTGAAGGTAACCATGCACTGGTACTGGTTCCAGATGTCGACCATGCGGTCGAGTTCGGGGCAGCCGCTCTGCACCTGGAAACGGCCCAGCAGGTCATCCCAGTAGCGGCCCAGCGCCGCAAGCGCGGCGTCCACTTTCGCTTCGCTGTCGAAGGCGGCGAGCAGCTCGTGCGCGGCGGTCTTGTCGATGCTCCCGTCGGGGGCGAACTTGCGCTCGGGGGGATTCTCGACATAGCCCAGCACGAACACGAGGGTGCGGCTCTGCCCGGGCTCCAGGTGCACGGAGATGCAGTGCGAGGCGACGGGGCTCCAGCCGTGGGCGACGGAGTCCGAGGCCTTGCCGGCCAGCACGTTCTGCGGCGCGTCGAAGCCGTTGTACAGGCCGATGAAGGTCTCGCGGTCGGTGTCGAAGCCCTCGACAGGCGCATTCACGCCGTAGAAGGCGTAATGGTCGCGCCGCTCGCGGTATTCGGTCTTGTGGTAGAGCGTGCTCCCTTCGATCTCCACCTCGCCGGTGGAGAGGTTGCGCTGGAAATTCTCCATGTCGGTGGCGGCGTTCCACAGGCACCATTCCACGAAGGAGAAGAGCTTGAAGTCGCGGGCAGCCGGCCCGTCATTGGTCAGGGTCACTTTCTGCACCTCGCAGCGCCGGCCCAGCGGCACGAAGAAGAGGACCTCCGCGCGCAGGCCGCGCTTCCGGCCGCAGATGCGGGTGTAGCCCATGCCGTGGCGGCGCTCGCAGGCGTCCAGCGGGGTCTTGCAGGGCTCCCAGCCCGGGTTCCAGACCGTACCGTCCGCCTCGCGGACGTAGACATCGCGCCCGCCGTCGACCATCGGCACGCCGTTGTAGCGGTAGCGCAGGATCCGGCGGAAATTCGCGTCCCGGCAGAAGCAGTAGCCGCCGGCGGTATTGGAGATCAGCGAAAAGAAGTCTTCACAGCCCAGGTAATTGATCCAG
>JAEEXV010000356.1 GCA_016287975.1 Lentisphaeria bacterium | reverse complement strand
CCTGGTCTGCGGCCTGGGCGGCGTCGGCTCGTGGGCGGCGGAGGCGCTGGCGCGCTGCGGCGCGGGCACGGTGATGCTCGCGGACTGCGACACGGTGCGCCCCAGCAACCTGAACCGCCAGGCGGAGGCGCTGCACTCCACGCTCGGCCTCGCCAAATGCGACGCGCTCGCCGACCGCCTCCAGGACATCAGCCCCGCCGCCGAAATCCTGCGGCATCGCGAGCGCATCGCGCCCGAGGACATCCCCGCGCTGCTGGAGGCGCGCCCGTGGGACGCGGTCATCGACGCCATCGACGACCGCGTCGCCAAACTCGCGCTGCTGGAGGAGTGCGTGCGGCGCGGCATCCGCGTCATCTCCAGCATGGGCGCGGCAAACAAGGTGCATCCCGAGCGCATCACCGTCTGCGACCTCGCCGAGACGCAGGGATGCCCGCTGGCGCGTCTGATCCGCAAGAATCTGCGCAAGCGCGGCATCGAGTGCGGCGTCACCTGCGTCTATTCCCCCGAGCCGCCAGTGCTCCATCCCGACGGCGCGCGCGACCTGCCCTCCGAACGGCGTCCGCTCGGTTCGCTGGTCACGGTCACCGCCGCCTTCGGGCTGCGCTGCGCCCATCTGGCCGTCGCCCCGTTGCTCCGACTCGATGAACTCCCCTGCAAAGGGCACGATATTGCCGATGGCGACTTGACTTTCCCGAAATAGGTGTCATAATAAGGAAAGCGCGCCAATTGGCGCATTCCTGAAATCCAACCCAAACCAGGAGTACGAAAAGATGAAGAAGTTCTTTCTGCTCGCCGCCGCTGCTGCCCTGCTCGGCGTCATGACTGGCTGCGGCTCCCTCCGCACCCCGTCCGGCGCGAACAACCAGAAGGTCTACTACAACACCTTCTTCGGCATCTCGATTGAAAGCCTCGTCTACGGCGATGGCCTCATCGTCAACACCAAGTAACGAATCTATACGTCGTTGCGAAGCCGCCCGCATCCCATGCGGACGGCTTTTTTTTGTGCGCAGGCCGTCCCTGCCTACTGCGCCTCCTGCGGTGCTGGCGCGCATTCGTGGACGGCGGCGAGCATTTCCTCGGCGGTCTCGGCGGCGCGGAGGCGTTCCAGAAGCGGGGTGGTCGCGATCAGCGTGCAGATATGCGCGAGGAGCGCCAGATGCTCCTTGGAATCGGGGCTGCACACGACGAAGAAGAGGTCGGTGAGTCCGCCGTCGGGTTCGCCGAAGAAGGATGGCTGCGCGGCCCTGGCGATGGCGACGAAGGGCGCCTCGCAGGTATATTCGTCCCGTCGCTGCGGGTGGACGAGGGCGATGCCCTCGGGCATGGCGGTGGAGGCGGCGTCCTCGCGCTTGCGCAGTTCTTCGAGGAACTCGGCGGGGTCGTAAAGGAGGCCTGAGCGTTCGGCGAGGGCGGCGAGATTCTTGAGGATGGCGGCCCTGGTCTTTCCCGCGAGGGCGGGCTCCATGGTCTCGAGGCGGCAGTAGGAGGACAACGCGACCTCCTCGGATTTCGGCGGGCGCTTCAACTGCCGCCGAAGCATCCTGGTGGTGAACCAGGTGTCGAGTTCCTCATAGTCGAAGAGCAGGCGCACGCCCTGCTCGATGCAGGGGATTTCCCCGCAGACGGCGAGGCGGCGCAGCTCGCCTGGATCCAGTTGGAAACTGTCGGCGGCTTCCTGGAGATTGAGCAGTCGGACGGGCATGGTTCAGAACTTCACGTAGATGCCGAAGCGCAGCGCGGCGGCGGCGACGCGGCGCTTGAGATCCTCGGATTGCTGGTCGAGTTCGGTGTCGATGGCGATGGGCTCCGCCGTCATCGCGTCCTCGGCGGCAGGGGAGTATTCCTTCATCTCCTCCAGTTTCCCCCGATAGGCGGGCGGGATCTGGATGCGCTGGTATTTGGAGACCTTCGCGAAGACGCGCTTGTCGGCGTTCCATTCGTAGGTGGTCACCAGGATGATGTCCCGATAGAAGTCCAGCACCTTGAAGGCGGGACGGTGGCCGTGGCCGACGGCGGGGCCGACCAGCTGCGTCCATCCGTTGCATTCGAAATGCAGGTCGAGGTGCAGATGGCCCGAGAGGACGCCCAGCACCTGCGGATGGCGGCGGATCAGCTTCTCCTGCTTTTCGGCATCCAGGAACGACGGCGGGAAGACGGGGTGGTGCTGCACGAAGAGCGTCGGTTCCTCCGGATGCTCCGCGAGTTGCTTCTCGATCCACTCCCAGGTTTCGGCGGTGTAGAGGGAGCAGCCGTTGCGGAAGCCCGCGGCGTCCACGCCGAGGCAGATGAAGCGGAAGCCGCCGAGGGTGAAACTGTATTTGGAGGGCCCGAAGACCTGGTCGAAGGCGCGCGGCCAGTTGTCCCCTGGCACCACGAAGAACGGGATGCCCTCGCCCTGCTCTTCGAGGAAGGCGCGGAAGAAGCGCTGGCGGCGCTTGTCAAGGCTCCAGCTGCCTTCCTTGGGCAGCGCGCCCGCGCCCATGCCGCAGTGGTCGCCCGTGCAGAAGAACGCCTGCGGATGCACCAACTCGCGCACGGCGCGCATCGCGGCGCTGTTGATGGAGTAGGATTCCGCGTTCGTGATGTGGTGGTCGGTCAGCCACGCCAGCCGAAAGAGCGGCGCGTCCGTCCGCTCCGCCCACGCGGGCGGCCGCGCGACCTCGCGCACCTCGAAGCGCTTCGCGGCCTCGAAGTATTTTCGCTCCATCGAATCCGCCGCGCACAGCGCCAGCGCCGACAGCGAAAGGCAGACGAAGATTCGGGAAATGCTTGTGGACATGGTGGTGGACACAACTGTGGTTTTTGCGAAATCTTCAGACTTTCCGGATTTTCCGGAGTTTCCGGAAGCGGGTGCTGGTTTGCTCGGCGGGGGCGCCACGGCGAGACGCCGTGGCTACGGTCGCGAAGGCGCCGGATCTTCCGGATTTTCCGGAGTTTCCGGAGCTTCCGCCCGCCCCTCGTGGCGGCGGTCATCTGGCCAGGATGGCCTCCAGCTGCGGGTCGCGGGGGGTGCCGTTGGCGACGGCGAGCCGATACCAGTGCAGCGCTTGCTGGCGATGGGCGCGGGCGAGGGCGCCGAGGGCGTCGCGATGGCGCAGTTCGCGGGCGGACTGCTGCTGGATTTCGGAGGCGGTGGCGAGTTCGAGCATGGCGAGATTGAAGGCGGCCTCCTTGTCCTTGGGATTGATTTGCAAGGTGCGCTGGAACTGGCGGCCTGCGGCCTCGCGCCATTGCAGATTGGAGAGGGCGACGCCGTAGAGGCGGTTGGTGAGCGCGTCATCGGGGCGCAGGGCGACGGCGCGGGAGAGATGGGCGAGCGCCCAGCCTGGCTGGTTCAGCTGCAGCATCGCGAAGCCCAGCGCGAGCAGCACCTCGTGGTCGTCGGGGGCGAGGCGGAAGGCCTGGCCGAGATATTTCGCGGCGCGGGCGTCGTCATTGTGGTTCGAGGCGATGAGCCCGAGGCGCTTGAGTGCCAGCAGGCACTCCGGCTCCAGTTTCAGCGCCTGCTCGTAGTTCCACTGCGCGGCCTCGACCTTCTTCGCGCGCTCGGCGTCCAGCCCCTGGCGCAGATACCCCTGCACGATCATCTTCTGGTCGGCGGCGAATTCCGCGACCGTCGAGAGCGCGGGCTTGGCGGAGGTGGCCGCAGCGGCGGCCGTCGGCGCGGCGGCGGCCTGGCGGGTCTGCTGGTGGCGGAGGCGATCCAGTTCCGCCTCCAGCGTGCGCTTCTCGGTGTCGCGGCGGATGACGGCCGCCTCGAGGTCGTTCTGGCGGCGCGTGGCCTCCGCCAGTTTCCCCTCCACTTCCTTGACGCGCGCCATCCAGATCCGCGCCGCCTCCTCCTGCGGATTCTCCATCATCTGCCTGAGCTTCTCCGACTGCGCGGCGGACTGCCGCTGCATCTCGGCGAGCCGCCCCGCGAGCGCCTCCTTCTCCGCCGCCAGGCGCTTCGCCTCGGCCTTGAAGCCCTCCAGCTGCCGCCGTTCGTCGGCCTGGTTGGCGGAGATGCCGACGGCGGCCTGCTTCAAGTGGGTCGCCTCCTCCCGCAGCGCCTGCTGCACCTTTTCGGCGTTCGCCAGCTTCGCCTGCACCGCCTGCAGTTCCGCCGACGCCTCCGCATGGCGCCGCTCCGTCTCCGCCAGTCTGGCGAGCGCGCCGTCGCGCTCCGTCGTCAACTGTCGATTCGCCTTTTCGACCAAGGCCAGCTGCCGCTGGTCGACGCCCGCCTTGTCCACGATGCCCTGCTGCGCGTTCTTGAGGCGGTCGATCTCCGCCTGGAGCACCTGCGCCTGCCGCGCGGCATCCCGACGGGCGCGCTCCAGCGCCTCGTCCTGGCTGGCGCGCAGGCGTTTCTGCTCCTCGGCCAGGCTGTCCTTTTCCGCCGCCAGCCCGTCCTTCTCCGCCGCGACCTTCGCCAGATTCGCCGTAAGGCGGTCGATCTCCGCCTGCGCCTGCTGCCGCTGGGCGACCTGGCGCCGATTCTCCTCCTGCAGGCGCTTCTGCTCGCCCTGCGCGGCCGCGACCTCCTCCTTCAGCGCCTGCATGCGCGCGTCGGCCTCGCCCGCGCTCGCCTCCAGCTTCGCGAGCATCTGCTTCTGCGCCGAAACCGTCTTCTGCGACTCCGCCAGCCGCCGTTCGAGTTCCTCGCGGCCGCTCTTCGCCGCATCCGCCTCGGAGATCTTCCGCGCGGCGGCCGCCGTATCGGCCGCCGACCGCTTCCGCAGGTCATCCACCTCCGCCTGCAACTGCGCGATCGTCTTCTCCGCCTGCGACAACTTGCTGTTCGCCGCCAGCAGCTCGATCCGCGCGGAGTTCAACAGCGCGGTGCGGCTGTCCAGCAGCGCCTTGAGCTGCGCGGGATCCATCCCGCTCTGCATCCGCTGCTTGTCGTTGCGGAGCACCTGCACCTCCTCGCGCAGCGTCTTCGCCTCGGATTCCAGACGCGCCGAGGAAGCGCGCAGTTTCTTCACCTCGACCCGCAGTTCCGAAAGCTGCTTCTCCGCCTGCTGGCGCCACGCCGCCTCCCGCCGGGACTGCTCCACCAAGTCGTTGCGCGCCTTGTTGGCCGCCTCCAGCTGGCGGTTGGCGGTCGCCAGGCGCTCCTGCATCGCCGACAACTGCTTCTCCAGCTCCTGGCTTTTCCGCACCTGCGGCATCGACTGCTGCTGACGCCGCAAGTCCTCCTGCACGCCCTGCAGCTGCGCCGAAATCTGCCGCAGCTGCGCGGTCAGCGCGTCGCGGTCGCTGCGCAGGATCGCCATGTTCTCCTTCATGGCGGCGGCGCCCGCCGCCTCGGCGCGCGCGCGGGAGAGCGCCTCGTTGGCGTCGCGGGTCTCGCGCTTCGCGTTCTCCAGCTGCTCGCGGGCGGCCTGCAGATCGCGGGAGAGCTGGGTCACCTGCGCGAAGAGATCCTCCTTGGACATGAAGTCGATGTTGTTGCGGTTCTTGGCGCGCAGCTCCTCGATCTTCTTCTGGCAGTAGCCGATACGGTAGTTGATGAGGGCGCTGTTCCACTTCGGGTAGTCGCGCTGCACCTGCTTGAAGACCTTCAGCGCGGCCTCGTAGCCCTGCAGCGCCGCCAGCGGCGAATTGTCCTTGGCGGCGCGGTCCGCCTGCGTCATCGCCTCGTAGCCTTCCATCCACGCATGGCGGGCGGTCTCCTCGGGCGTCTCCTCGGCCTCCTGCGCCAGGACATTCCCGATGCACAGGAACAGCACGAGGCATGGCAGCGACAACAATCGTAGGTGGCGGAACATGGCTTCAGTCCTTTTCAGGGCGCTTCAGGAATGCCTTCAGGGGGGAGGAGCGCGTGGCGCACTGCTTGATGCTGGCGGTCAGGAACTCGTCGACGTCGTCGTCCGGCGCGGCAAGCAGTTCGGGCATCTCCACTTCGCGGCCGAGTTCGGCGAGGGCCTTGCGCAGGCCGTTCACCAGTTGCGGCGAGCAGAAATGGCCGGTGCCGCGCATCTCCTCGCGGGTGACGCGCGCGCCGCCATTGGGCAGCATCTGCGCGCCCGCCAGCAGCAGGGCGGAGACGCGGCAGCCGAGGGCGTGGGAGAAGACCAGATGCAGCACCAGATCGTGCCCGATGAACTCCGCGCCCGCAGCGCGGGCGAGGCGCGCCTCGGCGCGGGTGCAGGCGTGGAAGCCTGGATGCCCGTAGAAGGTGCACAGGCGCGGCGGCGGCCCGAACTCCGCCAGGGCGTTGATGATCTCCGAGTTCTGGTGCTGCGAGAAGGCCTCGGAGAAGTCGGGGTAGGGGTTGTCGAGCAGGCCGTGGAGCCCGTCCAGGGGCGAGACCGCATAGCCGTTGATGAAGTCGGTCAGCATCCCCCATTTCCCTGGCTTCAGTTCGGGGTCTAGGCTGATCGCGGTCTCGACGTAGATGTGGCTGCGCGCCCCGAGTTCCTCCGCGACCGCCGTCGGAAAGAGCACCTCTGCCATGCCGACGCCCTCCGCGTGGCGGCGGCCCCCGCACGAGGCCACCACGGGCACGCCCGCGCACAGCCCGAAGCGCAGTTCGGGCTCCTCGCCGTCGAGGTTGGCGCCCCCCTCCCACTCCGAGCATTGCGCCAGGAAGAAGCGCTCCGCAGGCGCGTCGAAGAGCCGCGACAAATCGTAGTCCGCCCCGAAATGGAGGTAGTACTGCGGCGGCGGCTGGCCAGGCAGACGCTCCCGCAGCGCCGCCGCCGTGCGGCGGACTGCGGTGTGGAACCTGGTTGCGGCGTCGCGGGCGGTCATCTGGCGGCCTTGGGCTGGAAGGCGGTGAAGAGGAGGGCCCCGACGATGAGGACGGTGCCCGTTCCCGTCCAGACCGTGGGCATTTCGTGGCGGATGACGCCCGCGAAGACGCACGCGAGGACGGGCTTCAGGAGGAAGATCATCGAGGCGAGGAAGGCGGTCACGCGGCGGATGCCTGCGTAGTAGAAGTAGTAGCCCAGCGCGGTGCCGACCAGCACCAGGTACGAAAGCGGCAGCCATGCCGTGGCGCAGCTGTGCCAGAAGCCTGGCTTCGCCGTCATGACCGCGACCGGCAGGACGAGGACGGCCCCGACCAGCGAGGAGAGGCCCATGAGCAGGCTCGGCCCGAAGAAGGCGATCTCGCGGCGGGTCAGGCAGACGCTGTAGGCGAATCCGATGGCGGAGAGCACCATCATCAAGATGGCGCCGAGGGTCTGGAGGCTGGGGCGGCCGCCCTCGAAGATGAAGCAGGAGATGCCGCACATGCCGATGGCGACTGCGAGCCACTTGCGCCACGTCCACGCCTCGGCGTTCATGAAGCGGGCGAGGATGATGGTGAAGAGGGCGTTGGCGCTGAAGACCACCGCCGCCGAGGAGGAGTTCTTGAAGGCGTCGATGCCGAAGTGGAAGAGCGAGATCGAGACCGCCACACCGACCACGCCGTTTTTCAGCACCACATCCCATGCGTGGCGGTCCAGCCGCTTCCCCGCGGCGCGGAAGGAGGGATAGCCGCAGGCGGTCAGCAGCAGCCCCGTCACCAGAAAGCGCATCACCACCAGCGCATAGCCGTCGATCCGCGCCAGCCCCGCCCCCACCGTGAGCTCAAACAGGTTCTTGCTGACCAGTTCGATGGTGCTGAACAGGGCCACGCCCAGCACGGTCAGCAGGACCCCCAGATGCAATTGCGATTTCTCAGACATGGATGCAGAAACAGGACGACGGGTTATTGTAAGGCACAGGACAAACAATTTCAATAATATAACCCCTCCAATGAACTGCCGTCCCCTCATCCTCATCATCGCCGCGCTGACGCTCGCCCTGCCGCGGCTCCACGCCCTGACGCTGGAGCAGAGTTTCCGCTTCAACCGACGCGGCGCCTGCGAGGTCGTCTATCTCTACCTGGTGCAGGAATCCAGGGCGGGCGCGGTCAAGGCCATGCGGCAGTCCCTGGAACGGCGCCTCGATGCGTCCAGGGGAATGGACTTCTTCTCCGAAAAGGCGGTCCGCGACCATTTCGCGGACCTGCCTGGCGGACGCCTCGTCTCCTACAACCTGCAGCACTACCGCCACCAGGGCGAGCCGTGCGTCGCCGTGCGCATCGCCCTGCGCCTGGAGCAACCGCGCCTCGCCTTCGCCAGCGGCGCCCTCGGCGAACTCATGCTGCGCGATTCCATCCACCTGGGCGACCTCGAACTCGACCTGCCACTGCCCGCCCACGACAAGCCCCTCGCCCCCGCCGAGGCCGAACGCCTCGACGCCTGGCTCGACCTGCTCGGCGGACTGGAGGTGGTCGTGCGCATCGAGACCCCCACCGAGCTCATCGAATGCAACGGCAGGCGCGAGGCCTTCAACCGCGCCGTCTGGCGCTATGACGCCCGCCTGCTCAAGGCGGGCGGCCTCCCCGCCATCCACGTGCGCTGGTAATACAGGAGACCGCCGACATGGGAATGCGCGACTGGAGCCGCTACGAGATCTACTTCCACCTCGCCCTGGTGCTGCTGGCGGCGGGCATGGCCTTCGTCATCAGCGTGGCGCTCAGCTTCCTCGGCAAGGTCGAGATCACGCCGATGCGATATCTCGCCATCCTCGCCCTCGCCCTGATCCTGATGCTCCCCCTGCTCCTCCTGCGCCGCAAGCTCTTCAACGGCGCCTCGAACTTCTTCTTCCCCGACGCCTCCTACGACCGCCCGCAGCCCGTCTACAGCCGCCCCGCAGCCCTCCGCGCCCAGAACCGCCTCGACGAGGCCATCGCCGAATACGAGGCCATCATCGCCGAATACCCCGACCTCGCCCGCGCCTACGTCGAACTCATGGACCTCTATGACCTCGACCTCCACGACCGCGAAAAGGCCGCGGAGGTCTACCGCCGCGGCTGCGCGGGCATCCCCGACGGACGGGAGCGCAGGCTTCTCGACGAGCAATACCGCGAAATCACCCGCGGCGCCTGACCAAAGCCAGGCCCCCGTGCAGTTTTTTTGCCGTCAAGGCTTGTATTTTGCTGGAAAGGCGTTATCTTTATACTATCCCCGTCTTGCAAGCATGACGGTCATGTTCTGGCTTCGTTGGATTTGCCTTCGGGCACGTCCATTCACTACCCAAACTAAGGAAACACATCACCATGAAGAAACTCAGTTTCGCGCTGGCCCTGGCCTGCATTTTCGGCCTTGGCCTCTCCCTGAAGGCCCAGAGCGCCGCAAACGCCGCCCAGCCCGCCCCCAAGCAGATCACCACGGAAGAGGATTCCAGCTTCGTCCCCGAGATCTCGGTGGAACTCGACTGGCGCACCAAATACGTCTCCAAGGGCAAGATCATCAACCCCGACCACAACATCGCCATTGACGTCCGCCTGGATCTCGCGGGCTTCTACGCCGAGATCTGGTCCCCGATCGACATGACCAGCCAGAACAACGGCTACAAGCCCCTGAAATACGCCTACCACGGCTCTGGCTACATGAACAAGCGCAAGTTCCGCGCCGAGGAAATCGACTACTCCATCGGCTATGCGTACAAGTTCGATGCCGACACGCTCGGCGGCTTCTCCCCGCTGACCATCGACTTCAACTACACCTACTACCAGTATCCGCGCTACCGCGAGTTCGGCGAGAACCGCTACTTCAGCCACTTCCACGAAGTGCCCCTGACCCTCACCGTCAAACTGAACGACGTGCTGACCGCCATCAAGGACAAGGACGACCCCGTCAGCCTCGCCGTCGGCGGACAGTGGTACTACGACATCGAGAACTACTGGTGGTACGGCAACTTCTTCGCCGACCTTGGCTACGACATTGACGAGAACCTCTCCGTCGGCATCAAGAACACCTGGTACTGGGCCGACCGCGACTACTGCGGCCATGGCACCAACACCCTGACCTGCATTGAACTCAAGCCCTCGATCTCCTACAAGCTCACCAAGGAAATCACCATCGGCGCATACGTCGCCGGCGCCTACTTCGCCAGCCACAAGGTCCGCAAGGACATGCGCGAAAGCGAGTCCCAGCACGAATCCACCTGGTGGGGCGGCATCACTTTCGGCTTCAGCTTCTAAGCCTCTCCGCTGATACCTGACCCCCTGGCCCCCGCCGGTTCGCCGGCGGGGGCTTTTTTTGTGCCGCGCGCCCAATATGCCAGCCCCCGATCCGCGAGCGGCGTGTGCCGCGGGGCTTGCCCAGCGGGCCAATCATCGCCGATGCGGTTCACCGAACGCCATGTTCCCAAAGAGGGTCGGTAACAGCCCCTCATAATGCCGACACGCCAGAAGCGTGCAGGCGGGGCGCGGTCCCCGAAAAGATGCGTGGCATTCCTGCCTGGGAAAGCCCCCGGGGGGGCGTTGGACCATAGCCAGGGGTGGAGGGCGCGCAGCGCCCGGAACCCCTGGTGACAGGGCTCTGTTTTCCAGAGCCCTGCAAGGGCGGAAGGACCATGGCCAGGGGTGGAGGGAGCGCCGAAGGCGCGGACGCAACCCCTGCGGGCGCGGCCCCGCGGCCCTGCCATGGCTGTCGTTGCCGGGGGCGGAGGCTGCGGTCGGGCTTCCGCCCTCCCTCCGCCCCCGCCCCCGGGAATGGCGTCCCTTTCCGGGCCCCAGCCGGGCTTCGGCCCCTCGCCCTTCCAAGGGTCGCGCTCGCGGCTTCGCGGCCGGCTCCCCCCCCGGGTGG
>JAEEXV010000355.1 GCA_016287975.1 Lentisphaeria bacterium | reverse complement strand
CGCGCTCCCAGCGCGCCGTCGACTCCAGCTGCGGGCAGCGCCACCCGTGCCCCAATATCCCCGTACGCGCCGACGCCGAGTCATACACCAGCTGCAGCGCCAGCCGCAGCTCCGGCGAGAACTCCGCCGCCTCCGTCCCGCGCACCACCACGTAGCCCGTCCGCTCCAAGAGCGCCTTCCCCGCGCAGAGCGGGCGCCACGCGAACGACACCCACCCGCGGCCCAGGGCGCAGCGGGACAGCAGCGCCGGCAAAAGAGCGATCAGCGGACGGAATGGCATGGCGCGCGGCATGGGGGGATTCCTTCGGGGAGGCGGGCGGGCGCGGGATTACGCGGAGGCATGGCACATAATCTGACAGATGCGTTAATCTAACGCCGGCTCACGAGTTGTCAAACCTGATTTGATATATTTCCCAAGGAAGAATGCAATGAACAGAACTAGAAAGAATGCTTCCACAAGGCACATAAGGAGTTTTAAAGCAGGAAGAACACAATTGCTGGTGCGGGAGAACTGTAAACAAATGGAATCAACCTCCTGAAATGATTTCTTTGTACTTTCATTTTCTGAAGATAATATAATATCGTTTATTCCAGGCCGTAGGGGCAAATCAAAAGTAAAAAATATCCGTGGTTATGAATCGTTTCTGTCAATTTCCCATCACCATTTCGGAAGGCTATCGTCAACTCCTCAGGTGCAATCATGCGATTGCTTTTCGTGGACTTCAACTGCACTCGCGGGAACCAATTGACATAACGCTGGTCAACGCCGGTGAAGATCGCGCTGGTTATCTTGATTTTATCATAGGATTGAAAAGCATAGACTCTAATGTTTTGTTCCAATGAGGCATGGCAACGTCTTGATTCTGCGAAGAACTCTGATAGATGGTATCCAAGCAGAATACCGAGACCGATGCACAGAAGCAGATAACTACAGAAAATGGTTATTTTTCGTGAATGAATCATCTTGAAAATAACTCCACGGTGAAAATCTGGCATTTGTCCATACTATACGGCAAGAATCCGAAAGCGCAACACTTTTTAGGATGGCGCTGTTCCCCAAGAGGGTAGGCGATTGCCTGGGTGACGCCCCGAAAATGGTTGCCACGGCGGCCTCGCCGTGGCGGCTCGGTGAATGGGCGACAGTCGATTGCGGAGCCGTGGCTGGCAATAACTTCGGGGATGAAAACGGCGGGGCACGGAACGCGGTGGCGGGCCTGATTGGATGCCGCAGGCTCGGCGGATCGCCACGGCGAGGCCGCCGTGGCAACAACTTCGGGCATGAAAACGGCGGTAGTTGCCGAACCGAGCGTGAGTGTAAAATGGCGGCCCCGCGCACTGCGCGCGCCGCGCGAACCAGGCTTCGGCATCATTCGAACTTTTCATGTTCGAGGCCTTTGAAGTAGAATACGGCCTGGCCCTTGGGGCGGATGTCGGTCACATTTCCGGTGTAGTGGCGCAGATTGCGGGGCTGGTAGGGATAGTCGGCGAGGGCCTCCTCGTTGACCTCGATGCCGAGGCCTGGGCGGTCGGGGATGCGCAGTGCGCCCGCCTCGTAGACGACTTCCTCGTCGGTGATGCGGGAGCGGAAGGGGCCGTCGGTGAGCATCATCTCGTGGATCAGGAAGTTCGGCGTGCAGGCGGCGAGCTGCAGGATGGCGGCGTTCGAGATGGGGCCGCTGGGGTTGTGGAAGGAGATGGGGATGTGGCGGGCCTCGGCCATCGCGGCGATCTTCTTGGCCTCGAAGATGCCGCCCGCGTGGAAGATGTCCGGCTGCACGATGTCGACCGCGTTCTTCTCGAAGAGGTCCTGGAAGCCGAACTTGGTGTAGACGCGCTCGCCCGCGGAGACGGGGACGGGGGACTTGGCGCGGATCTCGGCGAGGACGGAGAGGTTGTCGGGCGGGCAGGGCTCCTCCATCAGCATGACGCGGTACTGCGCGAGTTCGCGGGCGGCCTTGAGGGCGGTCATGCCGTTGAAGCGCCCGTGGCACTCGATGAGCAGGTCGACGGCGGGGCCGACGGCGTCGCGGACGGCGCCGACGATGGCGGAGGCCTTGTCGAGTTCGGCATTGGCGAGGTTCAGGTGCGCCTTGCCGAAGGGATCCCACTTGAGGGCGGTGATGCCCAGCGCGCAGGCGCGCCGCGCGTAGCGGGCGAAGTCGGCGGGCTCGCGCGCGCCGACGAACCAGGCGTTGGCGTACATCCGCACGCTGTCCCGCATCTTGCCGCCCATCAGTGCGTAGACGGGGACGCCGAGGCTTTTGCCGAGGATGTCCCAGCACGCCATCTCGACGCCGCTGATGGCGCTCATGAGGACGGGGCCGCCCTTCCAGTAGATGTCGCGGTAGACCTCGAAGCAGAGCTTCTCGATCTGGCGGGGGTCGCGGCCGACGATGAGGCGCCTGAGGTCCTCGACGCATCCGGAGAGGGCCATCTCCTGGGTGCCCAGGGACGCCTCGCCCCAGCCGTGCAGCCCCTCGTCGGTCTCCACCTTCACGAAGGTCCAGTTGGTGCGGAAGGCGTCCAGAATGAATGTCCTGACATCGGTGATTTTCATGGGGAGGTGCCTCGCTTCGGTTCTAGGGGACGTTTGGGGTTAATATAGTGGCGCTTGCACCAGGCGGGCCGCGCGCGTCGGGATTTCGATGTTTTTTCGCGTGGGCATTTGCAAAGCGGGGAAGATGGATTATCTTATGAAACCGTCCCGACCCGCGCGTGGAAAACGGCGTGCCTTCGGGATGGTCTTCAGGCAGACATTTTCGCGGCCCACATAGCTCAGTTGGTAGAGCGCATCCTTGGTAAGGATGAGGTCTTCGGTTCAAATCCGAATGCGGGCTCCATTTTCCCACAGAGAGCATGGGCTTCCCGCTCCGTCGGGTTCCCATGCCTTATGTGTCTTTCCCCTCTATTGATTTTTTTCGAGAGATAGAAGCAACCCCAGACGAAGAACTTGCCGCGCTTCGGCGGCTCTTCACCCAAACACCAGAGGTAACAACATGGCAAAGGAAACATTCCAGCGCACGAAGCCGCATTGCAACATCGGCACCATCGGCCACATCGACCACGGCAAAACCACTCTGACCGCGGCCATCACCATGGTCCAGGCCGCCCGCATGGGTGGCACGGTCAAGTCCTACGCCGATATTGACAACGCCCCCGAAGAGCGCGCGCGCGGCATCACGATCAACACCGCCCACGTCGAGTACGAGACCGCGAAGCGCCACTACGCCCACGTCGACTGCCCCGGACACGCGGACTACATCAAGAACATGATCACCGGCGCGGCCCAGATGGACGGCGCGATCCTGGTCGTCGCGGCGACCGTCGGTGTCATGGCCCAGACCTCCGAGCACGTGCTGCTCGCCCGGCAGGTCGGCGTCCCCGCCATCGTTGTCTTCCTGAACAAGGTCGACCAGGTGGACGACCCCGAGCTGGTCGAGCTGGTGGACTCCGAGGTCCGCGACCTGCTGAACAAGTACGAGTTCCCTGGCGACGACACCCCGATCATCCCGGGTTCCGCGCTGAAGGTGACCGAGATCATGAGCGGCAGCGGCGACCTGAAGGACATCGCCGAGAACTCCGACGTGACCAAGTGCATCCGCGACCTGATGGACGCGGTTGACAGCTTCATCCCCGAGCCTGTCCGCCCGACCGACAAGCCGTTCCTGATGCCGATCGAAGACGTCTTCTCGATTGAAGGCCGCGGCACCGTGGTGACCGGCCGTGTCGAGCGCGGCGTGGTCAAGGTCGGCGACGCCGTCGAGATCGTCGGCATCCGCGAGACCCAGAAGACGACCGTGACGGGCGTCGAGATGTTCCGCAAGCTGCTCGACCAGGGCCAGGCTGGTGACAACATCGGCTGCCTGCTCCGCGGCACCAAGAAGGAAGACGTCGAGCGCGGCCAGGTCCTGGCCGTCCCCGGCTCGATCCATCCCCACACCAAGT
>JAEEXV010000354.1 GCA_016287975.1 Lentisphaeria bacterium | reverse complement strand
GGGTGTCTCTGGGTGTGGCTGAAAACTGGGGTTCCAAGCGGGACGGCGCCGCCGCCAGGGCGCGGCGGCGCATGTCGCCCGTCTAGATGATCGCGACGACCTGGTCGGCGCTGACCTGGTCGCCCTGCCTGACCTCGATGGACTTGACGACGCCGTCCTGCGGGGCGACGATGGGCTGCTCCATCTTCATCGCTTCAAGCACCAGCAGTTCGTCGCCCTTCTTGACGGCGGCGCCGACGGCGGCGGTGACGCGGATGACCGCGCCTGGCAGCGGGCTCTTGACCTCGACGCCCGCGCCTGCGGCGGCGGGTGCGGCGGGCGCGGCGGCGCCAGGGGCTCCGATGGCGACGTTGAAGGGCTTGCCGTTGACAGTGACCTGGCCTGCCTTTGCGGTGACCTGGTAGGCGGTGCCGTTGACGGTGACGGTGTAGGAGCCCTCGGCGGCGGCGGGCGCGGCGGCGGCCTTCTTCTCCTCGGCGTAGCGGACGCCGATGGGGCGTTCGCCCTTCAGGAACTTGAGGCCCTTGGGGTTGGTGGACTCGTCGCAGGTGGAGATGATGAAGATGTTCTCGTCGGTGACGGGCAGTCCGTTCTCCTCGAGGACCTTCTTTGCGTGGGCGATGCCCTTGTTGGGATCCTTGTCGTTGAGGGCGCGCGGATCCTCGGTGGTGCGCGGGAGCTTCAGCTGCTCCTCGGCGAGCTTCACGACCTCGGGATCTGGCTCGGCGGGGGTCTTGCCGAAGTAGCCCAGGACCATCTTGCCGTAGCCCGGGGTGATCTTCTTCCACGGGCCCTGCATGACGTTGGCGAAGGCCTGCTGGAAGTAGAACTGGGAGACGGGGGTGACGGAGGTGCCGAAGCCGCCCTTCTCGACGACCTCGCGCATGGCGGCGACGACCTCGGGGAACTTGTCGAGGCAGTTGTTGTCGCGCATCATCTGGGTGTTGGCGGTCAGGGCGCCGCCAGGCAGCGGGCACAGGGTGATGAGCGGGTTGGTCTGGCGCGCCTCCTCGGGGATCATGTACTTCGACATGCACTTGATGAAGAGGTCCTCGACGGCCATCACCTTCTCGGGGTCGATGTCGAGGGTGTATTCGGTGTTCTTGAAGGCATGCCACATCGTCAGGATGTCGGGCTGCGCGGTGCCGCCGGACATCGGGCGCATCGCCAGGTCGATGATCTCGGCGCCGCCCTCGATGGCCGCCAGGTAGCACTGGACGGACATGTCGGCGGTGTCATGGGTGTGCATCTCGATCGGGCAGTCCTTCTTGCCGGCCGCGTCGAGCATCTCGCGGGCGCGCTTGACGGTCTCCTTGATGATCGCGGGCGGGCAGGTGCCGGAGGCGTCCTTGAAGCACAGCGAGTCGAAGGGCATGCCGGATTCGAGGATCTGCTGGAGGATGCGGCAGTAGAACTTGGCGGTGTGGGCGTCGGTGTCCATGTTCGGGGGCAGGCCCATCAGGGTGATGGTGGTCTGGTGCTTGAGGCCCGCGTTGTGGATGCACTCGCCCGAATACTTGATGTTGCGGATGTCGTTGAGGGCGTCGAAGTTGCGGATGGTGGTCATGCCGTGCTTCTTGAACATCTTGGCGTGCAGGTCGATGATGTCGCTGGACTGGGACGAGAGCCCGACCACGTTGACGCCGCGCGCCAGGGTCTGCAGTTCGACCTCGGGGCCCGCGGCCTTGCGGATCGAGTCCATCATCTCGAAGGCATCCTCGCCGCAGTAGAAATACGGGCTCTGGAAGCGTGCGCCGCCGCCGACTTCGAGGTGGCGGAAGCCGGCCTCGACCGCCGCCTCGAGGGCGGGGAGGAAGTCCTTGGAGATGACGCGGGCGCCGATGACCGACTGGAAGCCGTCGCGGAAGGAAGTGTCCAGGAAACGAATCTTTTTCATCAGAGTGCTTGACCTAACTTGGGGATTGTGGATGGAGGAAAAGGGCGGGGATGTTACCGCGGCATCTTGCCGGCGGCGAGCAGCGCGGCCACGACGGCGGCGGCGGTCTCGGAGTCGTCGGAGGCGGCGGGCTTGGCGGGGGCCTTCGGCTTGGCGGGGGCGGGCTCGGGGAACAAATAGGCGAACTTCTGGCCGAGGCGCGCGAATAACTTGGTGATCAGGACCTGGATGACCAGGAAGAAGAAGACGAAGCCCATGCCCACGACCATGACCGTGAGCGCACTGAGGATGTTGTCCATAAAGGTGTTGTGTGCTTGTTGTGGATGAGGACGGGAACGGGACGGAGCCCGTAAAACGGACAGAGGCAGAATATAATGCTTGAAAAGGAGTTCGGGGGCATCCCCGGCAAATATGGCGGCGCCTGGCGCGCGGATGCGGCTTCCGTACAGGCGGGGAGAGGCCGGGACGCGGGCCGTCGGCCCGCTGCGGTGCCCGCCCCTTGTCAGGCGGGGAGATATTGGCGGCGGTATTGCGCGGGGGTGGTGCCCGTGAGGCGGCGGAACTGGCGGTAGAAGACTTCGAGGCTCTGGAAGCCGCAGGCGGCCGCGATTTGCTTGATGGAGGTCTCGGTGCCTGCGAGCATCTGCTTGGCCTTGGCAATGCGCAGTTCGAGGATGTGCCGGTGCGGGGAGAGGCCGAGGTGGCGGCGGAAGAGGGTGTAGAGGTGGTCTTCGCTGACGCCCGCGACGGCGGCGAGGGCGCCGGGCGACGGCGCCTCGCACGCGTGGTGTTCGAGATAGGCGAGGGCGGCCTGGACGGGGCGGGGATGCGCGGCGGCGTCGGAGACCTGCGGCGAGAGGGCGTAGTAGGCGAGGGTGGCGTACAGGCTGTAGACGGCCATCGGGTTGGGCTGGCGGCTCTGGTGCTGGCCCTGGAACATCACCTGGAGGAAGGCGAGCAGCGCCTCGCTGACGGTTGCCGCATCGAGCACCTTCTTTCCCTCGACGGCAACGGCGCAATCGTCCTGCGCTAATCCCATTCTCGATTTTTCCCGCCAACGACTTGCAAAACTATTTTGCGCCATTATCTTAATACTTTAAGCCAACAACCTCACATGGGGTGGGGGCTGAATACGTCCTTGTAGCAGCAAAACTTGAAGGAGAGGAACAAAATGCAATACAGAGTTATACATCTCTTCTGGAATGGGGAGGGGGTTATTGCCGATGGCAAGGAAAGCAAGAAATTATTACTCGAGACAGCTGATAGGAGTCTCGAGAATAGCATGGCATATATTCTAAACGTTCTTGAGAGGGATGGTTGGAAACCTATCCACATAAGTTCTATTTCCAATGTATCAGGTAATTCAGAAGATATCGGTACATTGGAAAGTATTTACATCGTTGTAGCAAAGGAGTCTGATGCACATGGAAATTCCGTGATTACTACACCATCCCAACAGCTATCGGACTCTCCTCCGCAGGTTGGGCTTGCGTCAGAGCCGCAGCGTCCTCGTTTCAGACTACGGCTTCGGACGGAGAATCCCTAGACAACAGAGGCAAATTGACCAAGTCCAGATTTTCATGCTGCCCAAGCCTTTAAATTCCGTTTAATTTGAGTATTCTGTTTGTTTTTTGGGGAACCAAGGAGACGCAAGCATTTGCCAATCTGTTTTTTGAATGACAGACTCCTCGGGTATTTTAATTCTTAACGAGTGAATCTGGGAATCGAACATGGCGGGCCGCGAGATTTCCGCGCGGCGGCGGTTTTTCGTCAAAGAATCACGGAAAACATCAATTGTGGAATGGGCGAGTTGGTGTAATGTAATGCAGAAGTCCCGTGTTTTTCGTCAATGCGGGAGTGAGTCCGGAAAACAGGAGGAATGCAGGGAATGAAGGAGTTGAAGCCGATTGGGGTGCAGTTGTATTCGATGCGGCAGGCCGCGGAGAAGGACTTTGTGAAGGTGCTGAAGCGGGTGGCGGACATCGGGTATGTCTGCGTGGAGCCCGCGGGCTTCTGGAACCTGCGTCCGACCGAGTTCATGAAGGTGCTGGATGACCTGGGGCTGAAGATGGTGTCGAGCCATTCGCCGTGGGCGCGCAGCCAGTACAACCTGGGCGAGGTGATGGAGATCGCGTCGATCTGCCATCTGGACAAGATCGTGTGCGGATACGGGCCGAAGGACTTCGACGACATGGATTCCATCCAGCGCACGGCGGAGAACACGCGCGGAATGCAGGAGATCCTCGCGCGCAACGGCTTCACCCTCTTCCAGCACAACCACGACTTCGAGTTCCAGCGGATCGACGGGCGGCTCAAGTATGAGATCTACCGCGAACTGGTGCCTGGCATCCAGTTCGAAATCGACTGCTTCTGGGCCAGCAACCTGGGCACCGAGGATCCTGTCGAAATGCTGAAGATCTTCGCGGACGACACGATTCTGCTGCACATCAAGGACGGCCACGCCAAGCAGAAGGTGTCGGGGGACACGATGGTGAACGGCATCCTGGAGCGCGACGTGCACATGCTGCCGCTGGGCATGGGCGGGAGCCCCATCCCCGCGCTGATCGAGGCCGCCCCTGAGCAGGTCCAGAGCGTCATCGTCGAACTGGACTTCTGCGACGTGGAGATGGACAAGGCGATCGAGATGAGCTACCACTACATGGTCGACAACCAGCTGGCAAAGGGGAACAAGTAGGGTAAGACCAATCCCCCGTGCGGGCGGCAATCGCCGCCGGTTTCATATTCGAAACGCGCTGTTCCCCATGAGGGTAGGCTATTGCCTGGTCAACGTCCCGAAAATGGTAGCCACGGCGTCCCGCCGTGGTCGCCCCGACTAGCGACGCAATGAACGATTCCGCCGCCCAGTTGCAAATCCTGTGTGGCTCACCCGACCGCCACGGCGGGACGCCGTGGCTACGTCCGCTTCGTCAAGCGCACTTTCCCTCAGGCGGGGCGGCAATGATCCCTCGTGAAGCAGACAATCCGGAATGACGACTTGGCGAAATGGCGATGGAACCGACCCTCATGGGGAACAGCGTGTTTGGTTAATATATTACGGTTTTACCAAAATGCGCTGTTCCCCATGCGGCTTTCCCAGGCATGGAACGGGTTGCAGTAGAAGACGCGTGTCCTGGGGGCGTCCGGGCTGGCCGCCACGCTGTGCGCCGGCGACTGTCTCTTCTGAAGACCGCGCAGGACGACCGGGAGGATGGCGTCGCGCCCGGCCCGGCCCAGGTCGGCGCCCTTCCGCGCCGAGAAGAGCAGGGCGCGGCATTCCCCGTGCGCGGCCTTGCAGTCGTACCACATCTTCGGGCTGCGGCACTGCGGCCGCGAGAGGCAGCCGTTGCAGACGTACGGAGGGCGGTTCAGCCGGCCGCACTTCATCGTCTCGGCGAAGGGCGGCGCGCCCGGGCCGCAGGCGGGCTTCGATTCTGCTTCCCCGTCCGGCGCGGAGCCGCAGCGCCTGCAGCTGCACTTCGAGGAGAACAGGGACAGGAAGCTGCGCTCCCTGTTCCCCTGGCCCGCCTGCCACTGGCGGCGCCCTGGGATCTCGCGGGAAATGGTCGTGCGGGCCACGTGGAGCGCCGCCACGATCCGGGACAGCGGCAGCCCCGGCTCCAGCAGCTCCGCAATCCGCCTGCGCTCGTTCTGGGTCAAGTGTTTCTTGTCCATGGATTTATATTCCCTTGATGAGCCCTCCTGTGCCTGGGCGTGCCACGGAAAACGCACCGCCCCCTCCCCGGGGAGGGGGCGGCCGGGGGAGGCACCAAAAATAATCCGCAAACCAGACTGCATCCCGTCACACCCTGCCAGGGAAACCGCACTGCCAGGGAAACCGCACTGCCAGGGAAACCGCACTGCCAGGGAAACCGCACTGCCAGGGAAACCGCACTGCCAGATTAGATGCACAATCTGCCATTTAGGGCTGTGCATTCAGTACAGCAAGTGGCATGATTCCGACAAAAGAGAACTTTTCCCGGTGAGGGGGTTGAAAATTGACAGAATTTGATTATAATAAGCAAAAGTGTTTCTACGCGGGGGGGAGTTCTGAATCATTTTTCTGCAATCCAAGCTGTCTGGAAATCCAAAAGGAGAAAAAAACAACCATGAAACGCAATGCTTTCACCCTGGTGGAACTGCTCACCGTCATCGCGATCATCGCCATCCTGGCGGGGCTCTTGCTGCCCGCCCTCAACAAGGCCCGCGCCAGCGGCCACCAGACCGCCTGCATCAACAACATGAAGCAGATCGGCAATGCCGAGGCCATGTTCCAGAACGACAACGACCAGCGCATCTCCCCGAACTACGACGGCACCGCCAACAACTACAGCATGGCTGGCATGCTCTACGAGGGCCTTGGCCTTGAGACCAAGATCTTCCTCTGCCCCGTCGACATCTCCGAGGACGAGACCATCACCCTCAAATACTCCTACAGCGGCTCCGACAAGACCGTCACCGCCCGTATCAGTTTCATCCCCAACAACGGCGTCCACAAGAACAGCGGCACCGCCAGTGAAAAGGGCTTCAAGATCACTGCCCTCGACAATACCTCCGGCACCCTCAGCATCGGCGAAAGCGTCTCCAAGAACGCCTACAAGGGCCTCGCCTCTGGCGGCACTGTCAGCACCGCCGCCAACGCCGACGCGGACGGCGTGACCAAGGACATGCACGGCGGCAAAGCCAACTACCTCTATCTCGACGGCCACGTCGAGACCATCAACGAAAAGGAATTCTCTGGCAAGGTCAAGGGCGGCGACGCCGGCGACAGTGGCGTCACCTGGGGCAAGCATCCCAGTTACACCGAGTAGTCATTGCCATTCCCGCGCCGTGCGGACGATATTGCCCCGCGCGGCGCGGATGAACGGGCGGATTTTATTTGCCGCAAGGCATCCGGGCCAAGAATGGCCCGGCACAGAACAATAGGCAAGCGGTTCCCGATGTATGGGCGGCGTGTGCCGCCGGGCTTGCCCGGCGGGGCAATGGCGCTTCACGGGCGGGCTGGCTTTTCGGCGCGGGGCATGTGCGCGGGCTGGCGCCTTCATCCAGCCATGCAAACGACGGGGGGCTTCGCTTCGCTGCGCCCCCCGCACCCCCCGCTCGCGCACATCGGGGGCGGGGCATGGGCGCGGGCCCCGGTGTATGGGCGGCGTGTACCGCCGGGCTTGCCTGGCGGGGCAATGGGGGCTTTACGGGCGGGCTGGCTTTTCGG
>JAEEXV010000353.1 GCA_016287975.1 Lentisphaeria bacterium | reverse complement strand
CGGAAAACGCACCGCCCCCTCCCCGGGGAGGGGGCGGCCGGGGGAGGCACCAAAAATAATCCGCAAACCAGACTGCATCCCGTCACACCCTGCCAGGGAAACCGCACTGCCAGGGAAACCGCACTGCCAGGGAAACCGCATTGCCAGGGAAACCGCACTGCCATATTAGATGCACAATCTGCCATTTAGGGCTGTGCATTCAGTACAGCAAGTGGCAAACGTCGCAAATTGACCAGAAAACGACAGCCGATCGACAAATGCAACTGATTTCATGGGGTATAGTACGAAGTTTCGCGTAAGCATGGCAAATGTTTTTCAGGTAGCACACTGTCGCAAGGAAGTCCAACTATGACCTTCAAGGAGTATGTCGAGGCGCTCGTCAAGGAGCTGGGCGTGGAAGTCGAGACCGAGGACGATGCCTGTGCGTTTTCGCTTGGCTCGGAAGATGGCGACAAGGTCGAGATCCTCCTGCAAGGCATTGATACCCGAGGTGCGCTGCTGATGTACACTGATCTGGGCGAGCCGCCGCCTGAAGGCAGGGAGAAGCTCTTTCAGACGCTACTGGAAGCCAATGACATATTCGCGGACACGGCGGGCGCGACGCTTTCGCTCGACCGCAGGACAGGCCATGTGCGCCTGCAGCGTTGCGACGACATGGATGCTCTCGTCACGCAGGGGGCGTCCAGTGCGCTCACCGCGTTCGCGGACACGGCGTCGGTCTGGAAACGGCTCATCGCCGATTTTCGGGCCGCGCCCCCGAAAGAATCCAACGGCTCGGATGCGCCATTCGACGCAATCCGTGTGTGATGATTGAATACAGGCGGAACCTGGAAGACTTGCCAGGTTCCGTTCCTGGCTGGTGAAATCAAGGCGGAATGCCCGCGAAGAGGGAATCGCGGCGGTCAATCGAGGATGAAGTCGACCTTGGCGGCGGTTACGAGTCCGCCGATCATGTGGTCGGCGCCGAGGGATTCCTTGACGCGTTCGCTGCGGTCGGGGACGCTCCCTGGGGCGGAGGCGATTGCCTCGGCGGCAGTGCCGTCGAAGGCGTCCAGGTCGATGTTCTGCTCCAGTTTTTCCATGGAAGGGGTGTCGATATTGACCGTGAAGTGTGTTTTGACCACGCTACCAGGTTCGAGGCGGAAGGATTCGCTGCCCATGCGAACGATGCCGCCCGTGCGCTCGGCATCGATATTGAGTTGGAGCCTTTTGTTGATGTCGTAATCCAGGGTGATGCGGCGCTTTACGGTGCCCCCGCCTGAGAGTGTCAGGGCGGACTTGCCGCCCTCGGGGTCGAGCGCGAGGCCGACGCCGTCGGAAATCGCCTGCGCCGTCTTGTCGCCGAGGA
Organism: Lentisphaeria bacterium; assembly: GCA_016287975.1. The sequence continues at coordinate 16,112 of JAEEXV010000353.1, read as the reverse complement.
GTCCTGCGATGATGGCGACTTTGCGCCTGGCCAGCGGGTCGATGGTGGCGAAGGTGGCGTCTTTCCGATCTGTGACGTGCTGCGCGAGTTGGTCCAGCGCTTCATCGGGGTCGGAGGAGAGTTTGCCGCCCCCTTTGATCTCGACTTCGAGCGTCCCGTCCGCAATCGCCTTCGCAAAGCCCGTGTCCTTGAGAACGCCCTGCGCGACCTTCTTTGCATCGTTCAGCGCGGCCAGGGAGAGAAGCGGGCGGATGTTATTCGTGAAACGCTTTCGCATGAATTCCTCAGGCTTGAACGGCGCCTCGTCCAACAGGTTGGAGATGAGTCCGCGCACCCGTGTCGCCGCCAGGCCATTGCCCTTCACGGCCTGCTGGGCCAGGTACGTCTTGCGTTCGGCCTTGGCCTCGGCCTCGACATCATCCTTGATGTCGGAGAAGATCTTGTCTCCATCGATGCTCCTGTAGGATACACTTTTCGCCTTTGAGGAGTCTATGGGTTTGGGTGGCATTCCAAGCATCGTGTCCAGGGCATTTTTGGTCGTATCGATGGTGTTTGCCATGTTCGCCCCCCGTCCACTGATCATGGTCTGCACACCAATTGGAAACGTTCCAGCCACGTCAGGCGTTTCCGTCCCTGTCGCGATGCCATAGTAGAACTGCTGGACGCGGGCGGCCTGCGGGGTTTCCAGAGCCGCATTGATTCTGCGCAGGGTTTCCAGGGGGAAGCGTCCCAGCATCAAGCCGTTGGCGATGAGACGGGCCTGGACCAGGTCGTCCTGCCCGTCCACCTGGGTGACCAGGCGAAGCTCGAAAAGCATGCGACGGAATGCGTCCTGGAGTTGCCTCATGGCCATGTGGATGTCGTAGCCTTCGCTGGACGGGCTGAGTTTGCCGACGTGATCGAGGTCGAGTGTGGACGTGAACTGCGCGATCTTGGTAATCAATCCAGGCGAAAGCGGTTTCCCCGTCATTTCGCGCAGCGCCTCGAGGCCATTGCGTAGTATGTTCTTGTTTCCTTTCGCGACCTCGCGGAGTTCCGCGAAATTGGCGCGGATGCCATCGACGTATTGGCGGACGGCTTCTGGGGTGCGGACCTGGCCTCCGTCGTTCACGAGGATGCGCCGCATAATTGAGAGGACGCGGTAGAGCACATCCGTGTCCTTGCCGCACGCATCGATGGCGGTGCGCACCAGGGCGGAATACGACGCTTCTTCGAACTGGGGGGGGCAGTTGCCTGCCGCTTTGCGCCCTACTTCAAAGCGGATGTCGGAGGCGGGGCGCAGGTCGGCAGTCGTCTTTTCATTGCGGACGCCGTTTTCGTCGTAGAGCGTGGAGAAGACGTGGTCCAGGTAGGCCTTGTCGAAGCGCGGCATGCCGAGACGCGCGTCGGTGGCGATATGGACGAGGTCCGTCGAGGCGGCGTCCAGCAGATCCTTGAGTTGTTTGTTGAAAGCCTCTTCGTCAAGGACGCGTCGGCCGCCGTCTGCGTCCTTCATCGGCGGATGGTCGACAAGGGGCTTGGCGGCGCGTTCGAGGTATGCGACGGCGTCGTCAGGCCAGTCTTCGCGGCGCAGGCATGGACGGACGGTATCCTTCACAAGTGCGGTGATCTGCTTTTCGGAGATTTCCCTGGCCGAGGTCGAAGCGATCTTGTCCGCGTTGGCCACGGCGAAGCGGTTCGCGATCGCGCTGAGCGATCGGCCTGAAAGCGAGCAGTGCCAGTTGTGGTCGTCGTCGTATTTTTTGATTTCGGCAGAGAGTTTGGCGTTGTCCGTTTCGCCAGACGCCGCCAGAAGCGCGACTTTCACCTCGTCGAGGAGTTTCTGCACCTTGTCGCGTCCGTCGCCGATGCCGAGCAGCGTCTTGAACTTCTGCCATCTGCCAGCCTCCTTGATCTGGCCAGTCGAATTGGAGATGTAGTAGGTTTTTTTCGCGTCGAGGGAGCGGAGCGTGTCGAGATTGAGGCTGGGCATGGGAGCGAGACCGTGGTGAGTGGAGAGTGACAATGGATGGGGGCCTACACCTGCAGGAAGGTGGAGGAGACAGGGGCGGCGGGGGCGGGAGGGGCCGAAGCCGCAGGGGCGGGGGCGGCGAGTTCGGCGCGGACGGCGAGTGCGGCGTCCGCGAAGGCGAGGATGCGGTCGCCGAGTGAGCTGGCGGTGAGGCCCTCGAAGGGGACGATGGTCGAGAGCAGAAGCGTGTCCTTGAAGAGGCCGAGGAAGTTGCCGCGGGTGCCTTCGCCGTTGCAGGCGAGGGCGAGGGCGGCGCGGAGGGTCTCGGTCGGGAGCGGGGCGTCTGGTTCCGTGACTGGCGCGAAGAGCGTTATGTCGTCGCGCTCGCGGCGGTATTGCATCGTGACGACGAGGCCGTCGGTTTCCAGCGAGCAGGATTCCCGTTCGTCGACCTCAAGCGGGAGTCCAGTTTCCTTGGCGAAAGTGGCGATCAGCGATTCAAATGGCGTCATGGCATCGTATTTGCGTGGGAGGCTGTTCTGGAGAAAGGCGGGCTGGGCCGCCAGGCGGGCCTGTCCGACCGACTGCGCGGCTTTCCGCGAACCAGGGGCAGGCAGTGGGAGCTCCCTCCCTGGCACCCAGGGAAAAGGAGATGCCCGCGCAAAGACATACTATGGCAGTCCTTGGGTGATTTTCAAGGCGGATGGTTGGTATTTGTTGATCTAAAATCGCGGTTGCTACCTGTTGCGTTCTTCAGCGTTGGAAGCCCCATGCGCCTGAACATGGCGGCATCGTCAGGGCGCATCGTCATTGGATTGGTATTTTGCGTCTACGCTTTGGTCGCCCTGCGTCTCACGAGGCAATAGGCAGCGGTCGTGCAGATTGCGCCGAGACCGTCCGCGAGCATGTCCTTCTGGGCGTCCCAGACATCGCCTTGCGAGCCGAGGAAAAGCGTCCCCGACTGCGTGTCCGCCAGGGCCGCATAGCACCATTCGATCAGTTCGAAGATGGCGGCGAAGCCGAAGATGCTCATCACGGTCAGCAGGCAGAGCAGCCGCCGCCCGCGCACGAGGCTGTTCTGCTCCAGATACTCGAGCGTGGGGAAGGCGAACAATCCTACCAGAAAATGGCACAGCCTGTCGTAGTGGTTGCGTTCGAAGCCGAAGAAGCGCGTGACCGCGCCAATGGGGACATGCTCGAAGGTATAGTGTCCGCCGATGGTGTGCAGGGCGAAGAACACGAACATCAGGATGTATGCCGTGTCGGAGAATCGGATCCCGCGCCAATACAGAAGGACGATGGCGGCGATCGGTATCCAGGCCGTGAGGTTCTCCGCCCACCAGACGCCGCGGTCGACGGGGGCGATTCCAAGCGCAAACGCTTCTACAACATAAACCAGCAGAAGGACGATTGGTATTTTTGAGGTTGTCTCAGCCGTCATTTGCGGACTTCCTTTCAAAAACAAGCGTGACAGGCTTCCATGGCGCGATGCGCGGGACGGTGACCATCAGATTGTCGCATGATTCGTCGTACGCGCATTTGGCGGGAATGGCCGCCTCCACGGGACGCGCGATGAGCGGCGCGCGCATTTTGGGATGGCGCACCTGCAGTTCAAGGTCGCGTGTGCGCCCGATCGACAGGTTGATGATGGTGATGGAATCGACCTTGCCATGGGCGTCGATGCGCGGCAGCACGCGGACCGCCTGGCAGGTGCCGAGGCGGACGGGGAAGGTCTTGTCGGAAATGGCGTCGAGCGCATCGAGAATGGCCTGCCGTCGGTAGGCCGTGGGGAATGGGATGAACGGATGGACGATGGCGATTTTCGTGCCGAACCCAGTCGTGGCGACACAGGCGCCGTATTGCAGGGCGGCGGGGGCGATTTCGTCGCTGACAGGCTGCTCTGGAAAGACGGGGTGTCCATTGACGATTTCGACCACCCGCGCCGTTTCATTGGATTTGGGCAGATGCGCGCGGGCCAGCGCGGCGTCTGGCGCGTATTCTGCCAGCGCATCGGGAAACTGCGTGGCGAGCGCGTCAAACGCATCGGCGGGGAGGAGGACTGGTTTGGCGAACAGTTTCGGGAAGTCCTCCCTCGTCATGCATTGCACGGTCTTCTGCGTGACAAGCAACGCATCGGGCTCGTCTTCCTCCACAGTGATCGGAATGCCGAAGCCTGCGAGGATTTCGTCGTTGCTGTCATCGAGATTGAAACTGCAGTGGTTGTAGGCGTTGGAACCAAGGAAGCGGGCGAGGCCCGCCAGGCGTGTGCGCTTCGTGGAGGCGGCGACCAGTTCCAGATACGGCCGCCATTGCGAGAGTTCGCGCGAGAAGTCGTCGTAGTAGTCAAGCGGCTCGTGGTTTTCGGCGCTGTAGTAGTATTCGGACAGGCTGTCGCAGCCTGACGCCAGTGCCAGCGTGGATTCGACCATGATGGCTTCCGGGCTCTTGTGCAGCACTTTGCGCGGATAGTTCTCCTGCTCGTAGCAGATGGCTCCGACAAAACCGCAGCGTTTGCAGCGCGCCGCCTCGCGGGCGACGCTCATGGATTTGTGCAGCATGCCGCGAGGCGTTTCCTCGGTGTAGAAGAGCGCGCCAGGACGGATGCCGACGGGTTTGCGCTCCCTGCCCGACAGCGCTTCGAGCAGCGGTCGGTAGTTGTTGCCGCAGAAGAATGCGTTGGCCCAGACCGACTGGTAGGCCAGTCGGCACTCCGACTGCAAGTCGTCCGCCGCCTTGCGGGTCTGCGCCGCATAGATGGCGATGGCCTCCGCATTGAAAGCCGCCCACTGTCCACGCAACGGGTCGATGATGGCTGGCCCGAAGAGCCTGTCGGCGATTTCCTGGCGCGAATAACTGGTATTGTGCTGGCGGTTGAATTCGCCGATGCAGCGGTCGCAGAAGCACTCCTGGGGCTTGGAGACGCCGAGGCGCAGGTCGTCGTCGAGCCAATAGGAACTGGGCTTCAGGACTTCCAGAATGGTTTTTGCGTATTCGTAGGCGAACCGCTGGACATTGGCGGAGCGCGGGCAAAGCTGCCCTGGCAGCCGTGTGCCGTCCTGGTCGCACATGAAGTCCTCTGGCTCGAACGGGAAGAAGCCAGGGCGTTTATCCAGGAACTCGGGGGCGGTCGTGTGGCCGAGGGTGACGCCTTGCTGGAAGGAGAGCCTGATGCCGTATTCATTGCATTTCGCGTGGAAGCGGTTCAACGGCGGAACGGCTTCAAGGAGGGCCTCCCGTGTCGCGTAGTTCGGCGAGCAGAGCCATACTTCATCGCAGGCCCCTGGATATTTGTGGGCGATGTCCAGTATTTTGTCGAATATGGCTGGATGGTTGTTGACGCCATTGTCGTGACGAATGACGATGAATGGCCAGTCCGTGTGATGCATGGTTTGCGCTTGTGTGTTCAAAGGGTGAATGGCGGGAGTCCCTGGTGATGGCAGCGACCAATATAATGCCCCATTTCCCATGCGTGCTGTTCCCCAGGAGCGGCACCGCCCGTCCAGGACGGGAATCATGAGGGTGGGCGTTTGGCATTGCAGAGAAATCCAGCAAATGGGCACTGTTCCCACGTTTTTTTGCATGTTCGGCGTTTTTTGGGGGGGCACGGGGGCATTCCTGCGTAGTATCGTTGCAGCAAAGTCATATTGCGGGCGAGGAGCGCAGGAATCTTTTCAAACTTCGGGCAGGTATGCTTGCAGAGATGTCCATGGTGCTGGAGGTCGCCGATGGAATGCGCTTCCACGCAGGTCCTCTCACCCAGGCGGCAGTGCCCGTTGTCCAGAACGACGATCCAGCGTCTCTCCCGACGAAGGTCGCGCGGGGCGGTCCAATGTCTGCACAGGAGGCAGCATCTTCCGCGGTTGCGTGTCGAATGATACGCGGGGTAGCCTTCCGTATATGTGTTTTCCGTGATCCTGCCAGGCTTGTCGCGTTTTGCGGCTGGTTTGTTTTTCTGTGCTTGTGTCGAGTCCATCATGCGATCCAATGAAAATGGGGCAGGCACCTGCCGTGCTTGCGAAGACAATCAAACATGGTAGACTATAGATGAAATAGGAGTCAAATCGAAAAATAAACATGCGGACTATCGGATTATGACGGACATTGGCCCGCCGGCTTTTCGGCGGCGGCACACAACCGCGCAGAGGGCGGGGGAGGTTCGCCAATCGGGGGCGTTCCGCCTATCGGCGCTTGGCCCGCCGGCTTTTCGCTGGCGGCACACAACCGCTCAGAGAGCGGGGGCGGTTCGCCAGCGGCCATTGGCCCGCCGGCTTTTCGCCGGCGGCACACAACCGCGCAGAGAGCGGGGGCGGTCCGCCCGCGGGCATTGGCCGGTCGCGCAGGAGCGCGACCCGCCGCTCATGATTCCGCCTCGCCCCGCCTACTCGGGTTTGGGCTGGTATCCAGAGGGTTCGAGGGAGAAGGAGCCACGGCCGCCCGAGAGGCGCGGGAGCGCCTTTCCGAAGCCGAACATTTCGGCGAGTGGGACCTGGCATGAAATCTTGCGCATATTGCCGAGTTGGGCGATGTCGTTGATGAGGGCCCGGCGAGGCTGGAGATACATGGAGATCTCGCCGATGGTGTCCTCGGGGGCGAGGACTTCGAGTTTCATGACGGGTTCGAGGGTGATGGTGCCTGCCTGCTGGAAGGCCTGGGAGATGGCGTCGTTGATGGCGCCTGCGACGGCGCCTGGGGTGGTGGTGGCGGGGTCGAACTTGAGGTCGCGGAGGATGGCGGAGACGAAGATCATCGGATAGCCGTTGAGGCCGCCAGTGCGGAGGCCGTCGCCCAGGGCCTGGACGGCGGCGGCGCGCAGCGCGTTGGGGATGGTGCCCTTGGCCTGGTCCTTGATCTCGAAGGGTTCGCCCGTGAGGGCGATGGGCGCGAAGTCGACGGTGGCCTCGGCGTAGAAGACGGCGTCGCCGACCTGGCGGTTGAAGACGGTGTGGACGGTGGCGGGCTTGACGAGGGTCTCGCGGTAGGCGACGCGGGGTTCGCCAGTGCGGATTTCGACATTGAAGTCGGTGGAGACGCGCTTGAGGGTGACTTCGAGATGGAGTTCGCCCATGCCTGAGATGACTCGCTGGCCAGTCTCCTCGGCGGTGGAGCGTCGGAGGGTCTGGTCTTCGCGGCAGAGCAGGTCGAGGGCGTCGTCGAGTTTGTCCTTGTCCTTGGAGAACTTGGGTTCGACGACCATGGAGATGACGGGTTCGGGGAAGGCGATGCCGCCGAAATGGAGGACACGCTGTGGTGCGGCGAGGGTGTCGCCGATGCCGCAGTCCTTGAGTCCAGCCATTCCGACGATGTCGCCCGGGCCCGCCTCGGTGATCTGCTCGGTGGTCTTGGCGTAGATCTTGTAGAGCTGGCGGATGCGGATGCGTTCGCCAGTGCGGCCGTTGAGCACCTGGTCGTTGGAGTGGACGGTGCCCGAATAGACGCGCACGAAGAAGAGGTCGGCGGTGTTGGAGGCGTTGACCTTGAAGATGAAGCCCGCGAAGGGCTCCTTGGGGTCGGCGTGGACGGCGGTCGGGCTGTCGGTGCGGCGGTCGGTGGCGGGGTATTCGGGGATGTCGACGGGGGAGGGCAGGTAGTCGACGATGGCGTCGGCGAGGGGCTGGATGCCCATCTGGCGCTTGGCGCTGCCCAGGAAGACGGGGACGAGTTCGCGGGAAAGGGTGTGGCGGCGGATCTCGCGCTTGAGCAGGTCGAGGGGGACCTCCTCGCCTTCGAGGTAGAGGGCGGCGACCTCGTCGGAGACGTCGGCGACGTGCTCGACAAGTTGTTCGCGGGCGGCGGCGGCCTCCTCCTGGAGGCGGTCGGGGATGTCGGAGGAAAGCGGTTCGGTCTGCTGTTCGGGGGGGAACTGGAGATAGCGCATCGTGAGCAGGTCGACGATGCCCGTGAAGCCGCTTTCGGCGCCGTCGGGCATCTGCATCGGCAGGGCGCAGTTGCCGAACTTCTCGTTGATCTGGGCGCAGGTGCGCTGGAAGTCGGCGCCGATGCGGTCCATCTTGTTGATGAAGGCGATCTTCGGGACGCCGTAGCGGTCGGCCTGGTGCCAGACCTTTTCGGACTGGGCCTCGACGCCCTCGACGGCGGAGAAGATGACGGCGGCGCCGTCGATGGCGCGCAGGGAGCGCTCGACCTCGGCGGTGAAGTCGATGTGTCCAGGAGTGTCGATCAGGTGGAACTCGCAGTCCTTCCAGGGGATGGAGGCGGCGGCGGCCATGATGGTGATGCCTCGGGCGCGCTCGTCGGGGAGGAAGTCCATGACGGTGTTGCCCTCGTCGATGTTGCCGTAGCGGTGGGTGAGGCCAGAGAAATATAGGAGGCCTTCGGTGGTGCTGGTCTTGCCTGCGTCGATGTGGGCGATGATGCCGAGGTTGCGGATGGAGGATAGGTCGGTGCTCATGGAATGCTATGGGATGGGGCTGAAGACCGATGTCGCTGGGGCGTAAATGCCGCTGGCTTAACGTAGGACGGGCGGGGCTGGTTTGCTCGGCGGGGGCGCCACGGCGGGACGCCGTGGCTACGGGCGCGGTGCGCGACCATCGTCGGTTTCAGCCGAGGCGGAACTGGTTGGTGGCGAGTTTTGCGATATTGGGGTCGTGGGTGACCATGACGATGGTGAGATGCTGCTCGTGGTGCAGGCGCTGGAAGATGGAGACGACCTTGCTGGCGGCGGCGGCGTCGAGATTGCCAGTGGGCTCGTCGGCGAGGATGACCCTGGGGCGGTTGATGAGGGCGCGGGCGATGGCGACGCGCTGCTGTTCGCCTCCTGAGAGTTCGTGCGGGCGGTGCTGGAGACGGCTTTCAAGGCCGAAGGAGACGAGGAGTTCGCGGGCGCGGGCGTAGGTCTCGTCGCGCGCGTCGCCCCAGTGGAGGGCGGGCAGGGCGGCGTTTTCGAGGGCGGAGAGTTCGGGGAGGAGGTGGTAGGACTGGAAGACGAAGCCGAACTCGCGTCGTCGGAGGGCGGTGAGTCGTGCGCCTGAGAGTCGGGCGAGATCTTCGCCTCGGAAGAGGATGGATCCTGAGGTGGGGCGGTCGAGGCCGCCGAGGAGCTGGAGCAGGGTGGTCTTGCCTGAGCCCGAGCGTCCGACGAGGGCGGTCCAGGAGTGGTCGAGGATGTCGAGGGTGAGGTCCTGGAGGACGTGGATGACGCCGCGCTGGAGTCGGAAGTCCCGTTTGAGGTGGGAGATGCGGTAGAGGATGTCGGCGTTGGCGGTCGTCATGTGGATCAGTCGTCGGAGCGGAGGGATTGCGCGGGGGAGAATGCGGAGGCGTAGAGGGCGGGGATGAGGGCGGCGAAGATGCAGATGACGAGGCTGGAGAGGATGATTCGGACGAGGTCGGCGGGGAAGACGCGGGCGGGGATGGAGGTCAGGTGGTAGAGCTGGGCGGGGAAGATCTCGTGGCCGAGGATGCGGGAGAGGATTCGCGCGATGGCGTCGCGGTAGTGGATCACGAGGAGTCCTGCGGCGGTGCCGAGGGCGGTGCCGAGGGAGCCGATGATGGCGCCCTGGAGGAGGAAGATGCGTGCGATGGCGGGGCTGGAGACGCCGACGGCCTTGAGGATTCCGATTTCGCGGGTTTTCTGGACGACGACGGTGATGAGGGTGGCGGCGATGGCGAAGGATGCGACGAGGACGATGAAGGTCATGAGGAAACTCATGAGGGTCTTTTCGTTCTGGAGGGTGTCGAAGAGGAGTTTGTTTTTTTCCTGCCAGGTGATGACATGCCATTCTGGGTGTCGGGTGCGGATGTCGGTGGCGAGTCGGTGCAGGTCCATGGGGTTGTCGACGACGGCCTGGATGGAGGTGGCGGTTCCCCAGTCGATGCCGAAGAGCTGGGCGGCCTGGTCGATATGGAGGATGATGATGTTGTCGTCGTAGTCGGAGACGCCCATGGTGTAGAATCCCGCGACGGTGCATTCCTCGGGGAGGTAGAGTTCATCGGGTTCGCGGACCTCGACCTTGCCGTCCTTTCGCCAGGAGATGTTGCTGGTGAGGCGCGCGGGGGAGTGGATGAGGAACTGCGAGCCGAGATGGAGGCGGAGGTGGTCGGCGAGGCTGTATCCGAGGATGGCCTGCTTTTCGGCGAGGCGGAATCCGCGGGGGTCGAACTTGGCCTGGATGTTGGTGGCGCGGGCCTCGCTGTCGGGGTCGATGCCGCGCACGATCTTGGGATAGACGGTGTCGCGGAGCTGCACGAGCGCGGTGCCCTCGATGACGGGGGTGGCGCGGAGATGCTGCGCCTTGCCTTCGGTCTCGAGGGCCTGGATGATGGTTGCGGGGTCGGTGAAGGCGCCAGAGGGATGGGTGGGATAGACGGTGACATGGGCCTGCATGTTCATGATGCCGGCCTTGATGTTGTGCTCGAAGCCCGCCATGATGGCGGTGACGATGATGAGGATGGCGACGCCGAGGAGCGGCCCGAGCACGGAGAGCAGGCTGATGACGGAGAGGAAGGTGCGTTTGGGCTTGAGATACCTCAGGGCGAGGAAGAGGTCGAGGGGCAGGCGCATGGCGGGGGTCACTCCAGGATGAGCGCGGTGCGGGTGGGGAGATAGACCTGGATGGCCTGGTCGGGGCCTTCGCCCGAGGCGAAATAGTGCTGGCCTGGCTGGACGCGGCCGTGTCCGCTGTATTCGGGGGCGTCGCTGTCGAGGAGGAGGCGGTATTCGGGGCGCGGCGCGGGGATGGGCAGGTCGGCGTAGGAGCGGGTCGGATGGAAGTTGCAGAGGAAGAGAAGCCCGTCGCGCTCGAAGGCGAAGGCGTGCATTTCCTCGTCCAACCAGAGTAGCCGCGCGGGCTGGCGGAAGAAGTTCGGGTGTCGGCGCAGGAGGAGGAGGACGTCGCGGTCGAAGCGGGCGAGGTGATGGTATCGGAGGGCGGGATTGTCGCGCAGGTCCCAGCGTCTGCGGGCGTGGTCGAGGGACCATCCGTTGCCTTCGCGGGGAAGGTCGATCCATTCGGGGTGCCCGAATTCATTGCCCATGAAGTTGAGGTATCCGCCGCCTGCGGTGGCGGCGGTGGCGAGGCGGGCGAGCTTGTGGAGGGCGATGCCGCGGGCGACGATGAAGTTGTCCTGCTGGATGTCCATTGCGTCGTACATGGTGTTTCCGAGGCATCGGTAGAGGAAGGTCTGTCCGCCGACGATGGCCTGGTCATGGCATTCGACGTAGGAGATGGTCTTTTCCTCGTGGCGTCGGTTGTTGAGTTCGTGCCAGAGTTCGCCGACGTTCCAGCATTCGTCGAGGCGGTCGAGGAGCTTGAACCAGTAGTCGGTGATTCCCATGGCGAGGCGGAAGTCGAAGCCGACGCCGCCCTGCTGGATCGGGAGGGCGAGTCCTGGCATTCCCGAGACGTCCTCGGCGATGGTCCAGACGGGCTTTCCGAGGGAGTGGCAGAGTTCGTTGGCGAGGGTGAGATAGGCGAGGGAATCCCAGTCGACATTGGCGTCGAAATAGTCGTCGTAGGAGGTGAAGGCGCGGCCGAGGCCGTGGTCGAAATAGAGCATGCTGGTGACGCCGTCGAAGCGGAAGCCGTCGAGGTGGTATTCTTCGAGCCAGAAGCGGCAGTTGGAGAGGAGGAAGCGGCAGACCTGGGGTTTGCTGTAGTCGAAGCAGTAGGAGTTCCAGGCGGGGTGCTCGCCTCTGGCGCCGACGTGGAAGAACTGCTCCTGGCGGCCGCAGAGCTGGCCGATGCCTTCGAGTTCGTTCTTGACGGCGTGGGAGTGGACGAGGTCCATGATGACGGCGATGCCGAGGGCGTGTGCGGCGTCGACGAGGGCCTTGAAGTCGTCGGGGGTTCCGAAGAGGTCGGTGACGGCGAAGAAGTTGGCGACGTGGTAGCCGAAGGATGCGTAGTACGGGTGCTCGGCGACGGCCATCAGCTGCAGGCAGTTGTATCCTGCGCTGGCGATGCGCGGGAGGATGTTTTCGCGGAATTCGCGGAAGGTGCCGACCTTGGGTTCCTGCTGGGCGCAGCCAGTATGGGCCTCGTAGATGAATGGGATGCTGGGGCGGGGATAGCGGTCGTGCCGCCACTGGAACGGCGTTTCGGGTTCCCAGACCTTTGCGTTGAAGAGAATGTGGCCGTTTTCCTGGCGTTCGCGTTCGACGCACTGGACGGCGGAGGGGAGGCGCCAGCCAGAGCCGCCTGGCCATTCGACGAAGAGCTGGTACTTCTGGCCGTGGTGGAGCATGGGGGCGGGGAGTTCGATTTCCCAGTCCTCGGTGCCTGCGACGGGATGGAGTTCGAACCAGGAGGAGGCGTTCCAGTCATTGAACTCGCCGAGGAGGACGGCGCCAGTGGCGTAGGGGAGCCATTCGCGGAAGATCCAGTTGCCCGAGGGGAGGCGGTGGAGGCCGTAGTGGCGGTGCCAGTCGGCGACCTCCAGCAGGTTCTGGCGGTCGCCGAGGACTTCGGCGCGGCGGCGGGCGATGAATGCCTGGCGGCGGTCGTAGACCTCCTGGTATGGCAGGAGCATCGGATCCTGGAAGAAGGGGCTGGACGCCGATTGTGATGGTCCGTCGGGGGTGGTCATTGACAGGTCAGTTGGGGGCGGGCGTGGTCCATTCGACGAGGCGGCGGTTGAGCATCTTCTCGTAGAGCTCGATGTAGGCCTGGGCGGTCTGGTGGTGGTTGAAGCGGGACTTGGCCTCGTTCATGACGCGCGTGACCTCGGCGGCGCGGTGCTCCAGCGGGAGGGCGTGGAACGCCATGGCCTGGTCGATGGCCCAGAAGAGCCCCTGGTCGTCGAAGTCGTGGAAGATGAAGCCGCCGCCTGTATGGGCGAACGGGTCGAGCATGGTGACGGTGTCGTGGAGGCCGCCCGTGTCGTGGACGACGGGGAGGCTTCCGTAGATGGGGCCGACCATCTGCGGCAGGCCGCACGGCTCGTAGCGGGAGGGCATGAGGACGAAGTCGGAGGCGGCGTAGCCGAGTTTGGAGAGGTTCTTGTCGAAGTCGAGGACGGCGATGAGGTTGTGGAACTGGTGGTGGTCGGCGATGGAGCGGAAGACATGCTGGTAGGGGCCGTCGGCGACGAAGGCGAACTGGGGCTGGCGGTCCCAGTATTTGTCGATGACATGGTAGAGGATGTCGGCGAGCAGTTGCGGCCCTTTCTGGATGGGGTCGAGGCGGGAGGGCCAGAAGAAGAGCGGTGCGTCGGGGTTGGGCTGGAGGCCGACGCGCTGCTGGAAGGCGAGTTTGTTTTCGCGCTTGCCCTCGACGTGGGTCTGCGGGGTGTAGTTGCGGACGAGGGCGGGGTCGCAGTCGGGCGAATCGTCGGGGTCGGGGGCGTTGAGGATTCCCGCGGCGACACCTGCGTAGTATTTGTTGGCGATTTCGTTGCGGATGTAGTCAGGGATGAAAGGGTGCCATCCGTCGGCGATTTCGCGCAGGAAGGTGGGGGATACGGTGTTGATGAAATGGGAGGCGAAGATGCCCGAGGTGAGGAAGTCGACGCGGTTGGTGGAGCGGGATTCCTCGTAGGAGAAGGGCCTGCGTTCGAAGTAGAGGTTCTGCCAGAAGAAGGCGGCGTCGATGCCCGCGTTCTCCATTTCCTCCATCGTGGTCTTCTGGGTGTGGATGTTGTGGACGGTGAAGAGGCTGGGGATGTGCATCCTGCGCGCGAAGGCGGGGATGAGTCCTGTCATCCAGTCGTTGCAGTGGACCAGGTCGGGCTGGAGTTCGGGGATGGTGTGGTTGATGACCTCTCGCTGGAAGGCGAGGCTGATGTGGACCGAGCGGTTGGGGTCGGCGGAATAGACGCGCTCGCGGTAGTTGAAGATGTAGTCCTTCGCGAAATGCACGCGTTCCTCGGGCATCTGGCTGGTCAGTTTCGCGCGGCGCTTCTCGTAGTGGTCGAGCTTGTCGGGGTCGATGTGGTAGATGCGGCGGTAGAAGGGCAGGGCGATGTGCACGTCCGCGCCCATGTCGTAGAGCGCGGAGACCAGCGAGGCCGAGACGTCGGCGAGGCCGCCTGCCTTCGAGGAGTAGTTGACCGCCTGGTCGCCCAGCGCCGAATACTGGCTGATCGCATACTGGTTCTCCACAATGCGGTGCGGCAGATAGGTGATCTCAGGCGTCACCACCAGGATCTTCGGGCGGGACGGCGATGAATCGGGGGTGGTCAGCACCTTCACGGGGGAGGCGCTCTCAAGCAACTCTTCGTCGCTCTTCGTCGGGACAAGTGGAATGGAAGGGGAAGTGGACATGGGAATTGCAAAAGACAAAGACAATGCGCGGATTTGGCGCCTTTGGCCGAATCCGTGGGCATAATTCATTCTAACGCTTTCGTTTAGTAAAGCGTCATAATGTAATGCCTTGACGCCGATGCGGCGGCGGTGTCGGGAAAAAAAGCCGTCTGGGGCGCGCCGAACTGGCGTGGGCGTGGCTATTTTTCGGCGATGATGACGGCGGCTTCCGTGTCGGGGTCGAGGGGGAGGGTGATGGTGCCGTCGGCGGTGAGGGTGCGTGCGAGTTGTCCGTTTGGTCCGCCGTAGATGTAGGCGGTGAGTTTTCGGTTGTCGCCGAGGGTGTAGGTGCCTGGGAGGCAGGTGAAGATGCGGTCGGTGCCGAAGATGACGCCCGGGTGGATTTCGCGGATGGTGACGGGGTAGAGTTTTTTGAGGGGATGGTCGCCAGTGAGGCGGGCGGAGTAGTAGCAGGTGGCGATGCCGTAGCGCAGGAAGTAGCGGAGGTCGAGCCAGACATTGCTGTTGCCCTTGCAGCCGAGCGTGAGCGGGGTGCGGCTGGCCTGCGCGGCGCGGAGGAGGTATTCCTCCACGCGGGCGACGGGTTCGGCGAAGTGGATGATCGGCAGTTGCATGAGTGAGGCGAGGCAGTCGAACTGGTTGGCATAGCAGAGGCGTCCATTGGCGGTGGCGAGACGGCCGACGTGCTCCTGGAACTCCTTGCAGTAGAGTGGAATCAGCGCGACCTTGCGGGCGATGGCGCCCTTGGCGTCGAGGAGGGCGGTGCGGCCGTCCTGGCGGTTGAAGGCGACGCGGACGTTGGAGTGGTCCCATTCGTCGAGGAAGAATCCGTCGAAGCCGAGGGGGCCGAGGATGGTCTGGAAGTTGGCGAGGATCTGCCTGCCTGCGGCATTGTCGAGGCGCGGCGCGACGTGGTAGAGGTATCCAGAGCGGTAGGGGACGGGTTCGTTGAAGGCGTTGGTGACGACGCTGTCGGCGAGGCGTTCGCGCCATTTGGTGCCGCCGATGATGTCGTCCCAGCCGCTGGTGCGGATGAGGTGGATGTCGGTGTAGCAGAGGAGGGGGACGCGCGGGGCGGCCTGGCGGAGGATGGCGTTCTTGCGGCGGGTGGCCTCGACGCCCTGGAGCCAGGCCTGGGCGGGTTCGGAGCCGTAGAGGGGGAGGTTTTCCTTGCCGTCGGGGAGGAACGGCCGGGTGGCGAGGTTGGCCATGCCAGTGTCGTCGAGGAAGGCCTTGAATGCCTCCGGGGTGGTGAGGCGCTTGCGGTAGTACTTGTCGTAGTCGCCGTTGGGATAGGGGTAGATGAAGCCGAAGAGCCCTGGGATCTTCTGGAAGAGTCGGTAGTCCTGGCGCAGCGCGTTGAGGAGGGTGTAGTAGTCGGCGTCGGGGACGGGGTAGATCTTCCAGGTGAAGGAGTAGGAGGAGCGCGGGGGGAGGTAGAACAGGTCGTCGGCGAGGTGGAGCGTGTCGCCCACGGTGATGGCGGAGTACTGGTTTCGGTAGCAGTCGTCTTCGAGGTAGACGCCGTAGCCCGCGGCGGGGTATCCAAGGTAGACGAGCGGCGTCATCGAGTACTGGCGCTGGGAGAGGTTGTCGGTGGAGAGGCTGAAGGCGGGGAGGCGGGTGCCCGCGAGGCGCATCTCGCGCAAGGCGCCGAGGTCGGCGGCGAAGCCGTTGTCGACGACG
This sequence comes from Lentisphaeria bacterium, assembly GCA_016287975.1. The sequence goes on along the minus strand of JAEEXV010000353.1, from coordinate 255 downwards.
ACGGGCAGGTCCGCGTTCCCTGTGTTTTCAAGGAGGTCGTGGACGGTGACGCCGAAGGGCGTGCGCTCGACGGTGCGGCGGATCACGAGCGCGCCGTGGCGGGCGGCGTTGCCCTGGAGCGTCACGGCGCGCCCGCGAACGAGCCAGCGCGAGGAGACGCGCAGGGCGGGGCCGACGGCGTTGCGGACTTCGATGACGCCGTCCTGGTGGTCGGCGACGGTGAAGGCGTCGTTCGGGAGGCGGTAGTCGCGCGGG
>JAEEXV010000352.1 GCA_016287975.1 Lentisphaeria bacterium | reverse complement strand
GCGCGCCGCCCAGCAAAGAGCCGCCCAGCAAAGAGCCGCCCAGCAAAGAGCCGCCCAGCAGCGCGCCGCCCAGCAGGCCGCGCAGCAACGCGCGGCGCAGCAACGCGCCGCCCAGCAGCGCAACAACAACACCTACCGCCGATAGCCCCTTCCTCTTTCCCATAGAATCGCCGACCTGAACGTATGATGCACCTCCATCGCCATTCCACCGTCACTCTCCTGGTTGCCGCCGCCCTGCTGCTCTTCGTCGGCGCCTGCCAATCGACCAAGCCGCAGGAGTCGAAGCCGCAGTCCGCCAACGGCGAGCCGCGCCCGCTGCCGTTTGTGCGCGCTGGCGTCACGCGCCAGGCCAAGCTCTACGACACTTCCCCCATCTCCGTCGATTCGACCCGCCCCAAGCGCGGCGACACCCCCGACCGCAAGCTCTCCCTGCCCGACCGCACCTCCAACCGCGAAAAGGCCGACGCCCTCCAGATGCCCTATCCCGACAATCTCATCAAGGGCGTGCCCGACGCCAAGGCCGAGGTCCAGGTCACCCTCGCCTTCAACGCCGCCGAACTCCCCGAGGTCGTCGCCGCCTTCGCCGCCCCCTCTCTCCTCAACTTCAGCTATCTCGTCGACCCCGCCGTCAAGGGCGCCGTCACCCTCTCCATGGACACCAGGATGACCGCCAAGCAGGCCTGGGAGACCTTCGAGCACATCCTCTGGCTCACTGGCGCATACGCCTCCATGAACTCCGGCTTCATCCACATCCTCCCCTTCGACAAGATGCCCCAGGAACGCCGCATCTTCGCCGACCACGACACCCAGCCCAACGTCGTCGTCGACTTCGTCCCCGTCCGCTACAAGTCCAGCGCCGTCCTCCTCACCCAGATCAAGCCCTTCCTGACCGAGGGCGCCAGCGTCGTCGACGTCACCGAGGCCAACTCCCTCATCATCATCGAGGCCCCCGCCAACATCGCCAAAGTCCGCGAAATCCTCTCCCGCCTCGACAGCAAGGGCGAGCGCGAATGGCCATGCGCCGCCTTCCAGTGCTACGAGGCCGAGGCCGACGAAATCGCCGAGGAACTCCTCGCCCTCCTCCCCATCCTCGGATTCCCCGTCGCCAACGGCACCGCCCCCTCTGGCGGCGCCGTCAAGATCATCGGTCTGCCCCGCATCGGCTGCATCGTCGTCTCCGCCGCACTCCCCGAGGTCGTCGCCGAGGTCGGCAAGTGGATCAAGGCCCTCGACCGCGACGACATCATCGAAAAGGAGGAGATCTTCCTCTACAACGCCCAGCACGCCACCGCCGAGGCCCTGACCACGATGCTCGAGACCTTCTTCAACGCCACCTCGACCGTCTCCGCCGCCACCACCGCGGGCTCCTCGCGGAGTTCCTCGCGCAGCTCCTCCTCCACGCGACGAACCTCCTCCACCTCGTCCACCAGCACCAACCGCTCCACCACCTCCACCAACCGCAACACCGCCAACCGCAACAACAGCAACCGCAACAACTCCTCTTCACGGCGCGCGGGCGGCACCGTCACTGGAAACAGCAGCACCAACGCCCGAGGCGGCAACACCAACCGAAACAACAACCGCACCGGCAACAACGCCAACCAGCTCCCCCTGAACCCCACCGTCTTCGAGACCGAGGTCACCATCTACGCGGACGCCGAGCACAACCGCCTCACCATCAAGACCACCCCGCGCACCATGACCGTCATCAAGTCCTTCCTCGAACGCCACGACATCCCCGCCAGGCAGGTCTCCATCAAGGCCATCATCACCGACATCACCCTCGACAAATCCACCGAGTTCGGCGTCAGCTACGCCGCATCCCAGCTCGCCGCCCGCGCCAACTGGGAGGCCTCAGGCGGATGGGCAGGCGCAGGCGCCGCGGGCGGCCTCCTCGCCCACGAAAGCGCCGAGATCATCACCGCCATCAACAACTGGGCCAGCAGCGGCCTCGGACTCTTCATCCACAAGAACAACAACCCCCTCGCCATCATCTCCGCCGTCGCGGGCGAAGGCAACACCAAGATCCTCTCCGAACCCCAGCTCGTCGTGAAGTCTGGCGAGGAGGGCTACCTCCAGGCGGGCGAGCAGATCGCCGTCCCCACCGAGACCACCAACTACAACAGCTCCTCCGGCAACACCTCCACCAACTACGAGTACAAGGACATCGGCGTCATCATGACCGTCACCCCGACCATCACCGCAGGCAACGAGGTCCAGCTCTCCATCAGCCAGGAGGTCTCCGCCGTCAAGGCCAACAGCGCCTCCGCCACCACCTCCAACTCCAACGCCCCCGACTTCACCACCAAGAAGGTCTCCACCGTCATGACCGTCAAGGACACCGCGACTTTCCTCATGGGCGGCATGATCAAGAGCACCGAGACCACCCAGCGCGCAGGCATCCCGTTCCTCCGCGACATCCCGTATCTCGGCCTCCTCTTCGGATACGACAAGCGCGAAAACGTCCGCACCGAACTCCTCATCCTCGTCACCGTCAATGTCATCGACAACGACAACTTCCAGGATGACCTCGTCCGCCGCTACAAGGCCTCCCTCGAGGACATCGAGAAGCGCAACGCCGAGGAAAAGTACTGAGGAGCCGCCATGCCTGACGAATCCCCCATCCAGAACTATCTGCAGGGACCGCGCCTCGTCGAAAAGATCCGCGCCCTCCTCGCCGAACGCCTGAAACTCCCGCCCGAGGAACTCAACGCGGGCACCCAGGCCCTCGATCAGCAGTTCGTCGAGGACGGCAAGCTCGAGGCACAGGCCCTCGTCGCAATCTACGCCGAAGCATCAGGCATCCCCGTCCTCGACGAACAGGAATCCCGCGACATCCAGTACTACCCCGACGTCACCTACGACTTCCTCAACTCCGAGTTCTGCCTGCCCCTCGTCTGGAGCGCCGAGCGCACCGTCATCGCCCTCGCCTCCCCCTACCACGCAGGACATCTCGCCCAGCTCTGGAAGAACCTCTACGACACCGACGTCCAGTTCCTCCTCGTCCGCCGCTCCTACATCGACCGCTTCCTCGCCTCCCTCTACGACCGCCCCGACCAGGGCCTCGAACCAGGCGCCGACGGCGATTCCGAACAGGCCCTCCGCGACCTGGCCAAGGAGGCCCCCATCGTCCGCCTCGTCAACGACATCTTCGCCCGCGCCGAGGAGACCGGCACCTCCGACATCCACATCGAGCCCAACGAGAACGACGTCCAGGTCCGCTTCCGCATCGACGGTCTCCTCCAGACCGTCCTGCGCCCCCCCATCGCCCAGTTCCCCGCCATCGCCTCCCGCATCAAGCTCCTCTCGGGCATGAACATCGCCGAACGGCGACTGCCGCAGGACGGGCGCATCGAACTCACCCAGGGCATGACCCCCATCGACGTGCGCGTCTCCACCATCCCCACCATGCACGGCGAATCCATCGTCCTGCGCCTCCTCCAGAAGGACTCCTCCGTCTTCGAGATCGAGAAGGTCGGACTCCTCCCCGACACCATGGACGAACTCAGGAAGCTCTACTCCATGCCCCACGGGATGATCCTCATCGTCGGCCCCACTGGCTCGGGCAAGACCACCACGCTCTACTGCATCATGAAGCAGCTGAACGCCGACTTCCGAAAGATCATCACCATCGAGGACCCCGTCGAATACCAGCTCGAAGGACTCCAGCAGATCCAGGTCCGCGCCAACATCGGCCTCACCTTCGCCAGCGGACTGCGCGCCATCGTCCGACAGGACCCCGACGTCGTCCTCGTCGGCGAAATCCGCGACAAGGAGACCGCCGAGATCGCGATCCACGCCTCCCTGACTGGCCACCTCGTCCTCTCCACCCTCCACACCAACGACGCCGCAGGCGCCGTCTCCCGACTCATCGAAATGGGCGTCGAGGGCTTCCTCATCTCCTCCGCCCTGCTCGCCGTCGCCTCCCAGCGCCTCGTCCGCCGCATCTGCCCGAAGTGCAACGGCACTGGCTACACGGGCGACCCCACCCCCGAGGCCCCCAAGGGCAAGCGCTGCCGAAACTGCATGGGATCGGGCTACCGCGGCCGTATCGCCATCTTCGAGCTGATGGTCATCAACGACGAACTCCGCGCCGCCATCAACGCCAAGAAGGACACCTCCGTCATCACCGCCATCGCCCGCAAGAACGGCATGCGCACCCTCAAGGAGGACGGCGACCTCAAGGTCCAGAAGGGCTTCACCACCGCCTCCGAGGTCATGCGCGTCTGCCAGCTCGACCTCGCCGACATGTAGGGCGGTCGCTCGGGCGCCCCGTTTCCCGTCGCGCGGCGCGCCCCCGTATTGGAATTGTGGTTTACATTATGGGTTCCTACCATCGTCATCGGCTTTGGGAGAATCCGCGACCATGAATCCGCGCAAACGCATCACCGTCGACTATCTGATCATCGGCTCCGGGCTGGCGGGCCTCACCGCCGCGCTGGAGGCGGCCGAACACGGCCAGGTCCTCGTCGTCACCAAGGCCGCCGCCGAGGACTGCAACACCCGCTACGCGCAGGGCGGCATCGCCTGCGTCATGTCCGAGGACAACGACTCCTTCGAACAGCATGTGCAGGACACCCTCGTCGCGGGCGCGGGCCTCTGCAAGCCCGACGTCGTGCGCGCCATCGTCAAGGCAGGCCCTGAGCGCATCCGCCGCCTGCAGGAACTCGGCGTGCAGTTCACCCTGCGCAAGGAAGTCGAGACGAACCTCCCCGCTGGCGCGGGGCAGGACTACCACCTCGGGCGCGAGGGCGGGCACTCCGCGCGGCGCATCCTCCACGCAGGCGACATCACGGGGCGCGAGGTCTCCGAGGTCCTCATCGCGCGCTGCCGCGAGAACCCCCGCATCACCATCTGGGAAAACCATCTGGCGGTCGACCTCATCTCCACCCGCCACATCGAGTGGCAGGGCGACAACGAGTGCCTCGGCGCCTACGTCATCGACACGAAGACCCACGAGATCGCCACCATCATCGCAAAGTTCACCTTCCTCGCCACTGGCGGCGCGGGAAAGGTCTATCTGTGCACCTGCAACCCCGACGTCGCCTGCGGCGACGGCATCGCCATGGCCTACCGCGCCAGCGCCGAGATCTCCAACATGGAGTTCTACCAGTTCCACCCCACCATCCTCTACCACCCCCAGGCCAAGTCCTTCCTCATATCCGAGGCCGTCCGCGGCGAAGGCGCCGTCCTCAAGATCCGCAAGGGCGACGAATACGTCTCCTTCATGGAGAACTACCACCCCCTCGCCTCCCTCGCCCCGCGCGACATCGTCGCCCGCGCCATCGACAACGAACTCAAGCGCACCGGCCAGGAATGCGCGTGGCTCGACATACGGCACAAGTCCGAGGAGTTCCTCCGCGCGAGATTCCCCAACATCTTCGCCCAGTGCCTCAAGTTCGGAATCAACATGGCCCACGACCTCATCCCCGTCGTCCCCGCAGCCCACTACTGCTGCGGCGGCGTCCGCACCGACGTCAACGGAGTCACCAGCGTCAAGAACCTCTACGCCATCGGCGAATGCGGCTGCACTGGCCTCCACGGCGCCAACCGCCTCGCCTCCAACTCCCTCCTCGAGGCCATGGTCGTCGCCAACTTCGCCGTCCAGCACGCCATCCACCAGAGCGACCCCCACAGCCGCATCTCCGTCGACGCCGTCCCCGACTGGGACGCGGGCAGCGCGGTCAACTCCGACGAGCAGATCGTCATCTCCCACAACTGGGACGAGATCCGCCGCCTGATGTGGGACTACGTCGGCATCGTCCGCTCCAACAAGCGCCTGGAACGCGCCAAGAACCGCATCAAGATGCTTCGCAAGGAAATCGAGAAGTACTACTGGAACTTCCTGCTGACCCCCGACCTCGTCGAACTGCGCAACATCGCCTCCGTCGCCGAGATGATCATCGACGCCGCCACCGCGCGCCACGAATCCCGCGGCCTCCACTACAACCTCGACTACCTACCCCCCGTCTCCCCCGACGTGCAGGGCAAGGACTCCGTGCAGCGACAGCCCACCAAGTCCCTGCTCTGGTTCGCCTGACCTTTTCCACCCCCACCCCCACAAAGGAGAGTCCCTTCCATGCTACGCTGCCCGAAATGCGGTGCCGACAATCTTCTGAGCGCAGTCTTCTGCCGCAGCTGCGGCGACCGACTTGACCTCGACAAGATCAAGCCCGACGACCTGATGGACATCGGCGTCCCCAAGAAGAGCCACACGCTCCAGAACATCATCGGCGGCTCCACCCTGGGCACGCTGCTGCTGATCTTCCTCATCCTCTTCTTCTTCCCCGCCTGCGGCTCCATCTCCACCTCCGACGACGACCGCTCCGCCATCATCGAAAAATACAAGGAGCGCAAGAAAACGGTCGTCGCCGAGTTCGACGACAAGACCGCCTCCGCCTATGTCAGCGGCAAGCTCGCGGACGCCATCAAGGATACTTCCACGCTGGGCTCCCCGTACGCCACCGCCGCCACCATCCACTTCCTGGAAGGCGAGAAGAACATCAAGATCGTCCTGAATGGCAAGATGAAGTTCATGCCCTGCGCGCTCACCATCACCGCCAAGGCCGAATGCTCGGGCGGGCGCATCTCCATCGCGGACGCATCGTACCGCTTCGGGCTGCTCCCCGTCCCCAAGGGCCTCGAGGAGCAGCTGGTCGATTCCTTCGTCAAGCCCGTCAAGGACGCCATGAACGCCGACAACAACAATCTGGCCAAGCTGGAAATCGCCGACGGCTCCGCCAAGGTCACCTACGAGCCCCCGAAGCCCAAGGTCGAGCCGAAGCCCGAAAAAGGCAAGAAGGGCAAGAAGAAGCCCGCCCCCAAGAAAAAGTAGTCCTCCCTGACGTCGAGTGCCCCCATGCCCGCCTCCGCGCTGTCCCTTGAGCAATCCCCCGCCCCCTTCACGCAGATCGTGCGCCATGCAGGCCAGACCCTGCGCGTGACCCTCGCCATCAGTGCGGCCAGAACGGGCAGGGCATTCCTCCGCTGCAACCTCGGCCGCGCCGCCATCCACCGCCGCGAGACCGTCGACTTCTATGAACAGGGCCGCCCGCGCCTCGGCCGCGACTGGGGAGACCTGCCCATGCGGCAGACGGACGACACGCATTTCGAAATCGTCCTGCCCCTCTGCGAGACTGGCATCTTCGAGTTCAAGGCCTTCTTCCAGGAGGAGGAGCCGACGCCGCGCTCGTGGTGGCCGCGCGGCGAAAACGCCAAGGTCAAGGTCGAGCCCGCCACCGCCTTCGCGGGCAACACCATCTACAACGCCTTCGTGCGCCAGTTCGGCGACGCCCTCGAACGCAGCCATGTGACCCCCGAGCAGGAGGCCGCCGCGAAACTGCTCGACGAGGCGCACTACACCGTCATCCCGCCATCAGGGCACTTCAGGGATCTGCGGCGGCACCTCGACCTCATCCAGAACGAACTGGGCTTCCGCATCCTGCAGTTCCTCCCCGTCCACCCCGCCCCCACCACCTTCGCACGCATGGGCCGCTTCGGCAGCCCCTTCGCGCCGCTAGACTTCTTCGCCGTCGACTCCGCCCTCGCGGACTTCGACCGCCGCACCACCCCCCTGGAGCAGTTCCTCGAACTCATCGACCAGATCCACGGCCGCGGCGGCCTCGTCTTCCTCGACCTCCCCATCGACCACACTGGCTGGGGCAGCGCCCTCCAGAGCCAGCACCCCGAATGGTTCGCCCGCAACCCCGACGGCACCTTCCAGAGCCCAGGCGCCTGGGGCGTCGTCTGGGCCGACCTCTGCAAACTCGACTTCAGCCACCGCGGCCTCTGGCGCACCCTCGCCGAGGTATTCCTGCACTGGTGCCGCAACGGCGTCGACGGCTTCCGCTGCGACGCGGGATACATGATCCCCGCCGACGCATGGGAATACATCATCGCCCGCGTCCGCCAGGAGTATCCCGACACCATCTTCTTCCTCGAAGGCCTCGGCGGCGGCATCGACGCCACCACCCGCCTCCTCTCCGAATCCGGCATGGACTGGGCCTACTCCGAACTCTTCCAGAACTATTCCGCCCAGGAAATCTCAGGCTACCTCAACTTCGCCAACGGATACTCCGCCACCAAGGGCGCCCTCGTCCACTTCGCCGAAACCCACGACAACGACCGCCTCGCCGCCAAGGGCCCCGCCTGGGCCCGCCTGCGCGTCGCCCTCGCCGCGCTCTTCTCCCCCGCAGGATGCTTCGGCATCGCCAACGGCGTCGAATGGCTCGCCACCGCCAAAATCGACGTGCACGGCGCCGCCCCCCTGAACTGGGGCGCCCAGAACAATCTCGTCGCCTTCCTCGCACGCCTCAACCAGCTCCTCCAGAACCACCCCGCCTTCCAGGCCGACGCCGCCGTCCGCGTCCCCTACGGCGCCGCGGGAAAAGGCGTCGGCATGCTGCGCATCCCCGCGCAAGACGCCGAGCACACGCTGCTGATCGTCGCCAACCCCGAACTCCACACGCCAGGCACCTTCGAATGGAACATGGAGGAGTTCGACGCCGACACGCCGCCCATCGACCTGCTGACGGGAAGACGCATTCCCGTGCGCTATCTGCAATGTCAGATCCAGGTGCCGCTCAAGCCCGCCGAGGTACTCATCCTGGCCCGGCCCGGCGCGGACGGCAAAGCGCCCGCCCTCCCCCGCTTCCAGACCACCAGCGTGCAGCGCCAGATGCTCCGCGCCACCGTCCTCGCCTTCCTCGTCGCCCGCCAGGGCTACGGCGACGTGGGGCAGCTCCCGCTTGACGACCTCGCCGCCGCGCTCTACCGCAACCCCTTCGAGTTCCTCCGCAAACTCAACGGCCCCGGCTACCTCCCCGTCGTCGAATGGCACCCCGAGCAGGACGAGCGTCGGCTGCTCCTCGTCCCCCCCGGGCACCATCTGCTCATCCAGCACCGCGAACGCTTCATCGCCTCCCTCTCCCGAAACGGCAAATGCCTCCAGAAAATCGAGGCCCTGCCTAGGGACGACGGGCGCTTCTTCGCCCTCTTCCAGCCCGTCCCCCGCATCCACCGCCCCACCGACGCCACCCTCGCCCTCTCCATCTTCACGCGCGATTCCAGCGATGTCCACCGCCTCCAGGCCCCCGTGTGCCTGCTGCCGCCCGCCAGCCGGGCGCAAGTGACGCCCGCCGCCTCCCGCGACCGCCTCTCACCACGCCAGGTCGGCCTCGCCACCACCACCCTGGGCGCCTACGGGATGCTCCGCGCCACATGGGGCGCCATCGACAGCCAGTATGACGCGATGCTCGCCCTCAACCAGGATCCCGGCATGCCCGTCGACAAGACCGTCGCCCTCGTGCGCTGCCGCGTCTGGCTCATCCACCGCGACTTCTCGCAGGAGATCGGCCCCGGCTGCCAGACCGCCTTCGAGGTGACCGGCCCCAACGCCATGCGCTGGAGTTTCATCGTCCCCACCGGCATGGGCGGCAACGCCTACCTCTCCATCCATTACGCCCTCGACCGCCACACCGGCCGCATGACGCTCCACATCACCCGCTGCATCCCCCCCGGTGAAACCGAGGAGGAGGCCGACGCCATGCACGCGGATTCCCCCGTCACCCTCCTCGTCCGCCCCGACCTCGACGACCGCAGTTTCCACGCCAACACCTCCGCCGCCCGCCGCGAGCGCGTCTTCCCCTCCCGCGTCACCGCCCGCTCAGACGGCTTCGAGTTCACCCTCGATTCCGGCAACCGTCTCGCCCTCGCCGCCTCCCGCGGCGCATTCCTCGCCGGACAGGAATGGAACCGCGCCATCCACCACCGCCTCGAAGCCGAGCGCGGCCTCCCATCCCAGGGCGACCTCTTCAGCCCCGGCTTCTTCAAATGCACGCTCCTGCGCGGCGAAGCCCTCGCCATCGAGGCCAATCTCCTCGGCCCCGAGGACGCCGCCCCGCCGCGCCCCGCCGACGCCTCGCCCTACCCCTCCTTCCCCGCCGCCCCCCGGCACCTCCCCTTCGCGGACGCGCTGCGCGAGGCGCTGGACGCCTTCGTCGTCCGCCGCGGCGACCTCAAGACGGTCATCGCGGGCTATCCGTGGTTCCTCGACTGGGGGCGCGACACTCTGCTCTGCCTCCCCGGCCTTCTCGCCGCCGGCCGCCATGAGGACACCCTCGCCATTTTGCGCCAGTTCGCCTCCTTCGAAGAGGAGGGTACCCTCCCCAACATGATCAACGGCCAGGAGGCCGCCAACCGCGACACCACCGACGCGCCGCTGCTGCTCTTCCATGCCGTCCGCCACTATCTGCGCGACCGCGGTGAGGAACACGCCGCCGCCATCCTCGACCTGCCCTGCGGCGGACGCACCCTCCGGCAGATCCTCGTCTCCATCGCCGAACACTATCTGGCCGGCACCCCCAACGGCATCCGCGTCGACGCCGAAAGCGGCCTCGTCTACAGTCCGCCGCACTTCACCTGGATGGACACCAACTACCCCGCCTGCACTCCGCGCGAGGGCTACCCCGTTGAAATCCAGGCCCTGTGGCACAGCGCCCTCGCCTTCCTTGCCCAATACGCCGACACGCCGGACGCAAAATACGCGCGCCTCGCCCACCTCGTGCAGCATTCCGTCAACCGCCTCTATCCCTCCGACAAGGCCATCGGCCTCACCGACTGCCTCCATGCCACCGCCGGACAGCCCGCCAGCCAGGCCATCGCCGACGACGCGTGCCGCCCCAACCAGCTGCTCGCCGTCACCCTCGGCGTCATCACCGACCAGGAACTACGCGGGCACATCCTGCGCGCCTGCTCCGCCCTCGTCGTCCCCGGCGCGATTCGCTCCCTCGCCGACCTGCCGGTGCAATACGCGCTGCCTATCCGCGGCCCCGGCGGCCGCCTGCTGAACAACCCCGAGCGCCCGTACTGGGGGCGCTACGAAGGCGACGAGGACACGCGCCGCAAGCCGGCCTACCACAACGGCACCGCCTGGGGCCTCCCCTTCCCCGCCTACTGCGAGGCGCTCTATCTCACCTACGGCGAATCCGCGCGCGCCGCCGCCGCCGCCCTGCTCGCCTCCGCCTCCACCCTTATGGAGCAGTGCTGCCTGGGACAGCTCCCCGAAATCCTCGACGGCGACTTCCCCCACGCCCCGCGCGGCTGCTGCGCCCAGGCCTGGTCCGTCGCCGAAGCATATCGCGTCCACCAGCTCCTCGCCAATCCGCCCCAGCCCTGACGCGACCGTGGCACCCCAAAGGGCCGTCACCACGGCGCCCGCGCCGTGGCCACCTCCAAGCCCCTTGGTTTGGTTGCCACGGCGTAGCTTCTTTTCGGTCGTCAACAAATAGGCTCTGCATAGAAACTTGCAATTTCTTCCGCATGTGGAAATAATTGCACGTGATTCAGCACGTCCAACTGCGTCGGCAAAGATGAGTCGGCGGGAAGGCGATGCGTGCTACAAATCAAGACTGTCTGGGTTCAGGAGGAAATCCTGGATGTTTATGATGGTGTGTCCGTCATAGTTGCGGCAGATTCTCGTAGTGTCTGCCGTGACGATGATCTTCCGGAAGGAATCTCCCGTGTGGCGCAGCGGGCGGTTCTCCTGTTCGCGCTTCGCGTCGTCCGGCATGGAGAACGCCGACTGGACATAGTATCGGCGGCTGCCCAGATTGGCGACGAAGTCAATTTCAAGCGCTTTGCGGTCAAGTTTCGCGGAATGGTCGCGGATTTCAATCACCCCGACATCGACGTTGTATTCTGACACGCCGACCACGCCGACCATGCCGACCATGCCGACACTGACCATGCCGATATATTCCCCCTGCCCGTCTCCCCCCAACGAAATGTGCTATTTCCAGCAATGGCATGGCAAATCAACGAATGCGGATTATCTTACGGCGTTTTGTCAATCTGGCGGCTTCTGTGCCCATCTGTCTTCTTTCCCTTTCTCCCTGACGCACCGGGAACCCTGCGCTACCGCCAGATCGACCGCTACTGGTTCAGGGCGCTCGACTACATCCTCTGGGAACAGGTCGTTGACAAAACTTCATCCCGACAATCATTCGACAATCTGCTTGCCGACGTGAAACTTGAGGCAGGGAACGTCGAGGCCATCAAGGCCTACCGCTTCCGGCGCAACCGCTCCATCGAGCACCTCCATCCGCAGAATCCGCCGCAAGACCAGGAAACGAAGGAGTGGCTTGAAGACCGAGACCAGAAAAAGGATCTCGTCCGCGATAGTTTCGGCAACCTCGCCATGATCTCCTCGTCCTTCAATTCCGCGCAGGGCAACGATTCCATTGCCGTCAAATTTGGACGGGTTCAGGATTCCAAAAACCTTGAAAGCATCAAGATGCTCCTCATGTTCCGCGCCGCCAACGGGAAAAAGGAAGGATGGACACCAGTGGCGGCAGAGGAGCATGGGAATAAGATGTTCGATTTGTTGAAGTCTGTTTACACGATTTCCTCGGCGAAGTAACGGTGAAGGACAATGCAAGAGAGAAATGCTGTTGCCAACTGCAGCCAACCACGTGCCTTGGCCTTTTTTGGCAGCAGCGCTTTTCAAGTCTCAAAAAAACTGCATTTTGCCATCCCCCCTGATAGATTTCGCATTGTGGCGCGTATTGTTAATGACCGCCACAGTTTTCCCGCTTCTTCACCTTCTCGTCCCATGGCGGGGCGATGAAGGAATTCGTTGATTCTTCCTTCCATGGCGATGGCCACTTCAACCGCACTCGTTGACGAACGATTGCCTTTCTTCCCGCTCACGCAGAATGCAAGTGGGGATGCAGGACTGGCGTAGCAGAACGAATGGATGCGCTTTAACATGGCAACTGGACAATCCAATTTGACGACAGGAATCGAAAATACGCCAGGCTTTCCCGCGCCGACAAGTCCGTCGGGCACAGGAGCCGACGGGCAACAGCCGCCGATGCCCCCCGCGTCAGTCTTCGGGAGCATTCCGGAGATCCCCACGCAGGAGGCCATCGACGGCGTCCGCTTCGACTTCAACTTCGGGTTGAGGGTGAAGGTCCCCAAAAATGGCAGATCCTATCGTATCCGCTTCGTGGACCTGGACAACAAGTGCAACTTGTTTGACATCGTCACCCCAAAGGACCAGGAAGGGGTGATTGTGAGCAAAAAACGCTACTATGTGAACTTCCGGCTGGTGATTTCCCGCCCGGAGGATGACCAGCTGCTATTCATGCACGACTTCAACGCAAAGGGCAAGGACGTAGTGCTGCGCTTTCCGGAACCGGGGCTGGGCGATGCAATCGCCTGGTTCAGCTACATGGAGCGCTTCCAGCAGAAGCACCAATGCAATTTGACCTGCGTGGTGGCGGATTGGTTCTCTGCGATTGTACGAAAGCAGTATCCGCAGATTCGCTTCGAGCCGAAGCAGGAAGGCAAGACTTATGACTCCTACGCCACATACGACATCGGGCTCGGTGCCATCGGCGACTTCGACTTCCAGCCCATTGACCACCGATATGTTGGGCTTCATCGCACGGTGGCACGCATACTGGATGTTGACGACGAGGAGATTCCGCCTCGCTTTGATTTGTCCGCACCCCGGAAGATTCGGGAGAAGTATGTCTGCATCGCCGTGCAGGCCACGGGGCTGGCCAAGTTGTGGAACAACCCGATTGGCTGGGACACGGTGGTGGACTTCCTGCTTTCCAAGGGCTACCGCGTCCTCTGCGTCGACAAGGAGCGCTTCACTGGGCTGGGGGGCACCTACAACCGCAAGCCGGAGAAAGCCGAGGACTTCACCGGAAACCGTCCACTGCAGGAGCGTATCGACCTCCTCAAGGACGCCGATTTCTTCATCGGGCTTTCCAGCGGCCTTTCCTGGCTGGCCTGGGGGTGCAAGGTGCCCGTGGTGCTGATTTCCGGATTCACGAACCCCATCAACGAATTCCACACGCCCTACCGGGTCTTCAACCGCAATGTCTGCAACAGCTGTTGGAATGACATGACGGTCAAGTACGAACTCTCCGACTACTGGACCTGCCCGCGTCTGGGCGACAAGAACAACCGTTTCGAATGCAGTGCAATGATCACCCCGGAGAAGGTGATAGAAACCATATCTTCTTTGGTGCATTGAAATGAGCAAAGCATGTTCCATTTTCGTATGCGAAATGCCCGCGCTATTTGGTCTGCTGGAGGCGTTTTGCCAAAGCGGTGAATCATGGATTTTTCGTGGACAGGCCAACGCGTCATGGAAGTTGTCGTCCTCTTTGGAGCGAACTGTGGCCAGATACGCCAGGCAGCAAAACCGTCGAATAGATTTCTTGATGGTAGAAGGGGACATCGTTGAAATGGGGCAACGCATCCTGAAGGCACGCACGGGAACTGCAAACTGCATCGATGATGAAATGGATTTGCTTGCCTATATCCAACACTACGGAGGCGTTACAAGGCTACTGGACTTTTCCGACTCTTTTGCGGTTGCCTTGTTTTTTGCAGTGGAGAAAGCCGATTCCGAATTCGCCACCGTGTGGTGTCTGAACCGGGGAGCAGTGAATGGCTTTTCTGGAAACCGTGAGGAACGGCGAAAAGCCGCAGTATGCGCTCTGGTAACAAAACAAGAGCGAGAAGGGGTCATTTCATTTGCACCGCGATTGCTGAATGAGCGGATGATTGCCCAGCAAGGGCTTTTCCTGATGCCGCTTTCCGGAAGGCGAGAACTTCAGCAGTCATTGTTCGACGGGCTGGACTTGGGGCTGCAGGACATACAGACATTGGAATTCCCTTGCGAAAAAGATTTACAGCAGAAGCTCTTCGGTATGCATTGCGCGATGAATGAAGATGCCTGTGCCCTCTCGTGTTCACAGCGTTTTTACGAACTTCCCAGGAGGCGGTTACATTTGCAAAGCAGGTCTTGCAGCCAGGGGAGCATAGTCGTGAGGAGGGGGCAGACGGGGCAAGGATCATGCGGATTAATATCCCATACCATCTGTTCATGAAGGCGCACGAGACTTTGCTCAAACTCAATGTTACGGCAGATACTCTGTTCCCTTCCGGCGAGGATGGCATTTGCCGCAGTTTGAGTTTTCTTGCCTCTGGGTATCGGCATCATTCTGCCTTCGCGAAGGAGTAGATGAAAATGTCTGGAATCGAACGAACCATTACTGGCTCACTCTATCTTTCCGAACGCTACGAGCTGTCGGCGGAGAATGACTGGCTGGAAATCAGCAACGCGACCATCACGCTGGCGGTGCCAGCGGACATCTTCACCAACGAGGGTGATGACACAGTCGTCATCCAGGACTCCAGGATTACCGGCACAGAGGGGACATCCTTCTTCCTGGGGAGCGGCGACGACACTCTGACGATTGGCAATTCCACCTTGGACATCAATTTGTTGGCAGGAAGCGGGAATGACACGGTGTCTATCACGGGAAATGTCACATTGTCCAAGACGCTATCACTTGGTTCAGGCAATGACCTTCTGGAGGTAACGGGAACCATCGGCGGATGGGGAGGCATTGACTTTGGAGAGGGCGATGACACATTGCGCTTGGATGGCGCGACACTGGTTAACACCGGAGCGATTTCCGGCAGCATCAGCAACCTATACGTCACGGCCAAGGGTGGAACAATCCGTCAAAGCCTGGTTTTCTCCGGTGCAGCAAATGAAGTCACATTGGGAGGGAACTTGACCGGGCAAAGCAATACACAGACACTGACTTTCAGCGACTCCGCCATTACCCTTTCCGTTACGGGGACGGTGAACACCAATCTCGGTTGGTGTCTTGCCAACGCCTCCCTGACACAAGCCCCTGATGTCACGGGAGCAAGCCTGAGTTTCTCCAAGTGCTCAACTGGAGCGGTTGTGGCGGAGACATCGAATATAGCACTCAATTCCGTTGCTTTCCAGGTTAATTCGAAGTATGAAAGTGGCGGTGCGGTGTATTTGGGGAACGGCGCCTCGGCGCAATTCTCCAATGCCTCCTTTTACGGCAATGTGGCCTCTGCCTATAACGCTGCCTCCAGCCTCACTTACTCCAGTGTCTCCGCGCGAGGCGGTGCGGTGTATTTGGGAAGCCGCGCCACGGCGCAATTCTCCAATGCCTTCTTTTACGGCAATGTGGCCTACGCTCGCGCCTCCCGCCTCGCCTTCGCCTATGCCTCCGCGCGAGGCGGTGCGGTGTATTTGGGAAGCCGCGCCTCGGCGCAATTCTCCAATGCCTCCTTTTACGGAAATGTGGCCTCCGCCTATGCCGTCGCCTCCAGCCACGCCTTCGCCTATGCCGCCGCCTATGCCTCCGCGCAAGGCGGCGCGGTGTATCTGGGGGGCGGTGCCTCGGCGAACTTCACGGACGCCTCCTTCTCCGGCAACATCGCCTCCGCAGTCGCCTACGCCGAACTCGCCTCAGCCTCCTTCACCTCCGCCTATGCGCAAGGCGGCGCGGTGTATCTGGGAGGCGGTGCCTCGGCGAACTTCACGAGTGCCTCCTTCTCCGGTAACATCGCCTGCGCCTCCGCCGCCTCCGCCCCCGCCCCCGCGCAAGGCGGTGCGGTATATCTGGGGGACGGTGCCTCGGCGAACTTCACGGACGCCTCCTTCTCCGGCAACATCGCCTCCGCAGCCGCCTATGCCAACCGCACCTCCGTCTCCGCGCAAGGCGGTGCGGTGTATTTGGGGGACGGAGCCTCGGCGAACTTCACGAGCGCCTCCTTCTCCGGCAACATCGCCTGCGCCTACGCCCACATATTCTGCGCTTCCTCTGCCTACGTGCAAGGCGGCGCGGTGTATCTGGGGAGCGGTGCCTCGGCGAACTTCACGAGCGCCTCCTTCTCCGGCAACATCGCCGACGCCTACGCCAGCGCCGGCGGCGGCGGCGTAGCGGCCTGCGTGCAAGGCGGTGCGGTGTATCTGGGGGGCGGTGCCTCGGCGAACTTCACGGACGCCTCCTTCTCCGGCAACATCGCCTCCGCAGCCGCCTATGCCAACCGCACCTCCGTCTCCGCGCAAGGCGGTGCGGGGTATCTGGGGGGCGGGGGCTCGGCGGAGCTCGCGAGCGGCTCGTGCTCCGGCCTCGGCGGCGG
>JAEEXV010000351.1 GCA_016287975.1 Lentisphaeria bacterium | reverse complement strand
GTCCCACGCCGCGCCTGGTGCGGGGGCCTCCTCCCGCAGCGGGATCGCGAGCGCGCCGTCTCCCCCCGTGCTGGGCGCCTGGGTCGCCGCCCCGACGGCGCGGGCGACCTCCGCCGCCGCAAGCCCTTCCCGATAGATGCGGATTTCCTTGAGGTGGATGCAGTCCTGCGCGAGCGGCGGGAAGCGGTACCAGCGGTCCTTGTCGGTCGCGATCACGAGGCGGTCGACCTTCGCCATCTCGACGGTCTGCGCGAAGTCGCCGACCATCCGCCCGTCCAGGAAGAAGCGCACCCGCTCGCCGTTCCAGCTGACGCCGCCCGTATGCTCCTTCCCGTAGTTGAACTCGGGGCGGGGCAGAAGATAGATCTGGGGCGCGGTGGTGTGGTCGCCGAACTGGAAGAGCAGGCGGTTGCCCTGGTTCGGGATGTTGCACACCCCCGTCACCATCCGCGACAGGCACCGCAAGTGGAAAACGATCCGAGCGACGTTCAATTCGCCCTCGGGCTTGTCAATGCGGAAGCGCGCCAGGATCGTGCCGCTCTTCCCCACCAGCGACGACATCGGCAGCGCCAGCCCCCGCCGCCCGAAGGCGCACCACCCATCCGCATCCCCCGCAGGCACCTCGACAACCTTGCCCCCCACCGACAGACGCTGCGGCTGCGCGCCAAAACGCACCTGCAACGCAGGCTCGACCGCCCCCAGCCACAACGCCGCCAACAGCAACGAGATCCAGATTCGCTTCATCGGACACCTCCACCGCCAAATCTCCCCCGCAATTTGGTCTTATGCTTATTTTAGCATGAATCCGTCAAAAGAAAATAGAGGTTCTTGTCAAAAACATGGACATTCTTATCATCCAACATCAAAACCGCCCAACGGGCAATGGCCCCTTTCGTTGGACGACTACTCTGCCTCACGCCTTCAGGCTCTGCACGAACCTGGTCAGGAACGGGTCGATCAGGATCTGCTCCGACTGATAGAAGAAGACCCCGTCCGCCCCCGCGCCGCTGTAGGCCTTGACCAGTTCCGCGCAGTCCGACGGGCGCGGCAGGGGCGACTGGTTGAGGCCGGTGTGGTTGGGCAGCCAGCCGTCGATCTTGCCGTAGAGTTTCTTGCCTGGATAGCGGTCCAGCAGTCTGCGGTAGGGCGTGAGGTCGACCGTCGGATAGACGCATATCATCCGCCCGACGCACAGCGAATCGACGAGGTCCTCGGCTAACAGCGTCTCCAGCGCCGCGTAGAACTCCGGCAGGCCCGCCACAATCGATAGATTGATTTCCAGTTCCTTCCGCCGCTTCAGACCGATCTTCGCGGCGAATTTGCGGAAGACCGCGACCAGATCCTCGCCGGTGATCCCGTAGGGGTAGCGCGTGCAGTTCACCGCGATGCCGTCGACCGGGAGGTCCGCCAGCTCCGCATAGAGCGTCGCGGAGAACTCCCGCACATCCTCTCGGCTGTAGTCCAGAAAGAGCTGGTGCCGTGGATGCCAGCAATCCTCGTGCTCCCGAATCCAGGGACTCTCGAGCGGGCTGTCCTTGTAGGGGATGTTGATGCCGATCTCCGCCAGGAACCGAATGCCGCGCTTTCGGCAGGCCTCCGCCAACACCGGCACCACATTCATGTGCCGCATCGCCTCGGCGGCCCCGTTGGAGATCTCGAGGTCGTCCCCCATGGCGGGATCCGCAATCGCCCCCGCGGCCGAGTTGTAGTGCATCATGCGCGACCCGACCCGCCCCGTCTGGCAGATCACCTTGTCGACGCCGAGGGCCGAGTAGCTCTCCGCCACGCGCGCGGCCTGCGCCTCGTTCTGGAGGCAGTGGAAGTAGCAGATGCTGTAGGGCTCGGAGTAGAAGACCGTCTCGAAGCCCTCCGGCAGCGCCGCAGGCCTGACCAGCTGCCGAGGCTCGGCGGGCACGAGCTTGACATAGAGCAGATCGCCGAAGCGCCGAAGCCGATTGACCTCGGCCGACGTGCGGCGCGCGATCTCGATGCAGTCGGACGGCGTGAAGTCGGCGCTGTCGAGGTAGATCTCCCGGTTGAAGCGGGTCGTCGGCACATTGCTGGAACTGATACGGAAATCGCGCACCACGCCGCCTGGCAGACGCACCGACATCTCCGCGACCGTCTCCCGAAAGCCGAGGTAGACGTCGTAGCGCCCGCTCAGTTTCGGGCAATACGAAACTGGCGGCAGTTTGTCCATGCCGAACGACGTCAGCCGCGGATACCCGAAGTCGTCACTCGCGACATACCAGCCGGACGGGACGTCCGTCGGGTCATTGACGCGCCAGTTCTTCATCTTGGTGTAGGGCTCGGGCGCGACATTGCTCCACTCGTGCCAGTTGTTCAGATAGACCACGGCGCCTGGATCGACCGTCACCGCAAATGTGTCGTCCGACAGCGCCGCGCCGCCCGGCGCGAGACGGCGCAGACGCACCGGATAGGTCCGCTCCTCGGGGATGCCGTCGAAGTCCACCGGGTAGTTCCAGTAGACCTGGTTGTCGCGGATCTGGTAGCCCTCGACGTAGCCCAGAAACTGCGTGGCGTAGTTCCAGTCCTGGTTGTTGCAGGGTCTCTGCAGTTCCTCCTCGGTGAGGTTGGGCATGATGCAGCACGGATACAGACGGCCGTTCCCTGGATTGCGGTACTCGATCTGCACTCCGCCGCCCGTCGGGACATCCAACCCCTCAAACACCACAAAGCCATGCCAGTTGCGCCAGCGAATCGCCATACAGTCTCCCTGCGTTCTGAAGAGGTCCGCGAAACAAAGCGGCATTCCATGTCCCCTAAGAAGGGAGGATAACCGCCCAACGGACGTACTTTACAGCCGAAAACACTCTTTTCCCAATGCCAGAAGAGGAATTGATCTGCGAAAAACGGCGGGATGCAATCCTATCCCGATGCGCATGACTGGAGGCCTACCATTCGAGACTGTTCTCGTCCAGCAGGAACTTGCGGATGCCGACAGTGGTGATGCCCGATGCGTCACGCCGTGCGCTGATGTTGTCGTGCACGACGACAATCTTTCGGAACGAATCGCCGATGCGCTCCAGCGGACGGACTTCCTGGGCGCGCTTCTCCTCATGCGGAATGGCGAAGGCGGACGGATCCCTTTTTCTGGCAAGTTTTCCAGTTTTCGGGAATAAAGAAGCCGATAAAACGCCGATTTCAAGTCAATCCAGGAAATCCTATTCCCAAAAACTGGCAAAATTGCCACTTTTCGGGAATGGCCTGCGTGGATGCGTCATTACTGCGCGCGGCGGAACTGTCCAGGTGAGATGCCTGCGTGACGTCGGAACCAGTTGGCGAAATAGAACTCGTCCTGGAAGCCAAGGAGCGTGGCGAGGGCGCGGAGGGTGCAGTCGGTGTTGATGAGATACTGCTTGGCGAGGGCGAGGCGGCGCTGCTGGAGCCACTGCCCGGGGGTGCGCCCGTAGGCGTCGCGGAAGATGCGCAGGGCCTGGACGGGGCTGCGGTGGATGAGGGCGGCCAGTTCCTTCAGCCGGAAGCCCTCGCGCCAGTGCGCCTCGCAGTGCTGCTTCATGCGCTGCGCCAGTTCGCTGGCGGGGGTGCGCCCCTGGCGGTGCGCGGAGAGGGCGGCGCAGATGCGGTGCAGGGCGAGGGCGACGGCGAGGGGCGTCTCGGCATCGGGCTGGCGCAGCCGCGCGATCATCGTCTCGAACTCGCGCTGGATTCGGCATCCAGGGAAGAGGATCTGGCCGCGCAGCTGGTAGCTGTCGACAAGGGCCTCGGGCAGCGCCCCGCCGATGTTCATCCAGATCTTGTGCCATGGGTCGCTGGGGACGGCGGCATAGTGCACAGGGGTGTCGGGGGGCAGAATGTAGGCGTCCCCTGGCCCCGCGTGGATGACCTGCCCGTCCAGATGGATTTCGCCATGCCCCGCGAGCACGGCCTCGAAGGTGAAGAAGTGTTCGCCGTTGGGACGGTGGATGCAGTAGCGTTCATCAGGGAAGGTGATGCCCGCCGATTCCAGCGTGTAGGCGGGCCGCGTCAACTCCTCCTCCAGATACCACAGCGTCTCGTGGAAAATCGGGATGGGGCGTGGATTGGTCATGCCCTTACCATATTATCGAATGCCGCAGAAAATGGCCGCCAGCGCGGAATTATGATAAGAAATTTCATGTTTTCGCAAAGATTCTCTATGTTATTCTCCGCAGGGCAGATTAAAATATGTATGTATGCCTGAATCCGTTGGCGGCCCGCCGCCGAAACGCGTGCACCCATCCATGACGACAATGATGAACGACAGCATGATCCCGCGCCCCGAATATCCCCGCCCGTCGTGGCGGCGCCCCGTCTGGCAATGCCTGAACGGCTGGTGGGACTTCGCGGCGGCGCCCGCGCAGTTCGCGCCCGCCGAGGTGCCCTTTTCGCGCCGCATCCTGGTGCCCTTTGCGCCTGAGGCGGTGCTCTCGGGC
Source organism: Lentisphaeria bacterium (assembly GCA_016287975.1). The sequence continues at coordinate 6,100 of JAEEXV010000351.1, read as the reverse complement.
ATCGGCGAGACCGACTTCATGGAGACGGTCTGGTACCGCCGCAGAATCCAGGTGCCGCGGGAGTGGCGCGGCGAGCGCCTGCTGATCCATTTCCAGGCGGTCGACTACCTCGCGACGGTCTGGGTGGACGGCGCCGAAGTCGTCCGCCACTGCGGCTGCTTCACCCCGTTCACCGCCGACCTGCCGCTCCGCCCTGGCGCGGAACACGAGATCATCGTGCGCGCGCAGACGCTGCGCGACCGCAACCGCCCGCGCGGCAAGCAGTCCAACCGCCGCGAGAACTACGCCTGCTGCTACACCCGCACCAGTGGCATCTGGCAGAGTGTCTGGCTGGAACCCGTCGGCGCCTGGCGGATGAAGCGCCCGCGCGTCACCCCGACCGAGGCGGGCTTCCGCATCGAAGTCCCCGTCACCGCCAACCGCCCAGGGGGCGTGCTCCACGCGACGCTTCTCTCCCCCGACGGCGAGGCGATCGCGGAGGCCGACGCCCGCGCCGACGCCACGCTGACGCCCGCGCTCGACCTCTCCATTCCGAAAGCCGCGCGCCGTCCGTGGTCCCCCGAAGACCCCGCCCTCTACGGGCTCCGCTTCCAGCTCAAGGCCGCCGACGGAACCGTCGCGGACGCCGCCGAAAGCTACGCGGGCTGGCGCTTCCTCACCATCAACGGCACCCGCCTCCTCCTCAACGGCCGCCCCGTCTTCCAGCGCCTCGTCCTCGACCAGGGCTACTATCCCGACGGCATCTGGACCGCCCCCTCCGACGCGGCGCTGGAGCAGGACATCCGCCTTGCGCAGCAGGCTGGCTTCAACGGCGCGCGCCTCCACCAGAAGGTCTTCGAGGAGCGCTTCCTCTACCACGCCGACCGCCTCGGGTATCTCGTCTGGGGCGAGTTCGGCGACTGGGGATGGGACTGGAACACCGAGGGCGAGCCGTCGCCCTCCCTCCACCAGCCAGGCCTCTCCATGGTCGGGCAGTGGCTGGAGGCGCTCGCGCGCGACTACAGCCACCCCGCCATCGTCGGCTGGTGCGGCCTCAACGAGACCCACCGCCGCGCCGTCGGGGATGAATACACCCTCGCGCTCCTCGACGAACTGACCAAGGCGATGTTCCTCGCCGCCAAGGCCGCCGACCGCACCCGCCCCGTGCTCGACGTCTCTGGCTACATCCACCGCATCCCCGAAAGCGACATCCACGACATCCACGACTACGGCCAGCCCGACGAGGTCGCCGCCCGCCTCGCCGCCCTCCAGCCGCCATGCCTCACCGACCCCTACGGCGAGCGCCCCTGGGGCGTCCCCTGGACTGGGCAGCCATTCTTCCTGAGCGAGATCGGCGGCATCGGCTGGCCCGTCCGCGAGGGCGACTTCAGCTACGGCCCCGCCCCCAGGAGCGCCGACGAGGTGCTCGACCGCATCGGACGCCTGCTCGCCGTCATCCGCGCCGATCCCCGCGTCTTCGGATACTGCTATACCCAGCTCACCGACATCTACCAGGAGCGCAACGGCCTCTACACCTTCGACCGAAAGCCCAAGTTCGACCTGGAACGCCTCCGCGCCCTCCAGACCCCGCCCTCCGCCTACACCATGCCCACCCAGGAAGTCAAATAACCTGGCCCCCACCGCCATCCATCCCTCGCCTCCCTGCCTTGCTCACCAGCACATCCCTTAAATCCCTTTGATCCCTTTTATCCCTGCCTTGCTCACCAGCACCATCCCTCGCCTCCCTGCCTTGCTCACCAGCACATCCCTTAAATCCCTTTGATCCCTTATATCCCTGCCTTGCTCACCACCCCCATCCCTCGCCTCCCTGCCTTGCCCGCCACCCCCATCCCCTCATGAAACCCTCCCTCCTTGCGCTGCTCATGCCCATGTTCGCCTTCGCCCTTGAATCCACGATCCGCATCCCCGACTTCGTGGTCGGCGGCAAGTCGCCGTTGACGAAGACCGTCGACCTGCCTGCGCTGCCCGCCCGTCCAGGCCATGTCGTCGTCCTCCAGGCGAAGATCTACGCGGAGGCGCCGCGCGCCGCGGGCTGCAACTACTGCATCGCGATCCAGTGCAACGAGGCACCGCTTGGGCGCTATGCCAAGTCGGCGGAGCGGCTGCTGGGGCGCGAGCCAGTCTTCCACCTCAAGAGCCATCCCGACCGCCACTTCCCCGTCTTCTCCGGTGAACGCCTGATGACCTGCTTCGGGCCGAATGCCGCCGCCGTCAACGCCCTCTGCAACGAGGGGAACGCCGCCGACTTCACGCTGCGCCTCGACGATGTCGTCCGAGGCGTCGACGGCAACACGCTGCTTTTCATCAACACCCGCGCCGACCGCAGCAACGTCTGGGTGCGCGACTGCGCCGTCGGCTATCTGCCCGTCGCCGCGACCGCCGCCGTCTCGAAAATCCCGAGGCGCGCGGCGCTGGCTGGCGCCCCCGCCCTGGCGCAGGGCCATCTGGAACTCCGCCTCGCCCCCAACGGCGGCCTGCAACTGCTGGACAAGCGCTCCAACCGCGCGCTGTGCCTTGAAAGCGCCGTCGGCATGGCCGCCGACACCCCGCCCGCGCTCGCCGCGCCCGCCGAGCCCGTCCGCGCCCTCCGCTCCGAAGTGCGCGACCGCCGCCTCGTTGTCCGCGCCGAACTCAACGGCGGCCTGCGGCTGCTGCGCATCTGCGAACTGCGCGACGGGCTGCTGCGCGTCACCGAGACCTGGACCAACGCGGGGAAGCAAGAGCGCGGCGTCCCCGTCCGCCACCGTTTCTTCCTGCATGGGCACGAGGAGGTCCTCCCGCGCTTCCGCCTCGGCGGCAACCCCGACGCCACCGAACTCACCAGCGAATGCCAGAATCCCACCCTCTTCCTCGAGGTCGACCGCCCCTCGCCCTGCGCCTTCGGCGTTGCCGTCGAAAGCGCCTGGCTGCGCCTGCTGATGAGCCTGCGCTGCGCCTCTGGCGTCGGCGAACTCTACACCAACCAGCTCGCCCTCGCCCCAGGCCAGTCCATCACCTGGACCTTCACCGTGGACGCCGACACGGACGGCGACTACTACGCCTTCCTGAACCGCCTGCGCGGGCGCTGGGGGCTGAACGGGCGCGTGACCATGCCCGCCCCCATCTTCTGGGGCTTCGCGCCAAGGCGCGCGCCTGGCAAGGACCTGGCGGAGAAGATGCGGCGCGCCTTCGGGCATTTGGGCAAGTGCTATGTCACCCTCGACCCCTGGATGGGGACCATCGACGTCGAGACCATCCGCTCAGGCAAGTGGCCGCGCCTCCCTGGCGGCGCCCCGCGCGCCCCAGGCAGATGCCCCGACTTCGACGCGGCCGCCTTCACGACCTTCCGCCACCGCGAACCGCAGTGGCGCCTCTACGCCGAGGAGGTCCGCACGCTGCGCGAAGCCGCCCCCGAGGCGATGGCGCTGCTGATGATGCACCCCGCGATGTTCGCCGTCTACAAGCCCTGCGCCGAGCAGTGGCCATACGCCGACAGCGCCATCCGCACCGCCGACGGACGCCCCTTCGAATCCGCCACCTACAGCCGCGGCTGGCTGAACAAGTTCTGCGACCAGGACTTCGGCATCTACTACTACAACGCCCTGCCTGGATCCCTCTTCTGGGAATGCCAGATGGCCATGGTCGAACGCGCCCTCGAAGAGGTCGGCGCCGACGGCATCTACTGCGACGAGTTCAGCTGGTCCTTCCACCACCGAGGCTACAGCCGCTACGACTACTCCCGCCAGGATCCCTACTCCGCCGACCTCGACGAAAACGGCAAGGTGCTGCGCCGCAAGAGCGACAACGCCTTCACCAGCGTGCCATTCCAGCGCGCCCTCATCCGCAAGGTGCACGGCGCGGGGCGCTTCCTCATGACCAACGGCGCCTCGGGCACCCCCGAAGTCATGGAAATGGCGCACCAGCGCTTCTGCGAAGGCGGCAACGGCGTCGGCTCCATGCCCCAGACGCACCTGAACCCCGTCCCCATGGTCCTGGGCAACTTCGGCGACCAGGGCACCCTCCAGGGCCTCCTGCAGGGCGTCCGCACCGCCCTCTCGCAGGGCTGCATCTACTCGCCCTTCCGCTGCAATCTCGTCCTCACCGAACGCGACAACTTCATCTGCAAACTCTACCCGATTACCATCCTGCGCATGGACGAAGGCATCGTCGTCGGCAGGGAGCGCCTCATCGCCTCCCACAGCGGCACCTTCGAATGGCCTGGATGCCCCGACGTCCCCGCCACTCTGTATCTCTACGGCAGGGACGGTCTCCGCATCCGCACCGCCACCGCCGCGCAAGTCCAGAACGGCCGCATCACCCTCTCCGTCCCCGACGGCGGCCTCGCCATCGCCGAGCTGGTCCGGCCCTTGTGGCTGAACCGGAAGGTGGCGGAGCTCTCCGTCCCCGACGGTGGCCTCGCCATCGCCGAGGCACCAAAGTAATGCCCCGTAAAAGGTAGCCACGGCGTCCCGCCGTGGTCGCCCCGACGAACGACGCAGCGAACGATTCCGCCGCCCAATCGCAAACCATGTGTGGCTCACCCGCCTGCCACGGCGGGACGCCGTGGCGGCGCGATGAATGGGCGATATTCGATTCCAAGGCCTTGGCTACGGCTTGTGGCAGGCCAGATTGGATACCGCGCGCTCGGCTGACCGCCACGGCGAGGCCGCCGTGGCAACAACTTCGGGCGCGAAAATGGCGCCGATTGCCTGGGGCACGCCCCGAACATGGTTGCCACGGCGGCTCGCCGTGGCGGCGCGGTGAATGGGCGATAGTCGATTCCAAGACCTTATCTACGGCTTGTGGCGGGTCTGATTGGGCACCGTGCGCTCGGCTGACCGCCACGGCGAGGACGCCGTGGCAACAACTTCGGGCGCGAAAATGGCGCCGATTGCCTGAGTGCCCCCCCGAACATGGTTGCCACGGCGGCTCGCCGTGGCGGCGCGGTGAATGGGCGATAGTCGATTCCAAGACCTTGGCTACGGCTTGTGGCGGGCCTGATTGGGCACCGTGCGCTCGGCGGACCGCCACGGCGAGGACGCCGTGGCTACAACTTCGGGCGCGAAAATGGCGCCGATTGCCTGGGGCACGCCCCGAACATGGTTGCCACGGCGGCTCGCCGTGGCGGCGCGGTAAATGGGCGATAGTCGATTCCAAGACCTTGGCTACGGCTTGTGGCGGGCCTGATTGGGCACCGTGCGCTCGGCGGACCGCCACGGCGAGGTCGCCGTGGCAACAATTTCGGGCATAAAATGGCGGCGATTGCCGACCCGTATGGGGAAGCGGGCTGGGCAGGATGTCGGCGACGGCCTCGCCGTCGAGGTCGATCGTGCCCTCCTGTTGTTCAAGCCCCTTGCAACAGGCAATAGGCCCAGTGCGGCATCGCCAGATGACTATTTCGCCTTGTCGGGCGCCTTCAACTCCTTCCAGCCGTCGATGCGGCCCTTGGCGGAGTCGAAGTTCACTCCGATCAGGCGAATGGGCAGGCCGCTGTCCAGGAACTTCTCGTAGTAGCGCCGGGCGAGGATCTGCCCGACGGCCCGCTCCGCCGTCTTGTCGAGCTTGAACTCGAAGATGTAGACCGCCTTCTGCGTGCGGATGAAGGCGTCGATGCGCCCCTCGTTCGTGCAGGATTCCGCCTCGATCCAGACCCCCAGCAGCTTGAACACGACGAAGAACACGGTTTGATAGTATTTCTCGTCGGGGATGTGAAGCTTGTAGTCGATGTTCGCCAGCATCGCCTGGACGAGCGCCAGGAAGCCGTCGGGATCGTCCTTCCGGATGGCCTGGATCATCGTCTCCATGACGGGGAGCGCGCGTCCCCTCCCGAGGCCCGCATAGTTCTCCAGGAGTCTGCCCATGAAGGTCTGGCGCACCTCGCGGTCAGGGAAGTCCAGCCGATACTGGAGTTCGGTGACGCCCTGCCTGATGTCTCGGATGGTGAGGTATCCTGTCTGCCAGAGCAGCCCCGTGATGTCGAGGCGGTCGAGTTCGTAGGCGGAGAAGATCTCCTCGCCGTACCATTCGTTCAGGGCGGTTTCGTGGTCGTATTCCCGCCGGCGCATCTGCTCCAACAGGAAACTGGGCGTGCCCGTGCTGTCCCAGTAGTTGGAGAAGGTGT
>JAEEXV010000040.1 GCA_016287975.1 Lentisphaeria bacterium | reverse complement strand
GCCTTGGCCGGTGCGGCGGGCGCCTCGCCGGGGATGGCGTCCCCCTCCGGGAGTGCCGGCTGGCCGCTTCCGGCGCGCTTCTGCGCCTCGGCGGCCTTCATCTGCGCCATGATGCCCTGCCAGAGCGGCAACTGGCGGAAGTCGTCGGCGCCTTTCGCCTCGGAGAGCGCCTTCCGGATTGCCTCTTGGAACTCCTGGGGGCGGTCGGCCATTCGGCACCAGAGCGCGCTGGGATCCTTTTCGCCGTCCTGTCCGGGGGTGAACCAGAAGCGCATCCTGGGGAGAAGTGCGGATGGCTGGCGGCCCTGCCAGCCGCCGGCGAAGCGGGTGAAGACGTCGAATCCGCCGTGGTCTGGCTCGATGTGGACGTAGATGGCGCCGTACTGCGCCAGCACTGGGTCGTCGCGCTCCGGTCGGTAGTTGGTGGCGCCTGGGAGGGCGAGGCATGGGAAGCCGTTGAAGTCCATGGTCTGCCAGTCGCTCTCGCCCTCGACCAGGACGATCCAGGCCTTGTCGGCGGGCTGCCGCTGGAGGCCGTAGAGGCGCATCTTCGCCCCGCGCTCCCAGACGAAGCGCAGGTCCTGTCCGTCCTTGCCCCCTCCCTTCTTCATGCACATGCGCCATCTTATCTGCGGGTCGCCGCACTTTTCGTTGAAGTACGGGAACTGGACGCCCGGCCATTTCTTCGTCCCGGCCTTGTTCGGCTTCAGCGCGTCCCTGAGGCCGACCGACTGGAGATAGTCGGCGGGGAGGCGCTTGGCGGCGGCGTATTCGGCGAGGGTGCAGCCGTAGTGGAAGTCGGCGGGGCGGCCGGCGGGCGCCTCCCCGCGCACATTGAACAACTGGCTCATCTTCAGCCCGGCGGCGTCGGCGACGCTGTGCGCGTCGCATCCGCCGAAGCACTTGAAGAGGACCTTGCCGTCCTTTATGGTGATATGCAGGCTGCCGTCGTGGTCGGCGTGGGCGGGGACGGGGCACTTCGCCATCCATTCGTCGTGGCCGGTGTTCCTGACGCCCTCGAAGTGGCTGAGGATTTCGTCGATTCTATTCATCGTCTATCTCCCCTCCCGCCGCGTTCCATTCCGCGTAGGCGCCGCAGGCCTCCCGCATCCGCCGCTCCCGCCTCGCCCAGGCGGAGGCGACCGACCGGACGACGTGGTGGCACCAGGTCGTCCAGGCGGCGCGCACCGGCTGCCATTCCTTAATGCTCTCCATTGCCCTTTCGGCGGCCTTCATGGCGATGTCGTCGCGGTCCTCCGGCGTCAGGCCCCGGTGCCGGCGGGCGGCGCTGCGGCAGATGGCGATGGTCTGGGCGGCGAGTTCCTCGGTCTCCGGTTTGGTTGCCAGGCCGGTTCGTTTCAGGATGGCGAGGCGGGTGGCGTCCATATCACCAGAAGCCCTTTCTCTCCTTGGCGAATGGTTCGCAGTACCAGCAGTTGAAGACGGTGTTGTCCGGATCCGCGACCTCCCTCCGGTCGACCCACTCCTTGAAGGTCGGAAGGTAGAGGTCGGTGCATGTCATCTGTCCCAGTCCGTTGACGATGAAGCGGCTGCTCGTCTCCATTTCCTCGTCCAGCCTCGCCTGGATGGTCCGCCGCATCTCGTGCGTCGTGCATTCTGTCTTCTTCCATTGCTTCGGGAACTCCTGGCCGTTGAAGACCCACCAGGTGAGGCCGTCTGGCATGAGGACGAAGATCTGTTTGTTCTGTTCCAGTGCGGTTTTCTGTGCCAGGGCGCGGTTGGCGGCCAGCTGGCGCAGATAGAGGGGCGTCACGCCCTCCGGCTCCGGCCATGCTGGCTCGCCTGCGCCGATCTCGACTTCGACGCCATTCGTTCCTACCTTCACCTTCTTCGGCATGAACGGTAGTTCTGGCTGGTTGGCGTCGAACTCTCGCTCCTCGAAGTCGTCGTCCTTGTAGGTGATCTGCTTCTTCCATGACACGCCCTCGATCTTGATTGCGGCGCTGTATGACGTCTCGTGCCGGATGGAGATGTCGATTCGCATGACCATCTCCGGCCTGGCATCCGGCTCCAGGCTGCGCTGCCGTTCGATGTCTCGCAGGACGAGGGGGATGTTTCGCCCGGCGGCGGTCTCCAGTTCCTCCTGCGCCATTTCGATGGTCTTCTCGACCATTTCGGCGGCCTTCTCCTCGCTTTCGCTCCGTTCCTTGTCTTCCATGGCTATTGCTCCCTTTGCTTCGGTGGCTCGTAGAGGTCCCAGACCTGGCAGTCCTGCCAGGTCTCGGCCATGCGGCGGATGTCCTCCGGCCGCACGTTGTGTCGGTTGCGCTCCAGCGCCTCCTGCTCGGTGATCTCGAGGCTGCGGATGTCGGTGCAGCAGATGCCGGCGCATTCGGGCGGCAGCAGCGCCTTGTAGTTTCTGACGAGTGCCCTGACCTCGGCGCAGGTCGGCAGGACGTCGGCGTAGATGCAGTCGGCGCCGAGGGCGCCGAGCATGGTGACGATCTCGGTGCAGTACATGACGGCCTTCCGGTACCGCTCGGGGCTGTAGAGATACTGCCCGCAGACGACGAGCAGCGCGTCCGGCTCGACGACGATGGCACCGGTCTTGCCGGCGATCTCGTGGGCGAGGGTGGACTTTCCGGATCCGGGGAGGCCCCTGACGATGGTGAGGC
>JAEEXV010000350.1 GCA_016287975.1 Lentisphaeria bacterium | reverse complement strand
GTGCCAGCGGGCTTGCCCGCTGGTTGGCCCCGATCCCCCCGCGCCCCATACCGCGCAGGCCCCGCATTTACCCAGCGTGTGCCAGCGGGCTTGCCCGCTGGTTGGCCCCAATCACCCGACCATCCCCGCGCGCGGCTTGCACCGCGCAAGATCCATCCCGCTTTTTCACTATGAATCCCCAGAATCCAGACGATCCGAAGTCCACCGACAGCCACGACAGCGGTTCCGACTTCGCCTCCTTCCTCCGCAACCTGCGCTCGCAGCTCGGCGGCAATGCGGCCTACTTCTCCATCCGCGACGACGGCTCGGGCAACAGCGCCGCCGCCGATGCGGAGGACACCGCCGCCCTCGACGCCATCCGCAAGTTCTCCTTCAAGCCGCGCGAGATCCGCGACTACCTCGACCGCTATGTCATCAGCCAGGGCGAGGCCAAGAAGGTCCTCGCCACTGCCGTCTGCGACCACTACAACCATGTCCGCCGCTGCCTTGACGACGACCACCTCGCCAACCGCGACTTCGCCAAGTCCAATGTCATCATGATCGGCCCCACTGGCGTCGGCAAGACCTACCTGATGCGCTGCATCGCCCGCCTCATCGGCGTCCCGTTCGTCAAGGCCGACGCCACCAAGTTCTCCGAAACAGGCTATGTCGGATACGACGTCGAGGACATCATCCGCGACCTCGTCAAGGCCGCCGACGGAAATGTCCAGCTCGCCCAGTACGGCATCGTCTACATCGACGAAATCGACAAGATCGCCTCCCGCACCGAAGGCCAGAAGGACGTCTCCGGGCGCGGCGTCCAGATCAACCTCCTCAAGCTCCTCGAGGAGACCGACGTCCGCCTCGTCGCCCAGAACGACATGATGGGCCAGATGTCCAACATCATCAACATGCAGCGCGGCGGCACGCCACCCCCCTCCACCATCTCCACGAAGTTCATCCTCTTCATCGTCTCTGGCGCCTTCGACAAAATCGACAAGATCATCAAGCGCCGCCTCGGCAGCGCCGTCATCGGCTTCGAACGCCAGCCCGACGCAGACGCCCCCGACGCCATCGACTCCACCGCCGAACCCGCCGAACTCCTCAAGCACATCCGCACCGAGGACATCGTCCAATATGGCTTCGAACCCGAGTTCGTCGGACGCCTCCCCGTCCGCGTCGTCCTGGACGGCCTCGGCGTCCAGGAACTGGAGAAGATCCTGACCACCGCCGAAAACGGCATCTGGGAGCAGTTTGTCGAGACGATGGCGGGCTATGGCATCGAACTCACCGCCGCCCCGCAGGCCCTCCATCTCGTCGCCGAGGCCGCCGCGCGCGAACATACGGGCGCCCGCGGGCTCCTCACCGTCCTGGAGCGCCTCTTCCGCGACTTCAAGTTCGAGCTGCCTGGCACTGGCATCACCAAACTCCAGTTGACCGAGGAGATGATCCGCGAGCCCGCCAAGACCCTCCAGAAACTCCTCGACGAGCACGCCGACCTCGCCGCCAAGCTCGAATACGCGGAGGTCGAGGCCTTCGCCAAGCGCTATCAGGCGCAGACTGGCTTCACCCTGCGCTTCACCCCCGCCGCCGCCAGCAGGCTCCTTGAACTCGCCCGCGCCGCAGGAAAGACCGTGCGCGGCTACTGTGAAAGCCAGTTCAAGGACTTCGAATACGGCCTGAAGCTCATCAACCGCAACCGCCCGCAGGACACCTTCGACCTCGACGAACACCAGGTCGAAAACCCGCAGGCCACCCTCACGGGCTGGATCACCGAGAGCTTCGCCGACGCCCAGAAGGCTTAGCCTCGCCAAATGGCACGGTTCCCGCCCGCCCCAAATGCGTCGGCGGTTCTGTGCCAGGCCATTCTTGGCCTGGAAGCCCACCGCCCGTGAAGCGCCAGGCCACTGGGTCCCGCGCATGGCGGGGATTGGCCGGCCGCTCAGGAGCGCGTTTATTTGCCTGGGATCGTGATTTGGTTGTCCTTGATGACGAACTTCCTGCTGAAGTCGATCGTGTAGCAGTTGGAAGAATGGCCGAATGGGAAGCCCTTGTAGGTCGGCTTGTTGATGCGCTTGACCACGTCGTCCAGAATGGCGTCGATTTCCTGCTGGGTTCCGCTGCGGATGAAATGGCCGAACACCACCCCTGCGCAATCCTTGAAGAAACCTTCTTTGATCAAGTCGTCAAAGTGCTGCCTGACCTGCTCCGCCGTCCTGCTGACGCATTCAATGACGATGATGCGCCCCTTGGTGTCTGGCCTGAAGCCAGATTTCCAGATGCGGGTATATCTTTCCAGGAGACCCGCCAGCGGCAGGCCGCTGCAATCGCCTGGGATGAGGGGTGTAACGGGAATGGGCCCGATGGCAAGGCCATGGTGCATCTTCCGCATTTCCTCTATGCACCCCGGCTGCAGTCCCGATATGGAGCCTGACATGGGCCCCGCGACGGGATGGCCGATTTTCCTGCTTTGCATGGCACATACCAGGATCGTGATGTCGCTGTATCCCTGCAGAATGAGATTGTCCCTGCGCTTCAGCCTGCTGAAGTCCAGTTTGTTCAGCAGCTCCAGGCTGCCGCGCCCGCCCCGGATGCAGAGGATCATGTCCACCTCGTCGTCGTTCCAGGCATTGTAGAAATCCTCCAGACGCGCTTCCAATGGCGCGGACGTCTCCCCCTTGGGCGGCTTGTCAAAGGCATGCTTGCCGATCTTGACCTTATAGCCTGCCGCCCGTATGAGTTCAATGCCGCGCCGATGCGCTTTCGACCCAGGATAGGATGCAGGCGCAATCATCGCTATCGTCTTCACACCAGGCGGGAACACCCCCTTGTAGCGCTGCTCGCCTGCCTGGATTTCCTTGTGAAGTTCTGCATCCTGGGCCATAGCCAGCCCTGCCACAACAAGCGCCAAAAGAAGTTGTCTGACTTTCATTGTTTCTTACCCAGCAAACCATTGCCACCATGAAAACAGGCGTACTATACTCGCAGAATGACAGATTGCCAGGACGCTTGCGAGGCAACGGGAGGGCCGCGCGCCTGCGCGGCCGACCAGCGCACGACTTCACCCAGCCCTCGCCTTGCGCACCAACGGGAGGGCCGCGCGCCTGCGCGGCCGACCAGCGCACGACTTCACCCAACTCCCCGCAGAGCGACCAGTCCTATGCTGGTGCCGCAAGCCGTCGGGGATCCCCTGCCTCCTATTCCCGCCATCCTTTCGCAGGCGGCACACAACCACCGCCCATCCCCCATGCGTCACCTGTTCTGTGCCAGGCCGCCGTGGGAATCATTTTCGGGGCGACACCTAGGCAATCGCCCGACCATCATAATGCAGACACGCTGGAAGCGTGTGGAAGAGGAGCGATCCCCGAAAAGATGCGCGGCATGCCTGCCTAAGGAAGCCCCCTGCAAGGGGGCGTTGGACCATAGCCAGGGGTGGAGGGCGCGTCAGCGCCCGAAACCCCCTGGGGGCGGGTAAAAAACGATAGGAGCCCCCGCAGGGGCGGCGGAAACGCCTGGCAACGGGAGCCCGCCTACAAATGCAGTCTTGCGGTCCTGGGACGGCTGTCGTTGTCGGGGGCGGAGGCTGCGGTCGGGCCTCCGCCCTCCCTCCGCCTCCGCCCCCGGCAATGGCATCCATTTCTGGGTGCCGATCTGTTTTCGGCGCCCTTCCAGGGGTTCCGCTCGCCGCTACGCGGCTCGCTGCCCCCCTGGCTATGCTCCAACGCCCCCACGGGAGGCTCCTTACACAGGCATGCCGCTCATCTCGTTGGACACCGCATTTGAACCACTTTTTTTGGCACATGACAGCTCCAAGAGTGTGTTTAAAATCAATTCCTACCATCTCGGGGGACAAAACGTTCAAGTTTACAATGCGCTTGACGGCTTTGTAATACTTGGGGCTCAAGTGTAGTTTACATCGTCCCCAAAATATTCAACATCTTTGCCTGATGTTTTTGAATATCATCAAAAATCCATTCCCTTCCATTCTGCCGATCAGGAAGATTTTGATTATCCCTGCACATTTGCATCATAATAAAGAATTTCAATGATGCAATACTAACCTGCCCGATTTTTTTTGAATCATCCAAATAATGATCAAGTTTCGTCTTCGGGGTCCAGTTTGATCCGGAACTGTTGGCTTCGCCGCCAATCATCGCATAGTTGCCCAGACAATTGATTTTGCTTTCATCCAGCATTCCCAATCCATTTACATTGGCCTGTGGGAAATAATGTTCCAAACTGCGGCGGGTTCGTGAAAAATAAAACTGATCAAAATGACGTAAATCAAAATCCCTACATCCTAATTCCTCGAAGAAGGCTTTGCGAATCGGATTTTCCCTCTTAAGATCCTGTCCACGCAAGGATAAAAAGTATTTTTCCCAAATTTTGTAATCCAGATAATTGAAAATGAAAAGCGGTATGCCCTTTGAGGGACAGGAGCCGTCACCATAAATACCGCTAAAATCGGAATATCTCTTTTCCGACACGACATTAAGTTTGTTTTTTGGCAGAAGAACCTGATCAAAAGATCCAGGTAACGGATAGTTTCTTTCATTCAAGTTCGAAGGTACCATATAAACATCCCAAAAATATTTGTCAGCAAGATCAGATAGAAAACAGCGATACGCATCCAGATCTATGGTGCCTTTCTCAAAAAGATAAAGCAAGCAGTAGAAAAGGTAATTTTTACGTTGTCGGGCCGTAAATGAGACTTCAAACATGGACAGAAGCTGAACGAGCTGTTCCTGAAGCCCCCTGTCGGAACCGGCCAAATCAGCACAATTCCATTTGTCGGCTTTTTTCCAGTATTGCAGTTGCCAAGGATTATTTTCAATGGTCTCTTCATCTTCGCGCGAGTGATGGACAATATAGTTATCTAGGAAAAACTTTGCTTTCAAAAGATTAAAACCGAACTCTTTGACAAGTTTTTCATTGAATATTACTTTGTCAAACTGATTCAAAAGTTCTTTGTCGTCAAGAATGAAGTCCCCCAATTGAAACGCAGAATCATTTATTTTTGTCAGTTTGAGAACAATAAGCAGAAAATTGGGAAAATCCATTATCGGCTGAAAAGAATCCCCCTTGTCATTATCATCCTTAACGGCGATAGTGCTGCTTGCCGACAAAACCTCGTTAATGGATCGTTTCCCGCTCGATCCTTGAACCATAGGAAGTTCATCAAATGAAGATAGCATAAAACGTGATCTTTCCTGGCCAAAGATTTGAGTGACATCGTCTTTTTTTTCTGCCCTGACATCATATTTATACTGAACATAGACATTCATCTCACTGCAGCATTCCCAGAGCCGACTGAATTTCGCTTTATCGGAATTATTAAGTTTTTCCATCAGCCTGGCCTTGATGATCTCACTCATTTCCAACTGTTCACCGCGAGAATTCATGACTTCAAAATAATGATTCAAATCTATGTCTTTAGGAACTTGATAATGAATAATGCGTACATTAAACTGAAAATATCTCTTGAAATCTTCCTGACGAGAAGAATCAATACTACGATATGAAGAATCTGCAAAATCAACCCCCCTCCTGATTCCGTAATCCTCTATGTCTATGTCCTTTGCTTTTTTATCTGAATTTTTCAACAATTTAATGGCGTCATTAGCACTTCTTCTGGCTTTATATGTCAGCAAATTATAGCACGTAATTCCCATCACTCTCAGTATCAGGAAAAGCGTTGTCAGGCGCTGTTGTCCATCAATCACCTCGTAAATTTGATCGCCTTTGTGGAAGGAAACCAATGTTCCGATATAATAATGATCTTTCTTGGAAGACAATGCATTGTACACATCTTGAATCAAAGCATCGATTTCTTCTTTCTCCCAGGCATAGTTTCGTTGGTAAATCGGAATCTCATATGTTGCGGATTCACCATTAAACAGTTCAGAGACAGTAATATCTTTTAACGGGATTTGCTGGTTTCTCATTTTGAAACCTCCAAGAATTTGTGTTCTTTAAAAAAATGAAGATAGTGGGTATAAACACCATCAGGATCTTTTTCATCGACGTTTTCGAGTGAAGTGCAAATTGCTTTACGCGAGAGCGGGGTTAGTAAATTTGCCAGCGAGCTCTGCAAGTCGGACGGAGAGTCGGCCTCAGCAATCACCTTGTAAATATTAAATGCGTTGCCTACACCACTGTATCCCATGACATAATTTTGTGCGGAAAGCCATCCGAGGTTCCAATACTGCGCCCGAAGCGAGTAAGACCAAATAAAGGCATAGATGACAAATTGCTCCAGCATGTCATTGTCATTTTTTGACGGCTTTTCTGGGCAGAATCGATCAATATACAGCAAAATTGCAGTATCAAAAAGTAATCTGGTTATACGATTCCCAGAACCATTTTTCCATTTTCGTAAGTCAAGGGTTTTAACAATCACATTGTCGTTAATGTAATACCCCTCGAATTTGTCATTGTTTTGGATGTCCTTCAAAATGTTAAAATAGTGCTTTGTGTAATCAAAAAAGGGTTTTCCCGCGATGATCGGAGCCGCAATTTGAAACGGATTGAAGTCCCTCATCCCAGAAACAAAGGGCATGGATGAATGGTTAATCATATCCGCATAGGCAAATGCGCCTTTGAAAAATTGTGCGTATGGGAAATTATCCTGACGAATGATTCCCTTGAATTTGTCAATATTGTGCTCGGTGAGCTCGTCAGCCCGGTTCCCCTTGATCCATTCTTTCAGTCGGTACAGATAGTCGCTGAAAAGAGAGGATAGCTCCCTTTGGTCGAGATCCTCCCAATCTTTGACGACTCTTTCAGTTTCGGTTGCGCCGAGGTCATTCATTTCCCGAAGGTGATATGCCTTCAACAAATCGTGCGGGTACAACTTCTTCCCACGGGCATTTTGTGAATCGAAAAATTGAAATGCTTCGGATAGATTGTTGGTAATTACAACGATCAATTCACATTGCTGAGCCACATATTCCCCGAATTCTTTTCGTTCACGTCTGTCATCGGGGATATTACCGATCTTGTGGTCCAATGCGCGATAATTATTTATCAGATTGCGAACACTATGCGGATTGTCTTCTATTTTTTGTTTTAAGAAACCTGGATCTTCACCAAGCGCCTTCAAAAGCAAGCAAAAAGAGATTGTTCTCTGTTGTCCATCGACGATTTCATATTCGTTTCGCTCTGAATTACGGTAAAGAATCAGTGTTCCGACACGATAGATCTCTTTGTTTTCAAATTTGGCTTCAATAATATCATTCACCAATTGAAGAACATTTTTCACTGACCACTTATATGGTCGCTGATAATCTGGAATACAAAGGTTAACATCCTTGATGATCTGCGCTTCCGGAGTATCATTGCGCGCGATGCAGTTTTTAAGGAGTAGGTTTCCAATTGTGGTAATGGCGAGTTGTAAAGACATTATTATTCTCCATTCTCTTTGCCGAATTTCTCGTTTACAAACCTCGCGCTGTTCGGCGACACTCTTTATAAAATAGCATACTATGTCTTATTTTCAATAACAGTAATGTTTTTTCCGAGATTTTGGTATCTCACGCCACTTGTTGTTCTAAATGCACAGCCTAAAACCGCTGATTGTGCTTCAAGTCTGTCAGAGCGCGGTTAGTCTGGCAGCGTGGTTAGTCTGGCATATCGGCTGGCCTGGCAGATGACGGAGATCGCGCTGCGGCTCCGCGCCAGACGGGGAGGCGGATCCGAAGACAGCCTGCGGCACGGGAGCGCCGCACTTCGCCAAGACGATGGAGTGCGGCAGGCTGAACCGTCCCCCGTACGTCTGTGTTCCCTTCCACCGTTTCCATGCCCGAAGTGGTAGCCACGGCGGTCTCGCCGTGGCTACGTCCGCGAAGACGCTGGCTTTTCTGGATTTTCCAGGTCTTCCGGATTTTCCGGGTGCTGTAAGCGGGGACTGGTTCGTTCGGCGGAGGGTGCCGCGGCGGACGCCGTGGCTACGGCCTCGATCCTACCGCGTCAGTCCTGGGAAACGGGTGAAGATATCCTGGGTAAACAGCGAAATCTCGCCGATCATCCACTGCGACGCCAGCAGCAGCGTGATGGAGACGACGATCAGTTTGACGGCGAAGCCCAGCGTCTGCTCCTGCACCTGCGTGAGCGCCTGCAGCAGGCTCACCAGCACGCCGATCACCGTCGCGACGACGATCGGCAGCATCGAGAGGCGCAGGACGAGGACCAGCGTCCGAATGGCGAAGTCGAGGATGGTTGCCTGATCCATGTTTCGCTCCTAGTAGGTGAGGATGAGTCCCTGGATCAGGCGCGTCCAGCCGTCGACCAGCACGAACAGCAGCAGTTTGAAGGGCAGCGAGATGGTCATCGGGGAGACCATCATCATGCCCATCGCGAGCAGGATGTTCGAGACGATGATGTCGATGGCGATGAACGGCAGGTAGATGAGGAAGCCGATCTGGAAGGCGCTCGAAAGCTCGGTCACCGCGAAGGCAGGCACCAGGATGAAGAAGCTGTTGCGGTCCACCTCGGCGTTCGGCTGGTCGTCGGTCGCCCACAGCCGCTCCGCCGAGCGCGCGAAGAAGTTCACGTTGCGATCCGAGGCGTGCGCCTTGAGGAACTCGCGGAAAGGCTCCGCCGCCGCCTGCAGATTCCTGGCGGTCGGCACCTTCTGCACGGCCGACTGTCCCCGCTGCCCCTCCAGGATCGCCCACGAACGCTCCATGCACGGCGCCATGATGTAGAAGGTCAGGATCAGCGCCAGCGCATTCACCACCATGTTCGGCGGAATCGACTGGATGCCCAGCGCATTTCGGATCAGCGAAATCACCACAACCAGCTTCAAGTAGGAGGTCGCGATCATCGCCATGAAGGGCAGCAGCGACAGCCCCACGAACAGGATGATCAGTGAAAATGGATCGGTGTTGAACATAAGTCAACTCTCAACGTTTTCCTGCCCCGCCCCCTCGATCTTCAGCGCAGGCTGCATCCCGACGCGCGACAGGCTCCCGCGCGCCACGCAACGCCCGCCTGCGCGCAACTCCAGCACCTGCCCCTCGAAGTTCATCTGCAAGGGCGGCGACGAGAGACACTGGCGCACATCTCCAAGCGACACCTCGAACGGCATGGAACACACGCACAGCCCGCTCTCCGCCTCAACATCCTCGCGGCGCGCGATCTCCGACACCTCAAGCGCCCCCGTCGCCGCCGCCAGACTCCCCCGCAGCACCAACGGCACCGCGACGCCCTCCGCCACGCACTCCATCGCAGGCGCCTCCGCCGCGAACTCGGGCAGCAGCAGAAAGTCGCCCGCCCGCAACTCCGCCTCGCTCGGAGCCTCCTCTGGCGCAAAGGCCAGGATCCGCAATTGGAAAGACTGCACCAGCGACTGCAACGACGGCGCGGCGGCATCCACCCAGCGCCAGTCCAGCAACTTCTCCTCCAGCGCAGGCGGCAAGGTCATCACCCCCTCCTGCAACGCCTCCCCCGCCTCCGTCTCAATGCGGAACGCAACCGCCTCGGGCGGAGCATCGGACGCGCCAAAGGCCTCGATGGACAACGGCTTCCCCGCCAGCTCCTCAAAGCGCGCCAGCAAGGGCTTGAGCGTGGCCTCCGCGAGCGCCAGCGCCACGGCCTCCGGCAAATCCTCCGCGCCCTCCGCAAAGAGCGGCGCGGTCTCTGGCGAGGACGCGATCCCCAGATACAATGCCTCCTCCCCCAGACGGCACTGGAATCCGCGCCGCGCGGCCTCGCCCGCCTCCGCGGGGAAGCGCAGCACCGCCGCAGGCTCCCCTGCCAAAGGCACGCCGTACGCGGGCAGCCGCAGCAGCGCGCGCTTCTCGGGCAACGGACACCAGAATGGCAAGAGGTCGGTCAGTTCCATGAAAAATCCTTATGAGCGGCGGCGGAAGTCCTCCTCCGCCAGCCCCCTCGCCACCGTCATCGACACTGGCAGCGGCGTGCTCTCCGCCAACCGCGCCAGCAGCATTGGCTGGGCCGCCAGCAACAGTCGCTCCACCTGCTCCGTCGCCGCCGCAAAATGCACCGCGACCTCCCCTCGCTCGCAGGTCAGCCGCACCACGCTGCCAGACAGCACCGTGGGCTGCAAGGTCAGCCGCACCTCGCCCTCCCCCAGCAACGCACCGTGGCGAACCTCCATCGTCTCGCAAAGTTCGGTGACCGCCAGCGACAGGTTCTCCCGACGCGCAATCTCCCGCACCGCCTCAGGCAGCAAAACGGAGGCCGACACCGACGGCGACGACGACGCCACGGAAATCTCCGTCGGCATCGCCATCTGAGGCATCGCCGCCAAAACCGCCACCTCATTCTCCACCCGCCGATCCTTCCCCTGCACGGGGACGGATGGCCCATTCCCGCGCGACGTGGGGGAAGCCGACAGCGATGGATCCGTCGGCATGGCCTGCTGAGCCGAGGCCGTCGGAATGGTCGGCATGGACGGCTGAGCCGAGTCCGTCGGCATAGTCGGCTGAGCCGAGTCTGTCGGCAGGGTCGGCACGGTCGGCTGAGCCGAGGCCGTCGGAATGGCCGGCTGAGCCGAGTCTGTCGGAATGGTCGGCATAGTCGGCTGAGTCGAGTCCGTCGGCATGGCCGCCTGAGCCGAGTCCGTCGGCATGGCCGGCTGAGCCGAGTCCGTCGGCATAGTCGGCATGGCCGGCTGAGCCGATTCCGTCGGCACGGTCGGCTGAGCCGAGGCCGTCGGCATGGCCGGCATGGTCGGCGGAGCCGAAGTCGTCGGCAGGGCCGGCATGGTCGGCTGAGCCGAGGCCGTCGGCATGGCCGGCATGGTCGGCTGAGCCGAGGCCGCCGGCATGGTCGGCTGAGCCGAGGCCGCCGGCATGGTCGGCATGGTCGGCTGGGGTGAGGCTGTCGGCAGGGTCAGCTGCGGCGAGGCCGTCGGCATGGCCGGCAGGGGCGGCTGAGCCGAAGTCATCGGCGCGGTCGGTGAAAACGCGGTGGACGGGAGCGGGGTCTCCAGGAGCGGCTGGCGCAGAAGCGCGGCGCATTTATCCTGCGCCCGCGCCCCTTCGGTCAAATCGGCCGCCAGACCATGGGCAAGGCGCTCGGGCATGCATTCACCCAATGCCCGCGCAAGCTCTTCGCACACCTGCGGCGGAACGGCCGCCATCGAAACCGCCGCCGCCGTCACGGCAGGCGCCCCCGCTTCCGCGGGAGGCAAGCCCGTTCCCACGGCGCCTGGCGCCGCCATCGGCAATGCCGTCTGAAGTTCAATCGCTGCTGTCATCATCGTCTGCACGTCTGCGTGGTATGAAATCCTCGAGTTCCAAGTCGGCGTCGCGCTCCTCCTCCTTCGCGACCTCCTCCTTCCAACTTTCCTTGTGCATGTCCAACTTGGCGACATTCTTCGTCGCCGCCACGTACGCCGCATGCGCCTGCTCCACCTGCGTCTGCGCCGCGTCGCGGGCATCGCGCAACTGGTCCACCTGGTGCGCCAGCGCCAGTTCCTCGGCGTCCAACTCCGCCACCGCCACCTTCAACTGCTCCAGACGCCCCCGCGACACGACCTGCCGCATCACCGCCGCATACAAGGCATTCACCTTGTCTGGCTTCGTGGCGCGGAACGCCGACAACCGCTCCTCCGCCTCCGACAACAGCCGCTCCGCCTCCGACAACTGCTTCCGGGCCGCATCCAACTCCTGAAGCCGCTTGTCCTCGCGCTTCTCGCGCAAGGTCAGCAAATCCTGAAGTTCGTAGCGGGCGGGAGGCATCGAAAAAAGAACAGCGACCGAAGGGACCTAAGGGACAAAAAGAGACAAAAACGACGGTTTAGCCGCCCACAGCGGCCTCGAGCTTGCTGACGGTCTCCTCGTAGGAGTCCTTCTCGTCAAGCCCCTGCCGCAGGAAGGCGTTGATGCGGTCGTGGCGCGCGATCGCCTCGTCCGTCTCGGGATCCGATCCCTGCTTGTACTCGCCGATCTTGAGCAGCAGGGCGACCTCGTTGTACTTGGCGAGGAGCTGCCGCAGGCGGGAGGCCGCCTTCTTGTGCTCCTTGGTGACGATGGCGCCCTGGCAGCGGGAAATCGAGGCGAGGACATCGATGGCGGGGTAGTGGTTCTCGGCGGCCAGCTTGCGCGAAAGGATGATGTGGCCGTCCAGGATGGAGCGCGTCTCGTCCGCGATGGGCTCGGTCATGTCGTCGCCTTCCACGAGCACCGTGTACAGCGCGGTGATCGACCCCTTCGCCGAGTTGCCCGCGCGCTCCATCAGCCGAGGCAGTTCCGAAAAGACCGAGGGCGGGAAGCCGCGCCGCGCGGGCGGCTCGCCCGCCGCCAGGCCGATCTCGCGCTGCGCGCGCCCGAAGCGCGTGACCGAATCCATCATCAGCAGCACCTTCTTGCCCGCGTCGCGGAAGTACTCCGCCACCGAAGTGGCGACATACGCGGCCTTCAGGCGCTCCATCGCCGTGCGGTCGGAGGTCGAAACCACCACCACCGCGCGCTTCATCCCCTCAGGCCCCAGATCCTTCTCGATGAACTCGCGCACCTCTCGGCCACGCTCGCCGATCAGCGCCAGCACGCTCACCTCCGCCGCCGTGTTGCGGATGATCTCCGCCAGCAGCGTCGA
The DNA here is from genome assembly GCA_016287975.1 of Lentisphaeria bacterium. Next base: position 7,266 of record JAEEXV010000350.1, on the reverse strand, counting down.
CTTGCCGCCGCCAGCCGCCGCGAAAATGCCCAGACGCTGCCCCTCGCCGCAGGTCAGCATCCCGTCAATGCACCGCAGCCCCAGTGGCAGTGGATCACAAATCACCTTGCGCTCCAGCGGATTCGGCGGATCGCAGTAGACGGGGTAGAAGGCCACTGGCCGAAACGGCCCCTTCGTGTCCGTGTCGATCGGCTCCCCCAGCCCGTTCAAAACCCGCCCCAGCAGCCCAGGCCCCACCCCGACCTGGTGCACATGGTGCGTCGGGATAACTTCCGTCGCCGTCGAGACGCCCTGCATCGCCCCCATCGCCGTCAGCAAAACCTGCCCCTTCGAGAAGCCAACCACCTCGGCCTTGATCTCGGTGTCCTCCCACGGATTGCGCAGCAGGCACAACTCCCCCACCTTCACGCCAGGAAGCACCGCCTTGATGATCGTCCCGACCACCTCCGTCACCTTGCCCTTCACCACCACAGGACTCACGTCCTTCAGGCGCTGCAACAGCAAGTCAGGGATGTACTCGAATTTTCCGGCTCCCTTCGCCATCGCTCAAACTCAATGCTCAAAACACTGCCGAAACGCGCGCTCGATCGCGTCCAACTGCACCTTCAGGCTCGCGTCCACAACCCCCGCGTCCGTCTCCAGGACGCAATCCGTATCCGACAAATGCTCGTCCCCCACCACATTCAGCATCGTCACACTCGGGTATTTGGCGTGCAGCGCCCCCACCCGCCCCTGCACGACCTCCAGATTCGCGGGCGACACCTTGATCGTCATCTGGCGCTGCGTGCGCACCACCGCAGCCATCGCCTGCTCGATGAGCCCGACGATCACCTGGCGGCAGTCCAGTTCGCCAATGCACTTCTGAAGCACCGCCGCGACGACATCGACCACGCGCCCCTCCAACTGCTCCAGGTAGCGTACCGACTGCTCGACCATCTTGATCTTCCGCTCGATGATCTCCGCCTGCCCGTCGTCCAGCCCCTGCTGGTAGCCCTCCTGCTTCGCCTTCGCGACCTCCTCCTCCGCCCCCGCGCGGATGGCGGCGGCCTCCGCCTCCGCGGCCTTCAGCAGCGCCTCGACCTGCGAAACCGCATCCGACTCGGCGGCGGTCACCATCCGCCCGTCGCTCTCAATGCGCAAGTTGTGGTCTTCAAACAGCAGCATCTTTCTCACACCAACGCCAACAGACGCTCCAAATCACTCTCCCCTGGCAGCGGAATCCCCACCGAGGGACGGCACAGTCTCGCCTCCTCCGCCGACAGCCGCAGCAGCCAGCGCTGCTGCAGCCCCTCCGGCAACTGCTGCAGCACCGCCAAGAGCAACTGCAGCCCCGTGAGGCGCAGCGCCGCCGCCTCCAGGGGCGGGAGCGCATCCTCGGAAAGCTCCTCCAGCGCCGCGCACCACTCGGGAAAACGCGCGCGCAGCCGAAGGCAGCCTGGGTAGACCCCTGGCAGGCCTTCGGCCAGCCCCTTCATCACGCCGCCATCCACCAGCGTGCGCAACTTGCGCCCCGCCACCAGGCAGCCCGCGAACTCCGCCAGCCGCACAATGCGCGCGCCATCCAGCAGCAGCAGGCGCCTTAGGGCGCCAGCGGGGAAATCCTCTGCCGCGACCGCCGCCAGCCCCCACGCCGAAACCGCATAGCGGTTCAGCCGCTCCAGCGCCTCAGGAGCCTTCGCGAACTCCGACAGCCGATGCCCCGAAAGCAGCCGATCCACCCGCCCAGCCTCGGCATACGCCAGCGGCGTCTCCAAAAATGTGCGGATCTCATCCACAGGGCGACTATTCCGCAGCCTCAGGCTGCTTCTCCAGTTCCTTCAACCGACGCCGCAGACGGAAGAACAACACCGCCGCGACCGCCGCCAGCCCCGCCAGCAGCACCACCGCCGCCGCCGTCACCGCGACCAGCCACCGCAGCACCACTGGATCCGCCATCTGCCTGGCGTCCTCCTTCTGCGCCTGCAGGCGCTGCTCCACGACGGCGGGGATGTCTCGAAACACCGTGACGGAGATCTTGTCGTAGGTCAGCCCCTCGATCGAATTGAGCACCAGGTTCTTGATCTGCGGCAGGACATTGTTGATGTCCACATCCTTGCGGCAGCGGATCGCCACCGCCGCCGAGGAGGGCAGCACGTTCTTGGCGAAGGGGTCGTTGTTCGGCAGCACCACATGCACGCGCGCGTCGATGATGCCGTCGATGCTCGTCAGCGTCCGCGACAGATCCTGCGACAGGGCGTCCATGTAGCGGATGCGCTCCTCGGTCGGGCTCGACACCATCCCCGTCTTCTTGAAGACCTCGCCCACGCCGTTGTAGTCCCGCTCCGGCAGCCCGCGGCTCTGGCAGATCTCCACCGCCTTCGCAAAGTCCTTGGAACGCTTGATGTTGACATTCCAGGTGTTCTCCTCCGAACCTGGCGTCTTCGTGCACCCGATTGAATGCTCCATCAGCGCCGCCAGCACGGGGTTCGCCTGCCGCTCGCTCAAGCCGCTGAACAGCACCGCCTGCTCGTCGCAGCCGCACAGCAGCAGCATCGCAAATGTCAGAACCAGTAACTTCTTCATCGCCGTCATGAGTTCTTGATCAAGGTCTGGATGGCCTGCGAAACGCTCTCAATCACCTTCGAGACCACATTCTGCTGGAACGAAAGCGCCTGCACCTCATACTGCAGACGAATCATCTCCCCCTGCGAAATCATCCCCGAGCGCATCGGATTCAGCAGCGCGCCAATCCCGCGCATCCGCTGCTGGTACTCCGCCTGCTGCGCCGCAAAACTCGCCTCCAGACGCTCCGCAAACGGCACCCGCATCTCCGACACCCCCGCGCCGTCCACACGGTTCACCGTCACCGGCTCGTTCATCAACTCCTGGAAACGCGCCACCGCCGCGGGATCCGCCGCGCGGACACTCGACATCTGCACTGGATCATCGCTGATCCGAGCAGCCGTCATACACGCGCGTATCGCTTCTATCTGTATCGCATCCATCGTGAAACTCCGTGGATTGGCCCATTGTCGGAAAGGACGCCCTGCCGCAGCAAGGTGCGCTCATTGCGTCGGGGGGGAGCGGGGGGCGCAGCCCCCCGTCGTTTGCATGTGTGGCGAAGGGAAGGGGCTCCAATCCGAACCCACACCGTAAATGAAACCGAACCAGGAACAGCCCTACCCCATCGCGGCGAGCAGCCCGCGGGCGATGCCTGCGGCGTTCTCGTCCTTCGAGGTCTGCACCCCCTGGAGCAGGCGCTTCGCCTCCTCGTGCCGAAAGAGCTGGATCAGCGCCGCGCCCTTGAAGGCGAGCAGCAAATCGTTCTCGGGGTGGCGCGGCATCCCCTCCTGGTCGATGAAATCGATGCACTCGCGCGGATGGCGCTGGCTCAGCAGCATCACCGCGCGGGCGACGTCGAGCGATTCGTGGCCGGGACGGAAGCCCTCCAGCGCGTCGAGGATGCACTTGGCGCTCACGAAGTGGTTCTGTCCCACCGCCATGAGCGCCACCTCCAGGAGCAGCTGCAGTTCTTCCGTCTCCAGCGTCATCGCACTACCGCATGTTGGAGACGATCGAGCTCATCGCGTCACCCATGTTCTTGACCATGTTGGTCATCGTGGTCAGCGCGAGGTTCCAGTTCTGGAGGTCGTACTGGAGCTGCTGCAGGTTCGCCTGGACATCAGGGTCCTCGATGTAGTTCTCCAGCGACTCCTTCACGTTCGCCTCCATCGTCAGCGCCGAGGCCATGAGCGCCGCATACACATCGTCCAGGTGCAGGATCTTGGCGTTCTCGCCATGCCCCGCCGCGCCGCTGGGACGCGTGTACTTGTAGCTGTTGTCAATCGAGCCGGTCGTGTTGATGATGCTGACTTGCGGCGTGCCGTTGTTGGTGTAGGCCATGTTTCATTTCTCCTTGGTTGTAGGTTGCTTGCTGTTTGGGAACACTTGCTCAAAAAAAATCAGTTCTTCATCGCGAAGCGCAGCACCTTGCGCGCGGCGACGACGCCCTCGCGCAACCTGTCGATGCGCTCGTATTCGGCGGGCTCCAGCGGATGCTTCAACTCCTCCAGCGCGCGCTTCTGGATCGCGGCCAGCTGCGCGTCGCGCCGCACGAAGACCTCCTCGCGCCCTGGCCCCGCCAGCTCCTTCTCCAGATTCAGCAGACGGATGCGGCCGTCCTTCGGCTGGGAATCGCCCTCCGACATCGCTACGGCCTCCAGGTCACCCTGTTGCTGCCCTGACGGAAGACAACCTCGTCCGGCGTGATCTTCTCGACCGAGAAGTCGCCGATGGCGCCGCCTTCGAAGACCCGCGTGCCGTCCTGCATCTGCAAGCAGGTGAACGGCTGGAAGATGACCCCCGTGATCGGCAGCCCGTCCACGCCCGATGCGCCGGGGATGGCGCCCGCCGCAGTGGGCGCGGCGACGCGCCATTTGACCGCATTGACCAGCACGGCGTTCCGCGGCAGGTTCTTGCCGACCTCGGTCAGCATCTCCAGGAAGTCTTTGCGGCTCCCCTCCGCCACCACCCCCTCGAAGACGAACTGGTTGTTCTTCCACGAAACCGCGACATTCCCGAAGGCGGGGAAGAGCCGCAGCACATTCCGCATCCGAATCAGCGTCTCGTCCACGCACACGACGAACTTCGCGCGGACCTCCTTCAACTTCGGCACGTCCTGGCGGATGTGCGCCAGGTCGTTCTCCCACACCTCCTTGCTCGGCACGATCCCGTGCACCGTCGCGTTGCGGTCGACGACGCCGTCCACGACGATCAGCCCGCTGCCCAGCCCCTCCAGCACCTGCGCGAGGCTCTCCCGCAGCGTCTGGTCGTCCGTCAGATCCGGCTGGATCTCCCCTGGGAACTCGGTGTAGACGAAGCGCTCGATGTCGAGGCGCATACGCGCCTCCTTGAGGTTGCCCGAAAGCACCCCGTCCTGAAGCGTCAGCCCGTGCGCCGCCATCAACTTCTCCAGCGCCTCCCGTCGCCGCGCCTTGAGCACCTTCTCGATGTCCCTGGGCGGCGCACTGTAGCACCAGAAGACGCAGCCGACCCCCAGCGCCAGAATCAACACCACCAGCGCCAGAATCCCCCACACCAGATACCGCTCCACATAGGCTCGCCACAGCGGCGGCTCCTCCGCCTTCTCCTCCTCCGCCTCGGGCGGCGGCTCCCCCTCCGACGCCGCCTCGGTTGGCGGAACGTCCGCGGCCTCGCCCTGCCCCTCAGGCGCCTCAGGCGCCGCAGGCACGGGCTCGGGCGGCTTCAGCGCCGAGAGTTCCGGCCACGTGATCGCAGGCCAGGTCTCGCCCGCCGCCCCCAGCGCCACGCGCGTCCCGCCCAGCGTCAGCGCGGTGTACAACGGCACCTCGACCGTGCTCCCCGCCGCCACGGGCTCCTCACCCAGATGGACGCCGTCGGCGGCGGCCGTGAACTGCACGCCGCTCTCCTGCACGAGGAAGGTGCCCTGCTCCGACGCCAGCATCGCGTCGACCAGCGCGATGTCGCACTGGAACCCAGAGCCGATGGTGGCGCTGCGCCCCGCCGTCAGTTCGACTTCGGCGCCCTCCTGCGGCCCAGTCAGGATTTTGAGGATGATGGATGGCATGGATGGCTATGCGGCTGGCCTCACAAGGTGATGCGGCCCAGCGGCTGGATGTTGATTTCGTTGAAAAGTTCCTGGAACGAAAGCACTGGCAGATCTCGGTACTCGCCCTCGATCATCTTGCGGAAGTAGCGGCGGATGTCCACCGAGACCAGCATCACCGGCTTCTGCTGGATCTTGCGCAAGTCCCCCACCTGCTTCTTGACCGCCCCCACCAGTCGGCGCACCTCGCCGGGATCCATCGCCAGGTAGCTGCCCCCCGACGACTGCCGAATCGCCTTGCGGATCTTCTCCTCCACCCCCGCGTCCAGCAGATACGCGGCCAGCAGATTCTGCCCGCCGGAGTACTTGTACGAAATGTAGCGCGAAAGCGCGCAACGGGAGTATTCCACCAGCAAAACAGTGTCTTTTTCCTTCTGCCCCCACTCGATCAGCGTCGTCATGATGCGCTTGAGGTCGCGGATCGAAATGTCCTCCTGAACCAGGCGCTGCAGGACGTCCGTGATCTTCTGCAACGGCAGCACCCGCTGCACCTCGCGCGTGATCTCGGGGCACACCTTCTCCAGATGGTCCAGCAGCAGTTTCGTCTCCTGGATGCTGATGAACTCAGGCGCATAGCGCCGCAGCACCCACGACAGGTGGAACGCCAGCACACGGTTCAGCGACATGTAGCCCACCCCCGCCGTCTTCAACTGCCCCTCCGCCGAGGCGGGCACCCAGTTCGTCTCGTAGCCGGGCAGGAACGGCTTGTCCTTCACCACCGAAATCCCCATCGCCTCCAGATTCTCCAGCTGCTCCGTCGCAAACAGATGCCCGACCTTCAGCTGCCCCTCCGAGACGGGCACCTCCTGCACCAGGATGCGGTAGCGCCCGTCCTTGAGGTTGTCGTTGAGCCGCAGGTGGATCCCAGGGAACGGCACCCCCAGGTCGTGGTACAGCGCCTGGCGCACGCTCATGATCTCGTCGTTCAGCACCTGGTAGGTCAGATGGCTGCGGATGCGCGAATCGATGTCCACCATCAGCGGCGTCACCAGCGTGAAGGCGTCTCCCTCCTTGCCAGGCCCCGACTGCGGCTTCGGCTTCCCTTCGTCCACCGCCGCCGTCGCCGCCGAAAGCGGATCGGCCTCCGCCTCCTCCGCCGCCTTCTTCTGCTTCTGCGACCGCAGCAGCCCCAGCGCGACGGCACCCGTGACCGCCGCCAGGAGGAAGAACTGCGGCTTCGGGAAGCCAGGGATCAGCCCGATCGCCACCAGCATGACCGCGCCCAGCAGAATCGCCTTCGGCTGCGCGAAGAACTGGTTCACGATGTCCACGCCCAGCGGCTTGTTGTCCTCCCCGCCGACGCGCGTGACGATGACGCCTGAGGTGATTGAAATCAGCAGCGAGGGAATCTGGCTCACGAGACCGTCCCCGATGGTCAGGATGGCGTAGGTCTTGATTGCCTTCGCCGCATCCATGTCCTTCATCAGCAGTCCGATGCAGAAGCCGCCGACGATGTTGATCGCGGTGATGATGAGGCCCGCGACCGCATCGCCCTTGACGAACTTCATCGCGCCGTCCATCGCGCCGTACAACTGGGATTCGCGCGAGAGTTCGTCGCGCCGCTCGCGAGCCTGCTCCTGGGTGATGTTGCCCGCGCGCATGTCCGCGTCGATCGACATCTGCTTGCCGGGCATCGCGTC
>JAEEXV010000349.1 GCA_016287975.1 Lentisphaeria bacterium | reverse complement strand
TGCCACCTCCACGCCCGCACCATCCCCCTAGCCGACGGCCTCGTCTGCCAGCAGTTCGGCTCCTCCCACCTCGGCTTCCCCGCCCGCAAATCCCACACCTTCGAATACACCCTCCACCTCTCCGAATCCACCGACTACTTCGACTTCCTGAACCACCTCCGCCGCGATTGGAAAGTCCCCGTCATCACCCTCAACGGCCCCTTCATCAGCCTCCGCACCGCCGCCCAGCGCTCCGAGACCTACCGCCGCCTCGTCGCCAATCCCGACGAATTCCGCGCCCTCCTCAAGAAGCGCAACATGCGCATCATCACCCTGAGTCCCTGGCTCGGCGGCTGGGACGCCGACGCCTTCCCCACCCGCAGCGCCCTTGACACCCACCTCCGCAAGGCGCTCGCCACCATCCGCTCCATCGCCCCCGACGCCAAGCTCCTCGGCGGCACCTCGACCTACATCCACAGTTTCCACGAGGAGGACTTCAACGTCCCGGCCCCCGAGGGATTCAGCTGGGAAAAGCTCACCCCCGCCGTCTCCCAGCGCCTCCTCGCCACCCCATGGAAGGATTCGCTCCTCCTCAGCAACACCGGCGAGGTCATCCTCTATCCCTTGAGCAAGGTCCCCGGACGCGTGCGCCCCGCCGTCACCGCCCGCGTCTACCCCGTCATCGGGAACCATTTCCATGAACTGCGCATGAAGGCCATCGACTACACCCTCGACAACCTCGGCTACGACGGAATGTACTTCGACATGTTCGGCTTCGCCTCCGCCACCCTCGGCGAACGCTGGGACGGCTTCAGCGTCGCCATCGCCCCCGACGGCACCATCTCCAAGAAATACACGCACCTGGGCCCCTACACCGCGCCCGCCCGCGCCCAATGGCTCCGCAAGATCCTCGGCAAGGGCAAGATCGTCGTCACCAACTTCGGCGCGCCCACCACCCGGGAACTCCAGACCATCCCATACTACAACTTCTGCGAGGCCGCCGGCAACGGTGTCGGCCACCAGGACCTCGATTCCATCCCGCCCGACTCCTCCGGCTGCGCCATGAACCAGCTCTCCTGCCCCCTCGGCTACGGCCCCCACCGCGTCGAGGAGATCAACGCCCCGCGCCTCATGGCCCGCGTCCGCGCCTATCTGCGCTACGGATGCCTCTATGTCCACACCTCCGTCCGCAACTCCTTCCCCGAGGACGGCCCGACCGGCGGCTCCTACGAGGCCATCAACCACTGCTACCCCATCACCCCAGTCGAACTCCACCGCGGCTGGGTCAAGGGCAGGGAGCGCATCGTCTCCTGCGTCTCCTACGCCACCGTCTGGGACCGCGCCGAAAAGCCCGTGGCGCTGCGCTTCGACGCCGTCGGCCGCCCCGTCCCCGCGGGCGACGCCGCCGTCATCAAGGGCGCCCCTGGCAAGTGGCAAATCACCGTCAAAATCGACGACTGGAAGGAGTTCCTCATCCTCGAATAGCCGTCTTCCGATCCGAAGTCAAATAGGCCTGGTTCCCGCCCCGTTCACCGCGGCATGTCCTCGGGGGAGAATCCGAAAAGGGCGGCGGCGTTGCGCCAGAAGATGGCCTCGAGGTCGGAGGCGGTGAGGCTGGCCATGTCGGCGGCCTGGCGCATGGCGCGCAGTTGCTCATAGACGACCAGCGTCGAGGCGCTTTCGCAGTGGGGCTGCGGGCCAGAGCGGAAGAACTGCCAGCCCCGCCCCCAGGTGATGTAGCGGCCGTGGTCGGAGCCGGCCGCCGTGTTGTCCGAGCCGAACATGAGCCGACGGGAGTCCTCGTGCTTCATCAGCAGATAGTGCGAATAGACGTCGCAGACGGCGGAGAGGTCGTACCAGATGTTCGGCAGCGTCCGCAGGAAGAAGACGCTCTTCTCCAGGGTATATGGGTGGAAGCCGCGCGCGCAGTGGGCGAGGATCCAGCGCACCCGCGGATAGCGTCGCACCAGCTCCGCGAGATCCCGCTGGTTGCAGGGGTCGGCGATGCCGTCGAAGCGTGACAGATGCAGCGTGACCGCCAGGCCATGCGCGTCCGCGACCTCGACGAGCGCCTCGGGGAGATAGTCCCGAATGCGGCACTGCGCTGGATCCGGCGCGAAGCACCGATAGGGCTTCAAGCCTGTAAAATGGTGGCGCCGCACCAGGGCGTCCAACTCCTCCGCGCGCATCTCAGGCACCACGATCGTGCCGCCCAGCTTCAGCGGGGAACGCGCAATCTGCTCCCCCATGAATTCCTGAAAGCCGCGCCAGTCCATCCCTGGCACTGGCGTGCCCAGCAGCAGGAAGCCGAGGCGGCGGCTGGGAAAGATGCGGCGGCTCCAATCCAGCAGCCCCTGGTAGTCCGTGTCCGTGCGCAGCACCATCGACGGATTGTCGTTGCCGCCCGCGTAACGGTCGTCCCAGAGGTGGACATGCGCGTCGAAGACGCAACCTGGAACGAATCCCTCCAGTTCGGTCTCCCAGATCGAACGGTCGAACTCCGTGTATTCCAGTTTCGGGGACATGCGGTTTTCCTGGGTGCGCAAAAAGGCCCCGCCGCGGCGGGGCCTGGAGTTCACACGGCTATTCCCACTCGATGGTGGCGGGGGGCTTCGGCGTGCAGTCGTAGACGACGCGCGAAATGCCCTCGACCTCGGCGGGGATCCGCAGGCAGCAGCGCTCGATCAGCTCCCACGGCAGCCGCACCGACTGCGCCGTCACCGCGTCGACCGTGTTGATCGCGCGCAGCGCGATGGTGTAGCCATAGCGGCGCTGGCCGTCGCGCATGCCGACGGACTTGACGGGCAGGAAGACGGCGAAGGCCTGCCAGGTCTTCGCATACCAGCCGCTCGCGCGCAGTTCCTCGGTGAAGATCGCGTCCGCCTCGCGCAGCATGCGCAGGTATTCGCGCTTGATCTCGCCGACGCAGCGCACGCCCAGCGACGGTCCAGGGAAGGGCTGGCGGTCGATCATCACCTCGGGCAGGCCGAGTTTGCGGCCGACCGCGCGCACCTCGTCCTTGAAGAGGCGCGCCAGCGGCTCGACCAGTTCGAACTTCAGGTTCTCGGGCAGCCCGCCGACGTTGTGGTGGGATTTGATGACCCCCTTGGGGTTGCCGTCCATCGGGATCGATTCGAGGAAGTCGGGGTAGATGGAGCCCTGCCCCAGGAACGGCGCGTCGACCTCGGCGGCCGCCTCGGCGAAGACGTCGATGAACTCCTTGCCGATGATCTTGCGCTTCTTCTCTGGCTCGTCGACGCCCGCCAGCTTGTCCAGGAAGCGGTCGGAGGCGTCGATGTAGACCAGGTTCATGTCGAAGGTGTCGCGGAAGACCTTCTGCACCTGCTCGGGCTCGCCCAGGCGCAGCAGCCCGTGGTTCACGAAGACGCAGGTCAATTGCTTGCCGACCGCCTGGTGGATCAGCGCCGCCGTGACGGAGGAATCGACGCCGCCCGAGAGGCCCAGCACCACCTTCTTGTCGCCGACCTGCTTGCGGATGTCCTCGATCGCCTCGGGAATGAAGCGGTCGATCGTCCACAGGCCGTGGCATCCGCATTGCTTCTGGCAGAACTCCACCGCGGGCGCCGCGTCCAGTTTCGTCACGCTCAGGAACGGCTTGCCCAGCGCCGCCAGACGCTTCTCCTCCTCTGGACGCGCGGGCGCCGCCTCATCGCGGCACGCGATGATGCCCACTGGCGATTCCTGCAGAATGCGCGCGTCAGGCGTCGTCCACGGCATCACCATCGTGTAGATGTGCGCCGCGCGGATCTCCCGCGCGAATTTCTGGATGTCTTTGCAGCCGAAGTTAATCAGCAGAACAGTCTCAGGTGTGGCTTTGATCATGGTTGTTTCAAGAATTGGGGTACAATTGGGGACAATGGGAACAATGGGAACATCGGGATCATCGGGGGGTGCGGGGGGCGTCAGCCCCCCGTCGTTTGCGTGGCTGCAATGGGGAAGCAATCCTCCCCCTTGGGCGGCACCGCCGTCGCAGCCGCATGCCCTGCCCCCTTGGGCGACACCGCCCATCGCAGCCGCGCTATTTCACCGCCGCGGTGCAAGTCGCGCTCCTGCCGGAGGCGAGGTCGCGCACGGTGCAGGTGACGGCGCCCGCGGCGGCGTTCGTGGGCAGGACGCCCTCCACCACCAGCGTGCCGTTTTCGGCGGCGTAGTAGCCGCTGAAGGGGAGGCGGTGCCCCGCGGCGTCGGTGAGCGTGACCTCGACTGGCAGCGTCGCGGGGACGGCCTTGCCCGCGTCGTTGACGACGCTGGCCTTCAGCGTGAAGGAGCGGCCGCGCGCCACCGCGCCATTTAGCGTGGCCTTCACCGCCGCGATCGGGCGTTCCAGCAGCAGCACCAGCGTGCCGCCGCCAGGGCCGAGGCGCACGGGGAAGCGCACGCCGCCCTCGGCGGGGCGCAGCGGCACCTCGCAATGTCGCACCAGGTCGTAGGCGGCGCCTGCGGCATGGCGCACGGTGACCGCGCCGTTGTTGGGCAGTCCCTTCTCCATCACCAGCCCCCACTGCCCCAGGTAGTCGCCGAAGGTGCGGCGGTCGTTGATGACGAAGACGTAGTCCGCCGCGTCCGAGCCGCGTCGGCGTAGCACCAGGTCTGGGTTCGAGGCGGCGACAGGCGCCGTGTAGTAGTCCGCCAGCATCTCGGCGATCTCCGCCCCCAGGTCCTGCGTGGCGGCCTTGCTCTCCGCGGGGAAGTTCGCGCGGCGGCGGATCGACTGCAGGCGCAGGTCGACCATCAGCGCGGGCGTGGTGAACTCGTCGCCGACCAGGATCACCCCCTGGCGCTGCAGTTCCTGCAGTTTCGCCTGCACCTTGTCGGTCAGCACCTCGCAGCCTGGCACGAAGAGCACCTTCAGCGTCGCGGGCACCTTCCCCGTGAGCAGATGGTCCTCGTAGAAAATGGCGGGCTGCAGGCCCGCCCACTGCAGCGCCAGATGCAGTTCGGCGATCCAGCCGTTGCCCCAGCCGCCAGTAAAATGCCGCGAGGCGAACATGTTGGCGGTGAAACTCTCCAGGATGCCGATCTCGGCGGGGCGCTCGGGGATGCGCTTCAGCACTGGCCCCAGCGGGCGCACGACCTCCGCGCAGGTCTCCTTGAGCACCTGCTTGCTCTTCGGGTTCGTGTAGCGGTAGCCGTGGTTCTGGACGCAGATCAGCGAGCCCGAGCCGTGGTACATGATCGCCTCCACCTTCCGCGCGACCTTCAGCCAGATCGCCTCGCGCACGAAGTCCGGCGCGATCGTGATGAACTTCGCGTTCGGCTCCCGCGCCATCCACTCGGGCGGATTGGCGACCTTCTCGCCCAGCGGCGCCACGGCGGAGCGGTACCAGATCGCCTGCGTCATCGTCCCGACCTTCTGTCCAGGACGCCCCGCCGCCATCGCCAGCAGTTCGTCGGTCGCCAGCCCGATCTTCAGCGGGTCGGGGTTCGTGTAGGTCCACTGCGAGATCATGTCGACATTGCCGCCCGAGCCCCACTGCGGCGGCACGCGCACGGCGGGGTCCATGAAGGTGGTGAACGGATGCCGAATGTGCTTGTGCAGCGCCGCCGACAGCGCGCTGTCCAGGTCGTTCCAGCCGTCCCCGCACCGCCACCACCAGCGCAGGAAGACCAGTTCTGGGCGGTCGTATTTCACGATGCGGTTCCACGGGAACGACGCGTCCTTGGTGTACATCGGCGCGGACCTGCCGGTGATGGTCTCGGGGATGTCGAAGCCCGCCGCCTCGCGGAAGCGCTTCGGCTCCACCCCGCCGAACGACGGCAGCGACCCGTCCCGCACCTCGCTGTTCAGGAGCGCGACGTCCCACGCGGGGTGGCTCCCCAGCGCCTTCGCCATCTGCTCCGCGACGGACACATACTCCTTCACGACCTCTGGATTCGAGGCCTCCACCCCCTCGCGCGGATAGACCTTTCCCTCGCGGTTCGTCTGGAGCAGGTGCTTCTTCCCCCCGAAGCGGTATTTCACATAGAAACTCGCGAATGCATGGAGACCATGGCGCAGCATCGTGTCCAGGGTCGCCACATGGCTAGCGAGGTTCGTCTCCTTGTAGTCGCCGCGGATCGGGTAGAGCGGCGCGATCTGGTGCGTGAAGCCCAGATCCGCGACCGCGGCGTTGTCCGCCCCGCCCCACAGGATCACAGGCATGAAGTCGCCGCGCGGCGGCACGATCGTCAGCGGGCAGACCCCCTGGGCCAGCACCTTGCCGGCCGCATCCGTCGCCTGGCACGTCAACTCGTATGCGCCAGGCAGCAGCAGGGAATCCACCCTAAAGGCAAAAGGGCGCGTCGCCCCCGCCTCCAGGCCATTCGGCAATTTCTCCTCGGCCAGCGGCTTCCCCGCCAGCGACACCATGAGCGCCAGCGGCGGCAGCGCCGCCTTGCTCGAGTTGGTCAGCAGGACGCCGCACTCCGCGCCAGCCTCCCCGAAGACGAACACCTGGCGCTTCCCTGGCTGCGGAACCAGGCTCACTGGCTCGTATTTCTCCTTCTTGATGATGACCTTCAGCAACTTGCCGCCCAGGGCATTGAAGTTGCTGCCGACGCGGTCGCCCAGCGACGCACGGTTCACCGCAGGCGCCAGCGGCCCTGGCGGCACGTCGCAGACGCCCGCCTCTTTTCCGTCCACCGTGAAGACCACCTTGCCCGCCGCCGTGAAGAGCATCTTGACCGTATGCGGCACGCCAGGCGCCATCTCGCAGGCCTTGCCCCTCACCTCGGCGCTCTTGTCCCCGAACCCCAGCGCCACCGTCGGCTGGTAGCGGTCCTTGCCGTATGGACGCAGCGAGAACTGGAAGCCGCTGTGCATCGACGCCTGCTTCGCGCTGCTCGGCATGGAGACGTATTTGTTGTCGAAGATCATCGCGCTCATGTTCTTGGCGCGCTGATAGGTCGGGTCGAAGACCAGCGTCGCCTCGATGCTGAAGGCATTCTCGGGCGTCAGCGCCGCGACGATGCGGCGCGTCTGCGCGCCGCCCGCCTTGGCGATGTCGTTCTCCAGCACCACGAGGCCGCCGTCCAGTTTCGACTTGCCGCGCAGCGTCAGCGGAATCACGCCGTCCAGCGCGCCAGGCGCCGTGAAGTCCCAGCAGGCGATGGTCCCCTCGGGAAGTTTTTCGGGCGGCGGCAGCAGCCACAGCGACGCCTTGAGCACCTTGCCGCCCAGCGGCGAGTAGCTCGACCCCACGCGGTCGCCGACGACCGTGCTTCGGGGGCTGGGGGCGATCGGCTCCGCAAGCACCCGCTCCCCGCCGATGGGCTGGCCGTCCAGTTCGAAGGAGACCACGCCGTCGCCGAGGTAGTTCATCCGAACAGTGTGCGGCTTCCCGTAGGCGAGCGGCACGTCCTGGCTGTTGGAGACCTTGCTCTTGTCCCCGTATCCGAAGGCGCTCTGGAAGCGGAACGTGGTCTTCGAGCGCTTCCCCACCGTCAGGTTGAAGCCGTTGTGGTATTCCTTCTGCTTCGCGGAGGGCCAGCTCACATACTTGTTGTCGAAGAGCACCGCGCCAGTCTTCTTCTCCCACATCGCCTCGTCCAGCTGGAAGACCACCTCCACCATGAACGGCTCCTTCGGGGAGAGCGCAGGCCACGCCTTCCGCGTGACCGCGCCGCTGCCCTTGGCGTCGGGGGCCGCCACCACGAGTCCGCCGTCCGCGATCTTCGCCGCGCCGCGCAGGCGCAGGGCATACGGGCTTTCGGGGAGTTTGCCCTGGGTGAAGTCCCATTCGACGACCAGCGTCTTATCCGCCGCGACCGCGCCGCACGCCAGCGCCAGCAGCGCGCACCAATGGAAAAACCGTTTCAGCATCTTGTCTTTCTCCTCCCTGACCTTACTTCAGCACATCGACCCGCACTGGCTTCCAGATGCCACCCGCGGCCGCCGAGTCCAACACGCGCACCACCAGCACATTGTCGCCGCCCCAGTTGATCTCCTTGCGGCAGTCCACGGCGAAGGGGGTGTTCCAGCCCGCCATGCCCAGGTCATGCGCGCCCAGGTAGACGCCGTTCAGCCAGACCCACGCCGACTCGTCGACCGCGCCGAAGCAGATCTCGACCGCGTTGCTGTCCATCTTCGCGGGCATCTTGAAATGGATGCGGTACCAGGCGACGCCGTCATAGTCGCGGAAGCCCTGGTCCTCCCAGTTGCCGATCTTCAGCAGTTTCCACTGGGAATCGTCAAACTTCGGGTCGAACCACTTGTTCCAGTGGCCCGTCTGCTTTTCGTCGACCGCGAAGCGCCAGCCCTCCTCGGGCAGCGGGATGCTCTTCACCACGGCGACATCGTGGTCCCAGCTCTTGTCCTCCCGCAGCAACTTGATCTCGCGGTGGAACGGCCACGTCGCCCGCGCCGCCAGCTGCCGCACCTCGTTCGAGGAATCCTTCTTCGCGCACTCCTCCAGCACGGAGCGCAGTTCAGGGTATTTCGCGACCAGCGCCACCATCGCGCTCGCCGCCGTCAGCCGAACCTGCACATCCGAATCCTTGATCGCCGCCTTCAACGCCCCCCGCGAAGCCTCAGGCGACTTCTCGATGCACAGATACAGCGCATAGCGCCGCACCTCGGGGTCCGAATCGCGCAGATAGTCCTTCGCGCACGCGGGGTTCTTCTCCACCGCCGCCCTGAACGCGCGGCGCCGAGCGATCACGTCCGTCGCCCCCCACAACGGCACCGCCAGCAGCCCTGCAATCAACAGACACCACACTTTCGACATTTCTCATTCCTCCAGGTTGATGGATCCTTCGCACAAAAAACACATCGGTTACTATAAGCCCCAAAACCCGCACCGCAAGCCACCATGCCCCCGAACTGCGCGGGGGCCGATGGGACTGAAGTCTGGGGGCTGGGGGCACCGATGGGTCTGGGGTCTGGGGGCATTCACCGGCCCAAAAATGGGCCGGCACAGAACGCCAGGCTCTTCGATGGGTCTGGGGTCTGAAGTCTGGGGTCCTGGAAAGATGGGTCTGGGGTCTGAAGTCTGGGGTCCCCGAACTCGGGTCTGGGGTCTGAAGTCTGGGGTCCTGGAAAGATGGGTCTGGGGTCTGGGGGCATTCACCGGCCCAAAAATGGGCCGGCACAGAACGCCAGGCTCTTCGATGGGTCTGGGGGCTGTGGTCTGGGGTCCTGGAAAGATGGGTCTGGGGTCTGAAGTCTGGGGTCCCCGAAGTCGGGTCTGGGGTCTGAAGTCTGGGGTCCCCGAAGTCGGGTCTGGAGTCTGAAGTCTGGGGTCCCCGAAGTCGGGTCTGGGGTCCCCAGAAGATGCCCGCCCCGTCCCGCGTTTCATTTCCCGCATTATAGTAGCAAAGATGTCGGGATGGATTACATTATGGCGAATTACCCAGGCATGGCTGCGGCGGCATTTCCGCCCGACGCGGCTGGAGCGTCTGCGCGACTGGAGCGCACGGCTGGGCCGCAGGGGTGAGCAGGCCGCGCGGCTTCACCTGGAGAACGCGGGATACGAGGTGCTTTGCGGCAACTACCGCGCCCCGCATGGCGTGGGCGAAATCGACCTGGTGGCGCGCGACGCATCTGGAACGCTCTGCTTCGTCGAGGTCAAGTGCCGCCGCCTGCGGCGGGGGCGCGACCTCCCGCAGCCCCTGCTCGCGGTCGACGAGTCCAAGCGCCAGCGCATCCGTCGCTCGGCGCGCGCCTACCTGCGCGCCTGCGGCGTCCAGCCCCGCTTTCGCTTCGACGTGATCGAGGTCTGGGCAAAAGGACGTGCGCCGTGGCGGCTCCGCCACTGGGCCGACGCCTTCGCCGCCAGCCCTGGCAAAAACTTCGGAAAGTATTGAATCACAGTTCATTGTAATTCATTTTCCGGGTCAATTTCCAAACCACTTGAAAGAGTACGTAAAATAAGCACAAGCCGCTTTTCCCGACTGGAAGGCGGCGGATTCGTTTTTGTTTTGTTGTTTGCATCCAGTCCACCAATCCACCAATCCACCAACTGAGTAACCGTTATCAACTGTTACCACGCATTCCTATGGCTCAAAAATCCCTGCAACTGGCCCTTCTGGTCGACTATGACAATCTCATGGGGCTCTCTGGCAAAAGCGACGGAGATTCCTTCCGGAACTATTCCCATCCCGACGTGCTCGCCTATCTGGAGAGCCACTACGGCCCGGTCGTCTACACCAAGGCCTTCGGCGACTGGAACGGCCCCCGCATGCGGCGCGCCATCGGCGACCTCACCAAGGCAGGCGCCGAGATGCAGTTCATCCCGCACGGACCAGGCTCCGTCGTCCGCATCCCTGGCTACACCGCCGCCTGCATGGGCCTGACCGCCCTCGACCTCATCGTCGCCAATCCGAACATCGGCGGCATTATCTTTGGCTCCAACGACATGGCGCTCATCCCGTTCATCGGGCGCCTCCACGCCGCGGGCAAGCAGGTCTTCATCCTCGGCCCGGAACCCGCCGCCGCCGCCGCCCTCACCCGCATCTCCAACGAGTTCATCTCGCTCAATGACAGCGGCATCCGCGGCAAGAACCCGAACTCCGTCGACAAGAGCCAGGTCCTCTACAACATCAAGACCATCCTGGTCAACGGCGAACTCCCCATCGCGGAACTCGAGGAAAAACTCTCCGCCGCCCTCCCCGACTTCAGCATCGCCGACTTCGGCTGCTCCACCTTCGAGGACTTCCTCCGCAACATCGCCAACACCACCGTCAAGATCACCAAGACTGACAACGGCCCCGTGATCGGCCTGGGCAACTGCCACAACGCCTCCGCCTACTCCGACGAGGAACTCGCCAACTTCAACCTCGCCGAATACATGCAGGCCACCCGCTGGCACATCGCCGACGGCGACATCCGCGACAAGGTCCTCCACAACATCTTCGTCATCTTCTCCGAGAAGGGACGTGAACTGACCAACGAGGAACTGCGCGACCTGGTCGACCCCGACCACATCGTCGAGGACCGCCCCTGGCAGGGCACCATCTGGTCCCTCATCTTCGGCGCCTGCCTCTGGGAAAACCCCAAGACCGCCAACAAGCCCCAGTCCCAGCGGCTGCTCTCCCTCTTCCGAACCGTCGGCTCCGAGGACGACTTCCTGGTGCGCTACTACACCTCGCTCTTCAAGAAGGCCTACGAGGATCGGCCGAACCTCACCCCCCGCGAGTGCGCCGAACTCATGCACCCCGAGAGCGTCGAGGCCGCCATGCCCCTCTTCGAGCGCGTCTTCCAGAACCTCCGCACCCCCATGATCCCCAAGGCTCCCGCCGCCAATGCCAAATAGCGACGACGATGCCCTGCGCCTCGAATGCACGCTGGAGGCATTCGAGGCGCTCCATCCCAGCCTCCAGGAGGCAATCCGCAGGGCCGCGCGACGCTATCATGACGCGCGGCCCGACGAGCCTGCCTGGCGCGTGACCTCCGCCCGACGCACCCTCCGACGCCAGGCCGAACTGATGGCCGCCTGCACTCCTGAGCAGTTGCTCGCCATGTACGCCTCCCGAGGGCGCCCGCAGTATATCGACGCCATCCTCGCCGCCGCACAGCCCCTCGACGCCGACGCCGTCTACGCCATCCTGCAGACCCGCACCGAGGGCTATATCTCGCGGCATCTCTTCGGCGCCGCCGCCGACCTCGGCGCCAACGGCGTCGCGGATCCAGCGCTTCTCAAGCGCCTCCTCGCCGCCGAGGGCGCCGCCGTCCTCGACGAGCGGGATTGCGGCATCCCCTGCTATCATGTCGCCTGGCCTGACGCCCCCGTCCAGATTGTCCGCGAATAGCAACCGCCCCCTCTTCGACTTCTCCACCCGCCATGAACAAACCGCTGACGTTTCTCTTTGACTTCGAATTCTTCGGCTCCACCGTGCAGGACTGCGGCAACCCGCAGATGCAGCGCTATGCGCTCGAGCAGCTCGCCGCCCTCGGCGTGCGCCATCTGGTCCTCTCGGACACGCTGCTGCTGATGTTCATGCGGCAGCTCCCGCTGATGGAGAATTTCCAGCGGGAGATGCAATCCGCGGGACTGGACTTCGTCGACGCGCACGCGCCCTTCGGCTCGGGCTGGGATCTCAACTGCGCGTCGGAGGCGCGGCGCGGAGTGGTCCTGGCGATGCACCGCCATGTGATGGAGATCGCCGCCTTCCTGGGCGTCAGGACCATCACCATCCACACTGGCAACAACGGCCCTGCGAACCCTGAGGCACACGCCCTCACCCTGGAGCAGAACATCGACAACATCTGCCGCAGCCTGGAGGCCCTCCTGCCCGAAGCCGAGCGCCTCGGACTGGTCATCTGCATCGAGAACATCTGGTTCCCTTGCAACACCGCCGAGGTCCTCCTTGAAATCAAGCGCCGCTTCCCGACCCCCGCCCTGGGATTCTGCTATGACGCGGGCCACGCCAACCTCCAGCGCTCCCGGGTGCTCTATCTGGCCTCCCCCGCCCCCCGCCTCCGCGCCCTCGCCGAAGACCCAGACGAACCCCTCGGCGAAAAAATCCTCCGCACCATGCTCCCGCACATCGTCAACTGCCACCTCCACGACAACGACGGCTCACTCGACCAGCATCGGCTCCCGGGCAACGGCACCATCCGCTGGGACCGCATCGGCGCCCTCCTCCGCACCGCACCGCGCCTCCAGTGCCTCCAGTCCGAAGTCCTCCCCGTCCGCACCGACACCCCCCTCACCGCACTCGTCCCCAAATTCCGCGAACTCTTCGGCGACTGGACCGACTGACCGCACACTGGAAAAACGCCAGCCGTGCACTATATTTATACAATCCACCGAACGGATTACGGAAAATCCACCGAACGGATTTCGGAAAATCCACCGAACGGATTTCGGAAAATCCACCGAACGGATTCCGGAAAATCCACCGAACGGATTCCGGAAAATCCACCGAACGGGTTTCGGAAAATCCACCGAACGGATTTCGGAAAATCCACCGAATTACGCAGGGATCAAGTGATTTCAGACCCTGTTTGAAAAGTGTGTAACCATGGCGTTGTCGAAGTCTCGATACAGTCCAAGAATTGCGGATGACTTGCTGAAACTCAAACTCTCCGCCATGGGGGCGGTGCTGGTGGAAGGCGCGAAGTGGTGCGGCAAGACCACCACCTGCGAACAGCATGCAAAAAGTGTCTTGTACATGGCCGATCCCGCCAGACGCAACGAGTATCTCCAATTGGCTGAAATGGATATCGGGCAATTGCTGGCGGGAAATCGACCGCGGCTCATTGATGAATGGCAGGATGCACCGCAATTTTGGGATGCAATTCGCTTTGCGGTCGATCGCGAAGGCGGGGAAGGCCACTTCATCCTGACGGGAAGCGCCGTCCCGCCCGACGCGGACAAAATCTCCCACTCGGGAACTGGACGTTTCGCACGACTCCGAATGCGCCCCATGAGCCTCTGGGAATCTGGTGAATCCACTGGCACAGTCTCCCTGTCGTCCCTCTTTTCGGGCCTGCCCTTCACCCCCGCCCGCGCTGGCGAAAGAGCCTTGGATGAAATCGCATTCCTGGTCTGCCGCGGTGGCTGGCCCCAGACCATCGGTCGGACTGGAACGCGGGCGCTTGCGACGGCGCAGGAATATGTGGAGGGCGTCTGTGAAAGCGACATCTCACGCGCCGACCGCATCCTGCGCCAGCCAGATCGCGTGCGACGGCTCCTTCGATCATGCGCGCGCCTCCAGGGCAGCCAGGCCAACCTCGCGGCCCTCCGAAAGGACATGGCGGCTAATGACACCCGAACTCTTGACGAGGACACAATCCATGCGTATGTGGCAGCCCTCAAAAAGATATTCATCATCGAGGATCTGCCCGCCTGGTGCCCAAGCCTAAGGTCAAAGGATGTCATTCGCACCACCGACACGCGTTTCTTTGTAGATCCATCCATTGCGGCTGCGGCCATGGGCATCGGTCCAGGCAATCTCGTCAGCGATCTACGCTCTTTCGGCGTCTTCTTCGAGGCGCTTGCCATCCGGGATCTCCGCATCTATATGGACGCGAGTCGAGGCCATGTCGAAAAATACCACGACAAGACTGGACTGGAGTGCGATGCGGTGCTCCATCTCCCCAACGGCAAATACGCCCTCGTCGAAATCAAGTTGGGAGGCGACACCCTGATCCGCGAAGGCATCGCCTCTCTCAACCGCCTGACCAGACTGATCCAGGCAAAGCACATCCCCAAACCTGCGTTCCAAATGGTCCTTACCGCCGTCGGATCCTTCGCCTACCAGGACGCCCAAACCATCATCTGCCCCATCACCGCCCTGAGACCTTGAATCCATATCGGAGGAAGGGGAATATTCAATGTCAACTATCGCCTCCCGCGTCCACGCAGAAGCGCGGACGCAAGAAACGATTGTTGTGCCAATACCGTATTACGGTGCAATCATCTGCAAATACCACTGGAGGCCATTGGCATTCGTCTTCATGCCACCCTTGGCACAGATTTGTGCAATTTTCTGAAGGCAAAGACGTTCCTCCGCGCCAACGTGCCTCGCCTGCAGATAGACGACCAGTGCATCCGGATATTGGCCAGCCTTCTCCAGCAATTTGCCCATGGCGAGCCACTGTTTTTCGGAGGCTGGATTTGCTTCAATGGAGGCAGCCAACAACTCCAACGCCCCTGGGGCATCCCTGGGATCCTGAACTGGGTGTTTTCCCTGGGGCGAAATAGCCGTCACAACCGCCTTCCCCTTGGTCTTCCATACCTGGTTCCACGGAGGCCCTGCATTCAGCGCGAAGAAATGTCCCTTTTCTGGGGCGCTGGCAAGAAACTTCGCCAATTCGGCGGCCCCCGTCTGCGCCACCTCGTCCTGAATGGCATCGCAGCGTCCGTCACCGCCATGAAAAAGAAGCACGATGGGGCAACCGAGCAGTTGAACCAGGGTGCGACGTTCACCAGGAGTGCGAAACTCGCGATAGGCGAGCTTCAACCGAGCAAGCCACTCCTTTCGATCCAACTTCGCCACATCTCGCTCCGCCTGCTCCAGGTGCTGCGCGCGGAGTTTCTCCATCACCGCGCGGTCAAACGCCAGCACGCGCGAAAAGCCATTCGGAAAAGGCTTCTCGAAGACCGTCGTGCTTTCAACGGCGGGGACATGGTGGTTGACATAAACCTCTGGAACCAGCAGCTTCGTCAGTTTTTGCCCAAACGGCGAGGAAGGAAAACGGTGTTTTTGAATGTCCGCCAGCAGATATTTCCCAATTGCATCTGAAAGCGCCTCCAACTCCACCATCTCCCGTTCTGAATCCGAATCCTCCTCATAGCGTCCTTCCACCTGAAGAAACAGAAATTTCCCAGTTGCATGCGGGTAGCTGCCGATGGAATCTCGAATCGCCTGGAAGCATTCCAACGCCTCCTTGCGCTCAAAAGCAACCACGCTTGAGCATACGAGCAGAAGCAGCCAGCCAGTCCTCAATGCATTTCGCATGAAATCTCCTCCACCGTCATGATGAAAGAGACGGCATCCGCACAACGACGGACACCGCCTCTACATCCAACGCCTCAGTCTTCGTCGTCAATGATGACGGTTGCACCTTGCCGCAACGTCCCGCTGCCCGAAGCAGGAGCGGTGCTTCGCGGCTGCGGCGCAACCACGGCGGATTTCGGCTGGGGCGCCGACTTCTTCAACTCGGCGTTAGCGTCGGCGACGCCTTGACGGCGGGCGTCGGGATTGTCCTTCGATGCATTGTACTGCTGACGGAGTTCCCCCTGGTAGCCACGCTCTCGCTCCTGTGCCGTGTTGACTTCAATGCCCAGTCTGGTCGCCGCGGCCTGGATTTTCTTCAGGTTGGGCCCCGCGCCTGCATTGATGGCATAGACCACGACCTGCAGCGGAAGACCGGAAGGCTGGTGCTTCACTGTCTTGCTCCATTTCGGCGTAAGCCCGGAAATTGAATTTTTAAAGGCCTCGCTTTGTTCCTTGCTGAAGTCCTTCAGCACCTTGGTTTCTGCCTCGCCAGTGGAATCCAGACGACGCGTCTGCATCAACTTATTCAGCGTCCTACGGCTGTATGCTTCCGAGAACAAGGAGAACATCACTTCGCCCTCGGCCTCCATTTCCGCAATCTCGCGGAGCTTGTCATTCTCATCGCCATCGTTCTCGTCGACAGGTGCGGCGGCAATGCCGAGAAACCACATGTTCCCTTCGTTGTCAATGAATTTGCGGGGGCCGATCCAGGTCGCCAGCGCGCCCTTCTTCTCCTTGTCGGCCAGCCACTGAGCGATGGTCTTCTTGCCTGGCTTGAACTTGACGACATTCCCCTTGAGGACCTCGGCGGCGGCATGCTGCAACTCCTCGCTCCAGGTGTAGATGACGGCAATCTGGTAGGTGTATTTGCCGTTCTTCTCGGTCACCGTTTCCGCCTGCTGAAGCACGGTGCAGCCAAATATCGGCATTGCCGAGATCGACTGCAATGAACTCTTGAGTTCCTTGGAGATCGTCCCCTTCATCTGCTCCGCCTTTTCCAGCAGTTCCTTGTGTTGTGCGACGGCACGTTCGTAATCCTTCTTGGCGTTGGCGTAGGCCTCCTTCTTGTCCTGATCCAGTTTGGCGGCGTAGGAGTCTCCTTTCTTGGTGAACCATTCTGAGATGATGGCGAGCATTTCTGGAGTGGAGACATGCTTCTTTTCACGGTATGCCGCCGCCAATTCCGCGTCATACTTCAACACCTGCTCCCAGGAAACCTGCAGTTGCCTCTGCATTTCCCTCTGCTCCTTCTCCAATTGCTTTGCAATGGGGTTGCCAGGAATCGTCAGGATGCGCTCGCCAGACATAACCGAGAAAATCGACTGGATGATTTTGGCCTTGGCCTTGATCAGCAGTTCCTGCATGCGTTCGCCACGCTGATTCACAAAATCCGCCGAGACTTTCGGGTTCTTGATAGTCCAAGTGACTGCCTCCACGACGGTAATCCGCCCTTCGCCGGTGCTCTGCCAATCTTCTCTGCTGTTCAACAAATCGTTCATCATATCCAATGCCGTAGGCGCAGGAGCCGGATCGGTTTCCTGCGCCGCCACGACGACTTCCGCCGACTTGCCCTGGCCAACGGGCGCGGCGGGCGCGGCGGCATCCTGGGCAGGGATGGAGACGGCCATCCCGAAGGCGAGCAACATTGTCAAAAGATCACGTTTCATCATTTTCCTCCTGTTTGCTTGGGGTTTCTGGTTCGGAATCCGGTTAGTCACCGAATGGAAAACAAGACTCTCTCATGGTTGTATTCCTGCAATTGGCACGCAGGGAGACGGCCTGCCCCCTGCGTCAGGCGCTCCTGCAGGAAATACACGAACTCGTCGGTGCTGCCGACGAAGCGGCATTGGAAAACGGCCACGCTCTCCTGGTAGGTGGAATCCAGGACGGATGCGTCGGGAACAGCGTCGATAGCCTTGCGCAACGCCTCGATCTGACGGGCGTCTCCGCCGACTCCACGGTATTCCACAGTCACGGGCCGTCCGTTGAGAAGCCACTCCATCAAGAGATCGTTCAGTTTTCGATGCAGCGGCTTTTTCAGATGCTGGAAGGCCCTTTTGGCGCTGCCCTGCCGAATCTGGTGGAAAGACCCGAAGAAGTTGGCCGTCTGGCGGGGATCGTTGGACATGGACAGGAGCGGCTGCCGATTCTTTGCGGAAAGCACCTCCAGCGTCACGTCGGTCTGGATGCCGACACCATAGTGTTCATCCTCCAACGGAATGTACCGCCCCTTGACCTCGACCAGGAAATCGGCCTTGGCCGCGCTGGGGGCCAGCCGCAGCCCAAGTTCCTGCCAAAAGCCCTTCAGCGCCGTCGCCAGGTCTGGATCGTCGCAACGGATGTAGAACCCAGGGTCGCCCATGGAGCGGATGACCGCCGCATAATTGTCCAGCACCGTCTCTTTGTCGACCTTGGCCAGCACAATCACCATGTACGAATCGTCCACTTTGGCTTCCTTCGCCACCCGATACTGCTTGACGTTGCCGAGCGTATGGTTGACCAGCTTGCTGCGGACCTTGTCATTGTCTAACATCTTGCCCTGACCAACGACCATGGTCCCCATCACTTGCTCAACGGCGTTGCGCAGGGCGGCCCGGGCGGCGCCTTTGCGTGCCTCCGGGATCCCATTGCGTTCAATGAGGCAGAACCCCGCCGCCTTGACAGTATCAGGCGGCATCCGTTCCAGTTGACGCGCGAAACGCTCCGCCGCGTCCGCAGCACGACTGGAAGAGACGAATGAGGCATAGACCCTACCCTCCGCCGTCTGGCTCTGGAAAAGCGTCACTCCCCGCAGGAACTGGTCGACATTGATCTTCCGAATGGACTTGAGCTCCTTCCGTAGATGGCTCTGGCCGTTTTCCTGGACGGTCTGTGTCACGAGCGTCCGCTCACCGGAGATTGTCTGCCCAATGAACTGGGCGATTGCCTCCTTGGCACGGAGTTCCGCCATCTGCAGGGCCTCCTCCTGCGTGCGGCCTGGCGGCAATGCGACGCTCTTCGTGCAGAAGACCCAGACGGCTCCGGAATTGTCCTCGCCAACCTCAAACTCCGTGCGTTCCCTGGCCAGTTGGTGGAAAATCGGCGTCAGATTCTCCGCAGGAGCGGAGACGGCGGAGGGTGGCGTTGCATCGCCCGTCGCCGTTGCTTCCCGCATGCCAGTCTCGACGGCCGCAGCAACCGGGGCGTTTCCCGGCTGATACTGCTGGCGCACGGCCGGATTGTCGGAAACGACGACCACGACAGGTGGCTTGGCGCATCCCGCCAGCCAGGCCACCAATGTCGCCAGCATGGCGTGAAGTAGGAATGCTTTGCCTCGTATCGACAACATATTTTCTCCTGGCTCCAAGTGAATTGATTAGTTCGTTACGATGAAGTCCGGCTTCTCGGCTATGCCATCCGATGCCGCGTAAAAGTCGTATGTCTTCTTGGCCTCCTGCGGATTCACGCGGAGCATCTTGAGAATCGGCGTGGCAAATGGATTATCCGAGTTTTCACGCCAAATCTCCAACTCCGACGAGCCGATTCGAGCGGGAGTGACCGTCGCATTGAAAAGCGGAATCCGAATGCCATCAGGGTCGTCCTTGGGCAGAGCATAGACAATCATCTCCATCTTGCACATCAATCCTGTTGCACGGCTGGCGTTGATTTTGGCCAGCGATGGCCCGGAACTCGCGAGCATAAAACTGGTTACCTCCCCACCCGCAGGATACATGCGGTAAATATGATCCAGCACTTTGATCTGACACAGACGCCCGAGGTTGATGATGTAATCATCATTCTCAGACTTCGTCTTCAATCGCGGACCAGCGATAACCGCCCCAGAGTGATTCACCTTCTGCTTGATTTGATCCTCCACCGAAACCTTGAACGGCGGGAACTCCTCCATTGGCGCGTTGTTCGCCGCCATTGCCGGCGTGACATTCCACTCCATGGTGTTGTTGATAGTTTTATCTCCGCCATTGTAATTGGCACGAGTAGTCCAGGTGGTCACCACATTGAGGACATATTCCGGCTTTTTGAGTTTTCCCGAGTCAAAGCCTTCAACGTTTGCCGTCCCCTTGGCAGTTGCCTGACGCACTTCTTCATCAGCCAATCCGTAGCGAATCTGCGCGACGAGGAAGCGATTGGTGCTGACCAGGCAAGTCTCGAAGTCATTTCTCAGCAAGGAAATTTGCTTTTCATCAAGTTTATCTTTCGCATTACGATAATTTTGTCTAAAACCCGGCAAAGAAGAAAACGCTAGTCTTCCAAAATTCTCTTCCTTGACATTAGCCGAGACCTTGATAGGCTGTTTCTCCATATATGCGCGGTCATGGAATTCAATGCCGTACATCGTCTGCCAGGCATTGTCGACGCCAGTCGTGACCTCAAAAGACGAGCAGGAGACCAGCATCAGCGCGACAACGGCGACGACCATCATCCAAATTGCTTTCATGTGGTTCATAGACATGTTGATCCTTTTGAAATGCTCCGTTCCCCAAGGGTAGGCGATTGCCTGGATGGCGCCCGAAGTTGTTGCCACGGCGGGGCCGCCGTGGCAACAACTTCGGGCATGAAATGGCGGTTTTCACCGACCCTCTTGGGAAACAGCGCGTTTTGAAAATACAGCAGATTATGGGACGCCCTTTTCGCCGGCGGGCTTTTTTGAGGGGGAATCTGCCGAGACAACCAGGGCAGGGCAGTTATGCCGCCAGCATGGCGAGGCCCCGCCGAACGGGTGGTGCCTCGCCTGCAATGACGGTTATTCAGCAGGGGGGTAGTTCTTCATGTCCTGCCACTGGTTCCAGGCGTATGGAATTGCCTTGGCCGTAAAAGCCAACTGCTTGCCGACGCCTTTGCCGAGGACAGCCAGTGCCTTCTCCAGCAATTCTTTCTTGGCCATCAACTCATCCCGCTGCGGGGCGATTTTCTTATAGTCGGCCGATGCGCGCAACGCGGCGAGTTCCTGATTGACCGCCTCCTTGTCGCCAAACGGACTCTTCAACTTGGCCTGCAGGACAAGTTCCTGCTGGAAGACTGGATTGTTCATCAATTCTGCTAGTGCCGCAGTGACATCCGCCAGTTCCTTGGTCAGCAGTGCGTTCGTCTGCTGCAACTTTGCGAGCGCCGCAGTCACCTCTGGGTTGGTCGCCTGCAAGGTCTCGGCACTTTGCTCCATCTTCGCCTTGCGGTCCTGGAAGAGCCTGCCGCCCTCCTGGATCTTCGCCCAGGTCTCCGAATCCTTCTTGGCATTCGCGGTAAAGGCCGCCTTGTCCTTCGCCAACGCCAGGCCTTTCGCATATTCCTTATAGTCCTCGATCTTCATCTGCCCTTCGGCCGCGGCAATCAGCGCCTCTGGCGACATCGTCTGCTGCTGCTCGGACGTGCCATACTCCTTGATAATCGCGGCAGCCTTCTGCTTGCGCTCTTCCAGCGACTTCGCAACCGCCTCCTTGTCTTCCTTGGCGTTGATCTGATAGGTCGTCAGGAACATGATCATCTCGGCGGTCATCTGATCCCCCATGCTGGCCTCCAGGAAATCGCGCATGGCCCCGCCGGTTTTGCGATAGAGCGCCGTCGAGACCGCCGTCAGAGCATCCACTTCAAGGACATTGGTCTTCTCAATGTTCTCTGCCTCCTTGGCTTCCTTGAGAAAGGCATCGCGCTCCGCCTTGGCTTTCGCAAAGTCGTTCTCCGTCTTCGTCGTGGCGCAGCCGCACACGACCAGAAGCATCGCCATCAGCAATGCCAATCCATGTTTCCAGTTCATCTTCATCAACTCCTTGTTTTTGAGGTTGTTGTGTTTTGTGATTTCAAGCAGATGACACATCTACCCGCCATCGGGGCAAAGAAAGCCCTTCACATCGGCTCTATACTCTTATTGGGCGGCGATCTGTTGAATCTTTCACTTGGCAGATAGTTTTTGAAACGCTGTTTCCCTATATGGTCGGCAACTGCCTCGGTTGACGCCCGAAAATGATTGCCACGGCGGCTCGCCGTGGCGGCCCCGACGAGCGACGCAACGAACAAGTCCGCCGCCCGATTGCAAACCCTGTGTGGCTCACCCGCCTGCCACGGCGAGACGCCGTGGCTACGTCCGCTTCATCAAGCGTGCTCAAACCACACGCTTCTGGCGTGCCTGGCCTGCACTATGAGGGGCTGTTACCGACCATCTTGGGGATCATAGCGTTTTGGTTTTCAGGGAATGATTCGCCGTCCCAGCCGTCTCAATCGCCTGCTCCAACGAGCAAGCACTTCGGCACACAAGCCACAGTCTCCATTGCCGACATCCCATGGGAATCCGCGCTCTGTATGGCCGTTCCCTTCATTGCCCCGATTATGGCTCCCTCTTCCTGCGTGTGGCATAACCGCAAGTCCAAAGGAGACAGGTTTCCGCCATCGACTTCTGGCAGCATATCTGCCGTTTTGTCACGACTCTTCGACGAGTTCCTCGACGATGGTGCGTTTTTCGGAGGAGAAGGAGATGCCGATGAGCGTGAGGCGCTTTGGGGAGAGGGCGAATCGGCCTGCATAGTCCTTGCGGCGAATTTGCTCCATCGCCTCTGAAGCGGGGCGGTCGAGTTTGAACTCAACGATGTAATTGTCCTTCGGGGTCTCGACGATCATGTCGATGCGACCTTCATTGGTCTGCACTTCGGCGCGAACGCTGACTCCGATGGACTTGAGCACGACATAGACGATGGTCTGCCACATCTGCTCGTTCTGGCGGTCGGTGAGATTGTACGGAATCTTGGCGAAAAAGCACTTAAGTGCCTTGAGGAATCTTGGCACGTCATGTGTGTAAAGCGCCTTCGCCGCCGAGAACTGTTCCGAGTCGGTGATGGCCTCCTCCAGCCCAGTGTAGGCAGGGACGAGGTATTGCAAGAAGGATTCTTCGACCTCGCGGTTCGGGAAGCCCAGCAGGTAGCGTCGTGAGCCGCCGAGGCTGTCGGCTCCCTTGATGGTGAGGTAGCCCGTCTGGTAAAGCAGAGTCGTGATGTCTGGTCGGTCAGGTTCGTAGGCTTCCAGACGATTTTCGGTGATGTCAATGGTTGAGAAGTCCAGCGGCTGTTTTTTTAGCAGATCTATGAGGAAGGTCGGTATCGCCGTCTTCGACCAGTAATTCGCATATTCGCCTGCATCAAAGCAGCATCCCAGGGACACAGGGTTGATGACTGGCATGGCCGAAGGATGAAAGCGGTACCCGTCGTACCAGTTGACGATCTCCTGGAACGCGGCCTTGTCCGTAAGACCGTTCGCCACGCCCAGATCGTGGATGCGTCCAGGAAAACAACGAAGCACCTCCTCATGCGTATAGCCGAAAAGCGTCGCTGCCTTCGGGTGCATCGTGTAGTCCTTCAAGTTGTTGAGGTCGGAAAAGATGGAGACTTTCGAGAACTTGCTCACCCCGGTCACAAAGGTGAAGCGCTGCCTCGCCTCCAGGGTCTTGATGACCGAGTAGAACATCTTGAGGGAATCGCGCACGTCGATGACATCCCGTTTTTGGAGATGCCCGAGAAGCGGCTTGTCATACTCATCGACGAGGAGCACCATCCGCCCATCAGGCGAACGCGACGCCAGGGTCTCAATGAGGCGTTTGAAAAGGCTGGATGGCCCCGTGCCAGACAGCCCTTCGACACCGAGTTCCCGCGCACGGTCTTCAAGTTGCTCCGACAGGACGGCCTCAAGTTCCTGGACGGTGCGGGCCTGAGTGGAACCCATGTCAAGGTGCAGCACTGGCCATTTCTTCGACCAGTCCCATCTTGGCTCGATGGCCAGTCCCTTGAAGAGTTCGCGTCGTCCTTCGAAGAGTGCCTTGAGCGTGCTGACCGCCAGCGATTTCCCAAAGCGCCGTGGCCGAGCGATGAAGAACTGCGCGCCGACCTCGCCAGAGGCCATGATCCTCAGGATATCCGTCTTGTCGACATACGTAAAGCCCTCTTCCCGCAGACGAGAAAACGAGTAGATGTCGGTCGCGATTTTTTCCATGCTTCTGTCCAACGCGAAAGGAGAGTCCTGCCTGTCTTCGCATAGGCGATGTCCGCCTATGAGGGTATGGCTACATGGGCGAAGTCAGTAGGCACGAAGCGGCAATGCTGCCCTTCCCTGATGAGGCAAACAGAGAGTCTGTATAATATAATCGGCGTGTCCCCTTCCGCCAAGTTCGCCCATGTTCGGCAAATGCCGCCCCGTCAGGGAGCGCTCTACCCGCTCACCAGCAGGTAGAGCAGATACATCCAGTTGCCCGCGATGGTCCACAGGAGGGCGGGGACCGCGAGGAACGGGGCCAGCGGCAGCACCAGGAAATGCCCTGGCTTCCCCTCAGGCGCGGCGTCCGCGTGCTTCTTCTGGCGGAAATGCGAGACGACCAGCATCCCCACGCCCCAGAGGAAGCCCAGCAGGACGCCGCCAGTCAGGATGTAGACGACGGCGTCCGCGCCCAGGAAGGCGCCGCACATCGCCAGGAGTTTGACGTCGCCCCAGCCGAGCGCCTCCTCGGGCAGCCCCTCCTCCTTGCGGTGGCGTTTCCACGCCTTCAGGGCGGCGGAGCCGGCGAGGTTCGCGGCGCCCAGGAGCACGGCGCCCAGGAGCGCGCCCGCGAGGCAGTCGGCGACGGCGGCGAGGCGCACCCCGATTCCGCCAGGCAGCGCGTTCTGGATGGCCTGGACGAGGCGCGCCGTCATCATGGAGCCGTATTCGGGGTCCTGCGGGACGGCGACGGTGGGGCGTCCATCTGGCAGGCACGCCGCCAGCGCGAGCGCGACGATGATCCCGCTGTAGGTGATGAGGTTCGGGATGAAGCGATGCTCGAAGTCGATGCGCGCGGCGGAGAGCATCGCGCCTGCGAACCACCACCAGCCCAGCAGCGTCGAAAGCGGCAGGAAGGCGTGGTCCACGCGGATGAAGATGAAGAGGAAGAGCAGCCCCACTGCGGCTTCCCCCGCGGGATAGCGCCACGAGATCGGCTGATGGCACGCAGAGCACCGTCCGCGCAGGAACAGCCAGCTTAGGATCGGGATGTTCTCCCACGGCCTGATCTCATGCCCGCACTTCGGGCAGTGGCTCCCGGGCGACACCAGCGATTCCCCGCGCGGCACCCGCCACACCACCACGTTCAGGAAACTCCCGATGACGGCCCCCAGCCAGAAGGAAAATCCACTGATGAAGACATGGGCATCCATGATTCAGCGCTCCAGTAGGGCGGCCTGACGGCCGCGGATGGTGTTGCGGACCAGTCCTTCGACGGCCTCGAACACTTGCTTCCCTGGTCTCCGATGCCGCCCGAAGACCTCCGGATGCCGCCAGCGGGAGACCGCCATCAGTTCGTCCCGATGGCGCTCCACCCCCGCCGCATCCACGGGGATGTCGAAGTTCCCCAGATAGTACGGCACGGCATCCAGGCATTCCTTGAAACAGTCCACATAGCAGTAGAACGGCAGCGTCTCCTGCGGGACGCACACCGCGTTGGCGGTCGCCGACGCCAGAAACGTCCTGCAGCGCCGCAGCGCATTGATGTCGCGCATCGTGTAGAACAACACCCCCGACGCGGGGCGACGCCTGCTCGGGTACTTGCGGACGAACTCCGAAATGTACTGGAACTGGTCCACGGAGAATTCGTCCCCCTCGACGGTGCGGAAGCGCAGTCGGCGGATCTCGTCGTAGGTCATTCCGCCCGCCTGCCGCGCATAGAAGCCCACGAGCACGGGGAATCCCGCCAGTTTCGAGGTGCCCGCGAACTCCTGGCTGTTGAAGACGACATGGCGCAGCAGACGGTAGTTCGCGAAGAAGGGCAAGGCGGCCTTGAAATTGGCGCGCTTGATGAGATAGGAGAGCGGATGCAGCACCGCCACGTAGTCCGCGCGCAGCTTGCTGTAGGTCAGCAGCGACGACAGCCCCAGGTCGCGGGAGCGGACGTCGGCGTCCATCTCCACGCGCGAGCGCTTCTTCACCTCGCCGTTGATCTGCGAGGTCACGTCGTTGTAGGGCGGATTGCCGACCACGACGAGACGCTCCGTTTCGCCGACGCCGTACATCTGCCGCCCGACCCCCGCCAAAGCGTTTTTCTGGAAGGTCTGCACCGAGGGAAACTGCGCAACGACTGCGGCCACCGCGTCGCCGTCGATGTCGTTGCCGAGATAGCGGTTTTGCGGAAAGCGCGCGGCCAGGTCGAAGAAGGCCCCGTAGCCGCAGGATGGGTCGAGCACCGCGCAGCCGTGGTCCAGCCCGAACTCCGCCAGCCAGTCCCCCGCCAGCCGAACATAGCGCGCGGGCGTGTAGAAACTCCCCAGCATGACCCGCTCCGTCGCGGAAAGGTGCAGGCAAGGATGGGCTTCGGCTGCGATGCTCATTGCTATTCGTTTCGAAGCTTCCGGATCTTCCGGATCTTCGGACGCGGGGACTGGTTTGCTCTGCGGGGCTGCCACGGCGGGACGCCGTGGCTACAGTCGCGAAAGCGCCGGATCTTCCGGATCTTCCGGAACTTCGGATGCGGGGACTGGTTTGCTCTGCGGGGCTGCCACGGCGGGACGCCGTGGCTACGGTCGCGAAAGCGCTGGAGTTTCCGGCTACTTCACCACGAAGGAGACGAGCCGCCCTGGGACGGCGATTTCCTTGACAATGGTCTTGCCGTCCAGGAGCGCCTGCACTTCGGGGCTGGCCTTGGCGAAGGCGAGCAGTTCCTCCTTGCCCGCGCTGGCGGGCGCCATCAGGCGCACCTTCGGCTTCCCGTTCAACTGGACCAGGATCTCCTTTTCGGCGACCGCCATCTTCGCCTCGTCGTACTGCGGCCACGGCTCGTAGGCCAGCGTCCCCTCGTGCCCGAGGCGGTTCCAGAGTTCCTCGCAGATGTGCGGCGCCATCGGGGAGAGCAGCAGCACCGCCGCCTCCATGGCCTTGCGGTTGCGGTGCGGCAGGCGGCCGAACTCGTTGAGGAAGACCATCAGCTGGCTGATGGCGGTGTTGTAGCTGATGCCCTCGATGTCGTCGCCGACCTTCTTGATGGTCTGGTGCAGCAGGCACTCCTGCTCCTTCGTCATCGGCTCGTCGTCGACCTCCGGAGCGACCTTGCCGGTCTCCGGGTCGATGATCATCCGCCAGAAGCGGTTGAGGAAGCGGAAGACGCCCTCGACGCCCTCGGTCGACCACGGCTTCACCTCGCGCAGCGGCCCCATGAACATCTCATAGAGGCGGAAGGCGTCCGCGCCGTAGCGCGCGATGACCTCGTCGGGGTTCACGACGTTCTTCAGGGACTTGGACATCTTGGCGGGCAGGCAGGTCAGTTCCTCGCCGTCGCCCTTGCGGAAGAACTTGCCGTCCTTCGCCTCGACCTCGTCGTTGGGCACGAGCACGCCGCGCTTGTCCTTGTAGGAAGTCCCCAGGATGATGCCCTGGTGGATCAGGCGCTTGAAGGGCTCTGGCGTCGAGACATAGCCCTGGTCGAAGAGCACCTTGTGCCAGAAGCGCGCGTAGAGCAGATGCAGCACCGCATGCTCCGCGCCGCCGACATACAGGTCGACTGGCATCCAGTACTTCTCCTTCTCGGGATCCCAGGCGCGCTCGTCGTTGTGCGGGTCGATGTAGCGCAGGTAGTACCAGCACGAGCCCGCCCACTGCGGCATGGTGTTGGTCTCGCGCAGGCACTCCTCTCCGGTCTTCGGATCCTTCCACTTCAGCCACTCCTTCGCGCGCGCCAGCGGCGGCTCGCCGTCCTCGGTCGGCTTGTAGTCCTCGAGTTCAGGCAGTTCCACTGGCAGTTCGGACTCTGGAACCAGCCCCGCGTGCCCGTCGGGGTAATGCACCAGCGGGAAGGGCTCGCCCCAGTAGCGCTGGCGGCTGAAGAGCCAGTCGCGCAGCTTGAAGTTGACCGTGGGCATCCCCACGCCCTTCTTCGCCATCCACGCGTTGATCGCCGCCTTCGACTCCTCCAGGTTCAGCCCGTCCAGCGACACCTCCGCGTTGCTGGAGTTGTAGTGGAGACCGTCGCCAGTCCAGCAGACCTTGCCCGCCAGCACGTCGTCGAGTTTCACGCCCGCCGCCTCGCAGTCCTTCTCCGACGGCTTGATGACGCAGATGATCGGCAGCCCGAACTTGGTCGCGAACTCGAAGTCGCGCGTGTCGTGCTCAGGCACCGCCATGATCGCGCCCGTGCCGTAGCTCGCCAGCACGTAGTCGGAAATCCACACGGGGATCTCCTTGCCGTTCACGGGGTTCACCGCGTATGCGCCCGTGAAGACGCCGGTCTTCGTCTTCGAGAGGTCGGTGCGGTCCAGTTCGGACTTCGTCGTCGCCTCCGTCACATACGCCTCCACCGCCGCCTTCTGCTCCGCCGACATGATCTGCTTCACCAGCGCGTGCTCAGGCGCCAGCACCATGTACGTCGCCCCGAAGAGCGTGTCGGGGCGCGTCGTGTAGACCTTGATCTTGAGGCCGTCATGGCCCGCCACGGGGAAGTCCACCTCGGCGCCCGTCGAGCGCCCGATCCAGTTCTTCTGCATCTCCAGCGTGCCCTCGGGCCACTCCAGCCCCTCCAGGCCCGACAGCAGCTTCTCGGCGTAGGCGGTGATCTTCAGCACCCACTGCCGTATGGGCTTGCGGTAGACGGGGTAGTTGCCGACCTCGGAGCGCCCGTTGATGACCTCCTCGTTCGCCAGCACCGTCCCCAGCGCGGGGCACCAGTTGACGGGCTGGAAGGACTCGTAGGCCAGCCCCGCCTCGAAGAGCTTCGCGAAGATCCACTGCGTCCACTTGTAGTATTTCGGGTCGCAGGTGCGGATCTCGCGGTCCCAGTCGAAACTGAAGCCGAACGCCGTCAGCTGCCGCTTGAAGTTCGCGATGTTCTTCGCCGTCGTGACCTCGGGGTGCGTGCCCGTCTTGATCGCGTACTGCTCGGCGGGCAGCCCGAAGGCGTCCCAGCCCATCGTGTGCAGCACATTGTAGCCCTTCATCCGCTTGTAGCGGCACCAGATGTCCGACGCCGTGTACCCCTCGGGATGCCCCACGTGCAGCCCCGCCCCCGACGGATACGGGAACATGTCCAGCACATACAGCTTCTTGCGCGAATAGTCGCAGTCCACCGCCCGAAAGGTCTTGTGCTCCGCCCAGTAGCCCTGCCATTTCGGCTCAATCTTCCCAGGCTCGTACAGTTTGCAGTCGCTCATCGCTTGTATCCTTGTTGCTTAAATCATTCCCCAGACAAGAAAGAACGTCATAATATAATCCGCCCCTGCGCGCCCGACGGGCGCCACAGGGACAATGGAAGGAGCCCCGTGGAGGGCATTTTCAAGCGGCAGGAAGCATGGCCGGGACCAGGAGACAAGGCGGGATTGCCAGACGCCATCGGCCTCCCGGGGCCCGCGGCGTCACGCGTTCCACGCCTTCACGACCAGCCGCTCCCCCGCCTTCACGCCCGCCGCGCCGACCGCGCGGGTCTCGCCAGGCGCCAGCAGCAGGTAGTCATCCTCCAGCATATAGTCCTTCGGCGCCAGCCGCGGGAAGTCGAAGTGCGCCAGGAAGGCGACCGCCTCCCCCGCGTTCGTGACGGTGACGCGCCCGTACTCCAGGCGGGTCTCCAGGCGCGTCCGCGGCAGCGCGAAGGCGGGGGCGAAGTCAGGCGAGCCGTAGACGCGGACATTGCGGTGCGCGCCGTCCAGATCCAGGAAGGCGACGAGGAGCTCGCCAGAGGGCACCGCCTCGTCCACCGCCGCCAGTTCGACCGTGCCGGCCGCCCATTCCCCCGCAACCGTTCGCTCGAAGAGCTTCCGTCCGCCGACCGTCCACACCGCGAGGCGCGCCGTGCCCGACACCGCCGCGTCGGCGGTGAGCATCCAGCGGGCCTGGAGGCGTCCGTCGCGGCAGCGCCATGAATCGTCTTCCAGCGAAAGCAGCACGGGCTGGCAGGCGCGCTTGAGGGCGTAGTAGGCCTGCTTGGGGCGTCCGTAGTAGTCGACGACGTTCCAGGCGCAGGTCGGCCAGCACTCGTTGTACTGCCAGACGAAGCATCCGCTGGCCCGCGGGAAGAGGCGGCGGTAGTGCTCCATGATGTATTGGAGCGCGTCCGCCTGCGCCAGCATCGACGCCTGGCAGAACTGCTCCATCGTCTTCCACTGGAACTCCTGCACTGGAATCTCCAGGCTTTTCGCGCCGCTCCGCACGCAGAAGTGCCAGTCCAGCGACGGCCCATCCCCCGCCTCGAGCTCCGCCTCGGGGATGAACTTCCGGAGCGATTCGTAGGCGGGCATGCCGTTGCAGCCGACCTCGCTGGCCAGCAGCCGGAAGTGGCGGTTCCAGTACGAGTGCTCCAGCCAGTGCCACGGCCCGTGGTCGTGCTCGCCTGGACGCCCCAGATCCGGCGAGGAGAGGTGGTACGGCAGCCACGGCGCCAGTTCCTTCACCAGTTCGCCGTACTGCTCCAGCACCGCCGCCTCGGGGCGCTCCCCGTAGTACTGCATTTCGTTGCCGCCGCAGACCATCGCCATCGAGACATGCCGCCGCATCCGCAGGAGCGCCGCCGTCCCCTCGCGCCGCTTGAACGCGAGATACCCCGTGTCCTTCGGCGAATCGCTGCACGCCAGCGGGAACTCCTGCCAGACCAGCACCCCGTACCTGTCGCACGCCTCGTAGAAGGCCTCCTTCTCCAGGAAACCGCCCCCCCACACGCGGAAGAGGTTAATCCCCCCCGCCGCCGCCAGCCGCACGAAATAGTCGTAGCCGGCCGCGTCGCACCGCGAGGGCAGCAGATCCAGCGGCACCCAGTTCATGCCGCGCGCGAAGACCGCCGTCCCGTTGATGGCGAAGGTCTGCGGATAGGCCCCCTCCGGCGAATCTGGATTGCGCCGCATCTCCAGCGTCTTTAGGCCGACGAGATGCGTCTCGTCCTCCCCGTCCGCCTCCAGCGTCAGTTCGTAGAGCGGCTGTTCGCCGTAGCCGACTGGATACCACAGCCTCGGCGAAGGCACCTCCAGTTCCCATGTCACCGTGTTGTGCCCCGCCACAAGCCGCCGCTCGCCGCGCGCCTCGGCCGCCTCCCCCGCGAAGCCCGACGGCGCCAGCCGCACCCCCAGCCGCTGCACGCCGTCCGCGCGCGCCTCGATCACCGTCTCCACGGCGAGCCTGCGCCCGTCCCAGCGGCAATGCCAGTCGCTCACGCGCACCGCGCGGTAGGCGCTCAGGACCACGCTGTCCCAGATGCCAGTCGGCACCACCTTCCGCGCCCAGTCCCAGCCGAAGCCCAGCTGCACGCGGTGGAACTGCGCGAAGTCCGCAGGCCGAGTACGAAAGTGGTTCGCCGACCCGTCGGGAGCCGTCTTGAAGACCACCACCAGCAGGTTCTCCTCCCCGAAACGAACCGCCTCCGTCACATCATAGCTCTCGGGAATGAACATCCCCACGTGCATCCCAAGGTGCACGCCGTTCACAAAGACCCGACACTGGTAGTCCAGCCCCAGGCAGTCCAGACGCACACGGCACCCCGACCACTCCGCAGGCACCACAAAGCGCTTCCGAAAACCCCAGCTCCGCTTCGACGACCACGACGAATGCTCCAGATTCCGACCAAAATACGGATCCGAAATCACCCCGTTCTCCAGCAGCATCGTCCGATCGTCCCCGGGAACCGTCCCCCGAAACGACACTGGATGCGACGCATCGTAGAAACCCGACCCGCCCGCGTCCCGAAGGTTCATGCAGTCAATGTTCCCAGGCAACTGCCGCAGCCCCGCCTCCTCGTCCGACAAAAAAAAATCCGCCTCCCAGTCCGTTCCGTCCAATACCAGTCTCATCGCAATGCTCCTGCATCTGTGATTCCCACGCTGCAACGTTGCAGTCGGTTTAATATAGCCCCCGCCCTAAAACCCGCCAGCCATTCCGCAATTTTCAACCCAACGCTTGCATTTTCCCGAAAGCCGCATTATAGTACGGCCATGTTTGATAAAACGTTGCATCATTCTTCAAGGCCTTTCCAGCGGATGGACGGCCCTTCCTCCCTCCCCCACAACTACGTGACCCAGCCATGAAACAATTCCTCCGTTCCTTCACGCTCATCGAGCTGCTGGTGGTCATCGCGATCATCGCCATCCTTGCGAGCATGCTGCTGCCCGCCCTCTCCAAGGCCCGCGAAAAGGCCCGCGGCGCCGCCTGCACCTCCAACCTGAAGCAGCTCGGCACCTACATCCACATGTATGCGATGGACAACGACGACCACTTCCCCTACGGCGGCTACAAAAAGGCCGCCCAGACCTCGCGGGACACCATCTGGTACTACCTCTTCGCCGACGCAGGCTACATTCCCGACAAAAAGTCCTACGGCCCGCATGCCGTGCGCAACACCGTCATCAAGTGCCCCTCCGACCTGCGCGTGAAGCCCGAGAACGTCAATTCCGCCTCCTACGGCATCAACATAGTCATCGCCGTCACCCTCGAAAACGTCGGCTCCGCCAACTACCGCCACCTGCGCACCCAGAACATCCAGTCCCCCTCCAGGACCATGATCTTCACCGACGGACAATACGGAGACAACCCCACCGCGACCAACCCCCTCATCGCCGTCAGCCCCTATTCAGCCGCCCTCGTATTCCGCCACTCCAACCTCATCAACTCCGTGATGGTCGGCGGGAACGTCCTCACGGCCAGTTCCAATCGCATCCCCCACAAGCACGCCAGCGGCACCCTGCTCCCTCCGCACTCCTCCTCCTGCAACACCGTCGAACCAGAATACACCTACTACTGGAACAACTACTGGACCGAGGGCAAAACCGTCCGCGACTACTGAGCGGATGCCACGCCGTGTTCTGCGCCACGCCAAAGGCCCGCAAAAAAAGGCCCGCAGGCGTTTCGCCTGCTGCACCGAACAGGCCGCGCGCCAAATGCCCCCTTCGGCAGAAATCATGGCCGAGTTTTGAAATCACCTCATGCTGAAGAAACTTTTCGTTGCCGTCGCATGGACCGTCTTCGCCGCCGCATGGGCCGGAGAAGTCCTGTTGAGCGATTTCGCCACGCTGGAAGAGGCGCAGAAGGCTGGCTGGATCGCGCAGAGCACCGCGACCTTGAGCGTGCCCTCCCCTGGCGTCCTGCGCGCAGTCGGCGGCGACCAGAAGCGCTACTGCGGGATGCGTCTTGCCAAAGTCCCGGCCGCGGACCTCTCCGGCACGATTCGGTGCGACGTAAAGATGAATTTCGGCAAAAAGATATTCTTTGCGCTCAGCACGCAAAACGGCTATTTCGACCTCGCTCTTCCGCTCAAGCCCGACACCGTCCATAGCCTCGCGGTCCCGCTCGACATCGCCAAATGGCGCTATCACGGCAAAGGGGAAAAGCCGGACTCCTTCGGCACGATCCGCCTGTTCTCCATCATGGCGCCCGATATGCAGAAGTCATCCGAATTCATTGAGGTGAGCCGACTCAAATTCCCAGTCGCCGATGCCGCCCAAGCGGCCGCTGCCGCGCTTCCCGCCGCGACCGTTGCCATCCCCCCCGATGCGCCAGTTCTGGAGAGCGCAGGCGTCCGATACGCTTTTTCGTCGGCAAACGGTTCGCTGCTGGCGGTCGAAAACCGGAAAAGCGGCAAATTCGCGGTGACGCAAGTCTTGAATCACTATTTCGCCATGCGCAGGAGCGGCGACGCCGAAGCGTGGGAGTACGATGACCGCGTCCAAAGCCGAAACCTCTCGTTTGGCGCACTCGAATTCGTCTGCACCAACCACGCCCTGCCCCGCATGGAGATCGTCAAACGCTACCGGATCGAGGGCAACCGGCTGCGGCGGACGCTGTGCTTCCGCAACACCGGGAGCGACACGCTCTACCTCGTGCCTCGGACGCGCATCGCGTTCGCTCCCGACTTTTTCCAGGGCGGCTTCTATCTCGGCAGCGGCTACGTCGGGCCCCTGATGGAGCCGCCGAAGGTCACCGCGCCCCAGCGGGAAACCGCATTTCTCCAGACCACCAAGGGCATGGTGCTGTATCACGACGGCGCGCAGGGGAGTTTCGCGCACTACCGCACCCATCTTGGCGGCAAATTCGTTTTCCCGTGGTGGCAGTCGGCGATTCGGAGTTATCAGGAAGAGCCGAACGCGCTCTACTATCACCCCGACGGCTGGGAAATGGCGCTCGGCACAATCGACGCCGCGCCAGGCAAATCGTTCTCTGTGGATGACTGTTTCGTCTTCTTCGACGGCAACTGGCACACCTTCCTGAACGACATCTACCCAAACGACCCCGTCGTGAAGCGACACCTCGCCGCGCTCGAGCCTGGCCCCGCATGGCTGGACGACGTGAAAGTGCAGTACTCCTCCTCCCGCAATCTCTCCGATGCGCAGCGGCTCGCCCTGCTGCTGGACGACGAAGGCGAGACCATCCTTTCGCTCGGCAACATCGCGGGCGCCTGGGGCGATTACCATTTCGACACGCCCAAGCCCGGTTTTTCCGGCGGCAGCGCGACACGCGAGGAGATGCGTGAAATGTTCGCCAAGGTGCGCAAAATGGCGCCGAAATTCCGGCTCGGCATCTACAACTGGATCAGTTCGGCGATGATCCATTCGGAACTCTTCCGTCAGCACCCTGACTTTTTCCTGCTCAAGGATCGGCAGGGCCGCGACAAAAACCTCTTCCCCGGCGACTACGTCTTCAACCACCCGACCATGATCAACCGTCCCGACGCGGCAAAGTTCATGCTCAGCAACTTCCAGGCGCTGATCGACGATTTCAAGGTCGATTTCATCTATCTCGACGAGACCAAGACCATCAGCCTCATCGACTGGGAAAAAGGCGACCTCATGCGCGACGACCACTGGGCGGACTTCTGGCTTGCGATGCACCGCCTGGGCCGTCAGCGCGATGTCCTGATGTTCGTCAACGGGCGCGGCAATCCCTATTTCGAACTCAACTACATCGAGGCGCGCGCCCAGCTCGCGCCCTCCTACTGGCGCAAATTCTGCGGCATGGGGATGGCGGTCGCGAACTTCGTGAACCACCGTCCCGGCGGCCGGGTCGCGCTGCTCTACTGGAACAAAGGGATGGATTACATCAACAGGGTGCTTGCCAACGGCTTCATCCCTGTCATCAACTTTCTGAACTACAATCAGATCCACTATGTCTCCGCAAGTTACGAACTCGGCAAAAGCACGATCTTCGATCTTGCCTGCACGCCCGACTGGAAAAACGACCCAAAAACCGAACTGGAGAGCTACTGCATCCGGCGCGATCAGGGCGGCGAGCTCATCTTTTCCGTCATCAACCGCGCCAAAACCGACACCGCGCAGATCACTCTGCATACCGAAAAACTCCCTGCCGACCTCACCGTCTGGTGTTACCGCGTCCGGAAATTCCAGTACACGAACTCCAAGTACGGCTTCGGCGAACGGGAGCGCCGAAGCAACTACCTTACGGCTGGCTGGCGCGAAGGGCTCATCACCCGTCCAGAACTGCTCTATTCGGGAAAGAACCCCGGCAAACTCGAGATCACGCTCAAGGATTTCCCGAAGGATGAATTCGCCCAGATCGTGATTGCGCCCGTCGCAGGCGGCGTCTATTCGGTCGAAGGTCAGCCCTGCAACTACTTCCTCGCGGGGACGCGCAAAGTCTCCCTCGCTGGCGCGGACGAAACGCTCATTGTCACGTCGCAGGCGGAGAGCGCCGAGGTCATTCTGCCCCGCCCGCCCGGCCGCTACCGGGTCAACGGGAAAAGCGTCGCCGCGCGTCCAGTGCGCTTCGGCGAACGGCTGTTCGCGGTGCTGACGGTGCCGAAAGGCAAATCGGAGATACGGCGCGAAGGCGATGCGGAGTATCCATCCAAGCCGTTCCGCGCCAAGCTCGAAGCGAAACAGCTCAAGATCGTGGGCGATCCCGGGTATCTCACCATCCACGATGACGAGGGCTTTCTCCTCTATTGCGGCGACGCTCCG
Organism: Lentisphaeria bacterium; assembly: GCA_016287975.1. The sequence goes on along the minus strand of JAEEXV010000349.1, from coordinate 9,097 downwards.
AAGCTCCCCGAATATCACAACGCATCGAAGCTGGTGCTGAATACGCTCGACGGCAAACACCCGGTCCGGCTGGCGATACCGACTGGAAGCCCCAGTCCCGCGATGCTGGTTCAGGAAGAGCCGCTCCATCCCGCCAAACTGGAGGTGAAAAAACTGCCCGCTCCGAAACTTCTGGACGGCGCGCGCATTCTCGAAAGCGTCGTTTACACCTCGCAATGGCGCGACGGGAGCGGCTTCCAGAGCGCGCTCGAACCTCTCACGGCAAGCGCCGATCCCGCGACGCTGACCCTCATGGCGGGCACCACGCGCCGCGTGCAGGATTACTGGGGGCACGCCGCCGCCGGATTTCTGCTTGACAACGTGCGCAAGGTCGAACTGGAACTCTCCACCACCTTCCCGCACCAGACCGGCATCGGACGCGGCTACACCAGCCGCTACCGAAGGAACCCCGCGGAGTTCGCCGGGATCATGCTGGATTTCGAGACGAAGGCGGGCAATTTCGTCCGCAAGGCGCTCTCCGTCGGCGCACTGAATGCGCAGAACCCCCGCCCTGGCGCCCACGGCTACGGCGCGAAACAGCCCGCGCAGGAGATTTATGATCTCGGCAACTTCATCGCGCAGGACAAGGTCCAGCATTTCACGCTCGATATCGCCAAACTCGCGCCCGACGGCTGGACAGGCAAAGTCTATTTCTCCGCCGCCACCGGCTACGTCGCGCCGGACCGCCGCGTCACGCTGAAACTCCGTCATGCCAATGACGCCGCCCGGGCGGAAACACTGACCCCTGCCGATTTCGCCGCCGTCGCGAAGGACGCCGCGAGACCGCGCATCATCGATTGCCCGAAACTCACGGGCGCTGTCGCCTGCGACCGTCTGCTCCGCGAAGCCCCCCTCCCAGAGCGCTTCCTCAAAGTCGGGCTATCCGGCTATGCCGAAACGCCCTGCCGCGCGGGAATCGCGACGGACGGAACCATGCTGTACGCGGCGTTTTCCTCCACGCTTCAAAACAGCGATCTTCAAGTCGAATTCTGGTGCGTCGGCGACAACGGCGCGGTGTGGCAGGTGATCGCGTACAGCAACGGCACGCATCAACTGTACCGCAATCTGGTGCCAGTCGTGGAAAAAGGGGTCAAAGTCACGGTCGGGGACGGACGGGACTTCCTTTTCGCACTGCCGCTCGCGCTCGCGGGTTCCCCCGCCAAAGAGTGGCGTGTCAACCTCGCCTGCTGCCGCGGAGAGACCAAAAAACTGCCCCGCGAACTCGCGAGCTATGCCCCGCTGACGAAGAGTTTCAACGAGCCGGACCGTTTCGCGCGTCTCCGCTTTGGCGCGGTGCCTGGGAGCGTCGCCGCCCTTGGCAAAACGGACGCCCCCAAGACCGCCCCCTGGACGAAGGCGAGCGAGGTGAGCGTCGCCAATCTCGGCAAAGGGGGCTACACCACTGGCAACATCCGAAACAGCACCCTTGCCAAGGCGCTGAAACTCAAACCCGCCGTGACCGTATTGCTCGCGGGAACCAACGATATGCTCAACTCAAGGAAACTCGCGACCTTCAAGGACTTCGAGAACAATCTGCGCTTTCTGGTCCAAAAGCTCAAGGAGAGCGGTTCCGCAGTCGTGATGAACACCCTGCCGCCTTGCTCGGAGGCACTGCTGCTCGCCCGCCACAAACCAGAGCAATTCGGCGGAATCTCCCCGTCGGGACGGGTCGACCGGGCCAACGCGATCATCCGTAGGGTCGCGGCGGACTTCCAGTGTGAACTCGTGGACCTTCACAAGATCATCGCGGACTCTGGCGCGCCCGACAGCGCGGAATCGCTCCTCCGCAATCCCGCCAACGTCCAGTCGCGCGACGGCGTGCACCTCCGCAAGGAGGGGTATCGGCTCTGGGCGGAACAACTCGCCCAGACCGCAGCCTTGCGCAAACTCCGCCCTGGCCAGACGGTTGTTTGTCTCGGCGACAGTATCACTTATGGAGCCCATCTTCCAGGCGCGGGGACCACGGCGGGGGACAACATGCCATCCTATCTCCGCGAAGAACTCAATCGCTGAAGGAACCACCCACAATCCCCCATCCCCCCCATTTGCATTTTCCACTTTGCCATATATAGTATGCCCCATGCTTGCTAAAACGTTGTATCATTCATCTGGAGGCCGCCCATGACCGCTACGCTCAAGGATGTCGCCGCGCTGGCGAAGGTCTCGTTCAGCGCAGTCTCCGCGGTTCTCGCGGGTCGGCACGTTCGGGTGCGTCCTGAGACTCGGCAGAGGATTCTGCAGGCGGCGCAGGAACTGCACTACGAGCCGAGCAATGTGGGCCGAAGCCTGCGGTCGGGCCGCAGCCACCTGGTGGCGTGCCTGGCGCACAGGTACGATCTGGAACTGCTGCTGGACGCGCTGGCGGGCGCGGAGGAGACCTTGCAGCAGAACGGCTACTGCCTGATGCTGCTGAACTACGGGGACACGGCGGATTTCGACCGCCGCCTCACCGAAATCCGTCGGCAGCGGGTGGACGGCGTGATCTTCACGATGCTGCGGGATTCGGATCTGCGCCAGCGCGCCGCCCTTTTCGCCCGCGAAGTGCCAGTCGTCTCGCTCTTCACTTCCTGCCCCGAACTGCCCTCCTCGGTCTATGTGGACGGGGTGGCGCTGGTCCGCCAGGGCTTCAAATATCTGCTGGGGCTGGGGCACCGCTGCATCGCGCTCACGGGCGAGCGCCCCCATGCCCTGGAGACCGCGCGCGCCGTCTTCCAGGAAAACGGTCTTCCCCTTGGCAGCCTGCACTACTGGCCCGAACTCAAGCATTTCGACGCTGGCGACGACATCCTGCGGCGCTACCGCGAATCCACTCCGCGCCCCACCGCCGTCTTCTGCTACAGCGACGAGACTGCGGCGGGGCTCCTGCGCGCCGCCGCCTCCGCGGGCATCCGCATCCCCCAGGAACTCTCGGTGATGGGCGTCAACAACGACCGCATCGCCGCCATGCTCTCGCCTGGCCTCACCACCATGGCGCAGCCCCACCACGGGCAGGGGGAGGCCGCCGCCGAAATGCTGCTCCAACTGATGGACGGCCATGCCGTTCCTCCTGAGACTGTCCTGCAGCCCGAACTGCTGCTCCGCGGCAGCTGCTCCATTCCACCCACCTGACCTGGAGATTCCACATGCCTACCCTCCCTCGCAATCGCTTCACGCTCATTGAACTGCTTGTGGTCATCGCGATCATCGCCATCCTGGCGAGCATGCTGCTGCCCGCCCTCTCCAAGGCCCGCGAAAAGGCCCAGACCGCCACCTGCACCTCCAATCTCCGCCAACTAGGCACCTACATCCACATGTACACGATGGACAACGACGACCACTTCCCCTACGGCGGCTACAAGTCCGCCGCCCACACCGCCCAGGACACCATCTGGTACTACCTCTTCGCCAACGCAGGATACATCCCGATCCAAAAAGGCTACGGCCCCCACCACAGCCGCAGCACCGTCATCCGATGCCCGTCCGATCTGCGCGTCAAGCCCGCCAATGTCGATTCCTCCTCCTACGGCATCAATATGGTCATCGCCGTCACCCTCGAAAATGTCGGCTCCACCGCCTACTACCGCCATCTCCGCACCCAGAACATCCAGTCCCCCTCCAAGACCATGATCTTCGCCGACGGCCAATACGGAAACGACCCCACCAAGACCAACCCCCTCATCGCCGTCAACCCATACGAGGCCTGCCTCGTCTTCCGCCACTCCCATCTCCTCAACTCCGTCATGGTCGGCGGCAATGTGCTCACCGCCAGTTCCAACCGTATCCCCCACAAGCACGCCAGCGGCGCCCAACTCCCGCCGCACTCCTCCGCCTGCCACATCATCGACCCCCAATACACCTACTACTGGTACAACTACTGGACCGACGGCCAAACCGTCCGCGACTACTGAGCCGTCAAGACTCCCCGCCTGGCCAGCCGCCCTGGAATGCGCCGCGCCCTGCCCCCGCCGTTCCGTGCCACGCCGTTCGGCCCGAAAGCCCCGCCGTCCTGTGCCAGGCCGTTCTCGGCCTGGGAAAAGCCCACCGCGACACCCCCGCCCGCCTATGAAACCGCTGTTTCCGCTTCTCTGCCTCGCCCTGGCGCTCGCCGCCGCCGAAATGCAAATCGACGGAGTGCGCTACCGCATCAACGACGGGACTGGCGCCGTCGCGTCCGTCGAGCAGGGCGGCAAGGCGCTCGTCGCCGCCGCCGAGAACCACTATCTCCTCATGTCGCCGAAGGGCGACGCCACGGGCCTCGAGCGCGACGACCAGGTGACCGCAACCCGCAAGGACGGCGAGGCGCTCGTCTTCACCTGCGCCAACCCGAAACTGCCAGGCGTCGCCATCGCCAAGCGCTACTTCCCCTGCAACGGCGGCCTCCGCCGCACCCTCGAATACCACAACGGCGGCCAGGGCGTCGCGTTCCTGCTCACCTTCACCGAACTCCACTTCCCGAAGGAGTTCCGCCAGGGCCTCTGGCACCTGGGCGCGGGCTACATCGGCCCCTACAAGCCCTTCCCGCAGGTGGACCAGCCCCGCCCCGTCAACGAATACCGCCAGAGCAGCAAGGGGATGGTCCTCGTCCACCCCGACGGCAGGCTCCCCAACTTCTGCCACTACCGCGTCAAGATCAACGAGCAGGTCGTCCTCCCATGGTGGCACTCGACCATCGGCCACTACCGCGAATACGCCGACCGCCTCTGGTATCTCCCCGACGGCTACCGCATGGGCCTCGGGACCCTCGACCTCCAGCCAGGCAAGACCATCTCCGTCACCGACTTCCTCCGCCCCTTCCCAGGCGACCTCTACTCCTTCTTCGAGGACGTCTTCGCCAGGGACCAGGAGGTCATGGCCGAAATCCGCTCCATCCCCCCTGGCCCCGCGTGGCTTGACGAGGTCGTCGCCCGCGCCGACCTCAATGTCCTCGACTACCACCGCTGGCTCCTGGAGATGATCGACGACGGGTTCGTCACTGGCCTCCACACCCCCTACACCGAATGGTGCGACTACCGCGTGAAGCCCCATCGCCTCTTCCAGGGCGCGCAGGGCGGCACCGTGTCCGTGGAAGAACTGCGCGACTATGTGCGCAACTACAACGCCCTCTCCCCGCGCGTGAAGGCCTGCCTCTACCATATCGTCATCTCCGCCAGCAAGGTCGCGCCCATCTTCAAGGAGCGCCCCGAGTGGTTCCGCCCCCTCGACCGCAACGGCAAGGAGGACTCCCTCTTCCCTGGCCTCCGCGAGAACTACCAGACCATGTTCAACTACCCCGAATGCCGCCAGTATCTCGTCGACATGCTCTCGGAGTTCGCCGACTACGTCGGTGCCCAGAGCATCTACCTCGACGAGGCCCAGATGACCAGCACCATCGACTGGCAGCGCCTCGCCCTCACCCGCGACGACCACACCGTCCTCTTCTGGAAGGCACTCAAGGCCCGCGCCGACAAGGACCAGCGCCTCCTCTGGTACAACGGCTCGGGCCTCCCCTACGCCGACCTCAACTACATGGAATCCCCCCACGAACTCGCCCCGAGACGCTGGCGCGACTGGGTCGGCGTCGCCTGGGGCATCGGCATGATGAACCGCCTGAAGCCAGGCAACCGCGCCTGCCCCCTCTACTGGAGCCCCGGCCTCGATTATGTCAACCGCATCCTCGCCCTCGGCTGGATCCCCGCCCTCTCCGTGCCCAACACCACCCTCCCCTCCGTCCGCGCCACCTTCGAAAGCGGCAACCTCCTCCCCGTCCGCGTCCGCCACTCCCCCGACTGGATGCAGGACGCCTCCGTCGAGGTCGAATCCCACACCATGCGCCGCGCCGACGGCGCCCCCGACCGCCTCCTGAGCTACATCTCCCGCGCCGCCAAGCCACAGGACATCCCCGTCGCCATCGACCTCGGCTCCCTCGGCTTCGCGCCCGAAGCCCGCATCAACCTCTGGCGCCTCGACCTCGTCTACGACACGCCGAAAAAGCCGAGTTTCATTCTCGCCGACCGCGAAGTCAAGGCCAACTGGAAGGACTACGGCTGGAACGACGGCCGCGCCATGACCGTCCCGCACCTCGTCTACTCCGGCCCCGCCAAAGGCGAGTTCAAGCACTTCATCCATCAACTTCCGCCCAACGCGATGGTGCAGTTCCTCGCCACAACTGGCCCCGCCCTCTTCTCCGTCGACGGCCTCCCCCTGAACTACTACTACACCGCGCAGCGCAAGGCCCGCCTCGACGGCAAGACCGCCGTCCTCGAGAAGCCCGCCGACATCCTCCTCATCGACTGCGAACGGCACTTCACGGACGTGACCGTCGACGGCAAGCCCATCGAGACCCGCCCCGTCGACATCGGCGGCACCCTCGGCCTCCTCGTGCCCCTGCCGCCAGGCCGACACACCCTCGCCTGGCAGGAAACGGGACCCATCCATATCAGCGACCCGCCACCGCTGAAGCCCGTCCTCCGCGACGGCCTCCTCGCCGCAGGCGCCGACGGCACTCTCCTCGCCATCGAACTCCACGGACGCACCGTCTGCACCGCCCCCTCGCCCGTCAAGCTCCCGCCGCAATATGAGAATGGAGAATACCGCGTGCGCGCGGCGGGCTTCCCCGCCTTCGCCGCCATCCGCCTGACGGGCGGCCAGGGCACGGCCGTCCCCAAGGTCACCTTCAAGTACGAGCCTGAAGCGGTGGCGCTGAAGCCCGTGCAGGTGCGCAAGGGCGAGGTCGCCGTCACCCGCACCGCGACCTGGACCAGCCGCCACGAGGAGGTCCGCGGCCTGCAGACTGGCCTCAATCCGTGCGTCGCCGAGGCCGACCCGAGGGCGCTCGCCCTCGTCGCGGGCACCTCCCGCCGCGAGGCCTACACCTCGGGCCTCCGCGCCTTCGCGGGCTTCGAACTGGACGGCGCCCGCCAGGTCCGCCTGCGCTTCCGCCACACCTTCGGCGACGTGCCGTCGCTGTGGCTCGGTCATGTCCACAAGTCCGCGGGCAAGCCCGAAACAAACTTCACAGGAATCGTCCTCGACTACCGCGTCGGCGGCAAATACACGCACCGCGTCGCCCTCTCGACTGGCCTCTACCACGCCGCCTACGCCACCCCCGACCCGATCCACTGGGGAACCCGCAAGAAGCCCGACCTCGTCCTCGAACTCGGCGACTTCATCAACGGCTCCGCCGAGCGCGTCTTCTCCCTCGACCTCGAACGCCTCGCGCCCAAGGGCTGGGACGGCACTGTCTTCCTCTCCGTCGGCACCGCCCGCGTCCTCCCGAACCGCCGACTGCACCTCCAGCTCCTCGGCTTCAACGACAAGGCCGCACAGGACTTCCTGACCCCCGAACTCCCTCTCGCCGCAGGCGCGCGCACCATGCCCAAGCCCCTGCGCTCGAAGCGCCTCGCCAAGGCCCCCGCCTCCTTGAACGGCAAACTCGACCCCGCCGAATGGCAGTCGTGGAGGCCTTTCACGCGCTTCCAGCCCACTGGCACCGACCCCAAGGCCATCCTCCGCGCAGGAACCAGGGCCTTCCTCGCCCACGACTACGAATACATCTACCTCGCCGTCGAGGCCGCCGAACCAGGCCGCGCCCCCGTCTGCGACACCCAGCTCGCCTGGCGCAACGAACGCATCGAACTCCTCCTCGTGCGCCCCGACCAGAAACTCTACCAGGTCCTCGCCGACGCCCAGGGCAAGACCGCCCTCTTCATCAACGGCCTCCAGGCCGAGCCCGACGACATCCTCTGCAAGGCCGAGACCGTCCCTGGCAAGGGCTGGCGCCTCCTCCTCGCCGTCCCCGTCGACGCCCTGAAGTTTGACATGCAGCGCACCCCCGTCGTCGTCAAGGCCAACCTCTGCCGCGCCCGCCTCAAGCCCGCGACCGAATACTCCTCCTGGGCCCCCGTCAAGAAGGCCTTCAACGACACCTCCACCTTCGGCACCCTCATCTTCGACTTCGAATAGCTTGCGGCGAATCCCTGCGGGAAGGACACCCCCGCTCACGGAGCCCCGCAAGGGCGCAGAACCAGAGGCAGGGGTGCAGGGCGCGGTTCCGGCCCGCTCTCGGGACCGATCCACGGAGCAGCCGCGGGACTCTGCGGCTGGATCACGATACTGGAAGGAACCGCCGAGGCCAGGGCGTAGCCCGACCGACTGGAGCCGGAATCCACCGCAAGAGTCGGCAATGCGGCAGTCTTGTCAATGTGCGTCACGCCAGCAGGCTGTACTTGTTCATGCCTGTCCCCGCAGCCTCGATCTTCAGGAACTTGACGGCCCCGTCCACCGCGGCCATCCGGATCGTGTCGGTGAGCCTGTCGCCGTCCTTGAGCGTCAGCGACGCCACGCCCGACTTCGCGGAGCCATCCGCGTAGGTCACCGACGGCAGCTTCACCGCCTTCCCGTTCTCGTCGCAGAACGACGCCTTGACCGAGCCCGCCTTCATCTCCAGCGCGAACCCGCCCTCCCACGACGTGAGGTCGAACCAGTCGACGGCGTCGCCGCCCTTCCCGAGGCAGCCTTCGAAGCCGACGACGGCCTCGCTCGCGGTTTCCCGCGTGTTGTTGCCCGCCCCGGTGAAGACGCCGAGTTCGCTCACGGTCGCCGTGTAGGGGCTGTTCTGCGCCTTCTTCGCGCCCGGCGCCTCGACCGCCAGCACATACGTCCCGCCGCCCGCGAGCGCCAGCGCGTCTATCGAGACCGACGGCTGCTTCGCGCTCGCCGACACCGACTTCAGGCTCTTGAGCTTGCCGTTCACGACCGAGTATACCGTCATCTTGACGCCGTTCTCAGCGTCCGCAAGGCCGAACGAGTAGAACCCGCCCTCCTCGGCGACGGCGAGGGTCCGATAGTCGACCGCGTTCCCGAGGCCGACCCAGCCGCCGAGCTCCTCGCCCGCCGCGAGCGCGGGCGCGTCGGGCCACGCGTCGTCGGTCTTGTCGCCCTTCGGGAAGAAGGCGCTTTTCCCGTTCACCGACACCGTGTACTCGGCGTCGCCGCCCTTCGCCGCGTTCGTCGACTCCACCGACAGGTAGTACGTCCCCCCCTCCAGCAGCAGCGCCTTCGTCGAGGCGGCATACCCGCCCGTCGCCTTGTCCAGCTTCGC
>JAEEXV010000348.1 GCA_016287975.1 Lentisphaeria bacterium | reverse complement strand
TAGTGCCCCTGGTCGAGGACGAGGCGCTGGAAGATCGGCTTGCCGTTCAGGAGCATTCGGTTGCCGTCGATGGTGACGGAGCGCATGCCCGCGGTGCAGAGGGCGCTCTCCAGGGCCTTGCCCTCTGCGTCCAGGAGTTCCAGGCGCACCTGATAGAGATAGGGATCCTCGGGGCACCATTCGCGGTAGTTCGCGCCGGGGACGGGGAGGGCGAGGGCGGGGCAGAAGTCGGCGGCGGCGGGGGACTGCGCGGCGGCGACGGCCTGCCCGTCGGCAAGGAGGGTCGCGCGGACCGCGAGGCCGTCGCGGTTCGCGGAGACGGGCGCCTCGACGAGGAAGGCCCTGGTGCCGCGCTGCGGGGTGATGCGCGGGCGCTTCAGGTAGACCTCGGGGACGGCCTCCAGCCAGACGGTCTGCCAGATGCCAGTGGTGCGGGTGTAGCGGCAGCCGTAGGTCTCGAAGTGGTCGGACTGCTTGCCGCGCGGATGCAGGAAGAGCGGAGCGCGGGCGCGCAGGACGATGGTGACTGCGTCGCGCGCCTGGGTGCCCAGGTCGACGGTGAAGGGGGTGAAGCCGCCTCGGTGGGTGTAGGATTCGACGCCGTCGATGTAGACGGTGGCGTCGCATTCGACGGCCTGGAAGTGCAGCAGGATGCGGCGGCCCTTCCAGGCGGGCGGGAGTTCGACCACGCGGCGATACCAGACCGCGTGGAGGAAGTCGGTGTTCTCGACGCCTGAGAGCCTGGATTCGGGGCAGAAGGGGACGGTGATGCGGGAGGCGAGGGGGCGCTGCAGGAGGCCGCGGTGGATGCCGCTGTCCCCCTGGTCGATTTCAAACTCCCAGGTGCCGTTGAGGTTCAGCCACTCCTCCTTGACAAAGGAGGGACGCGGGTATTCGCTGCGGGGAATCATAGGGCTTGCAGTGGCGCTTTGGGAGGGATGTGATTACGGGGAGACGACGACGTTCCAGACGAGATGCCAGCCGAGGTTGGCCAGTTCGCCGGAGCCCATGCTTTCGACGTGTCCGTCGCAGAAGAGGTTGTTGGACTTGCCGGCGTGGCGGATGCTCATGCGATCGTCCTGCGCGTACGGAGTGCTGGCGGTGTGGTTGATCCAGTAGAACTGCCGCAGCACGGTCGCGCCCTGGTGGTAGGAATCCGCCAGCATCATGACCTGCGAGTGCCGGACTAGGCTCTTGCCGGTGTAGGTGCCGGAGGCGGTGTAGATCGGCATCGTCCACTTGGAGCGGGCCCAGGTGCTCTTGTTCCAAGTGCAGGCATGGCACTCGTTGTTCATCTCGAGGTTCCACCAGCAGTAGGAGGCGATGCGCCAGGCGCCGTAGCAGGCACCGGTGGTGTAGGTGCCTTTGGGCTTGGGGCCGACGGGGCAGGCGAAGGTACCGTAGGAGTTGGCCCCCGGGGCGGCCAGGTAGTTGAAATCGGTCAAGGTCACCATCCACGAACGCGCCTTGCCGGTGAACTGGTAGTCGTCGTAGCAGGCGGGAATCCAGCCGGCATAGTCCTGCGAGTACATCAGCATGGGGATGCCCAGCCCCTTCAGGTTGTTGACGCAGGAGATCGACTTGGCCTTGTCGCGTGCCTTCGACAGCGCCGGCAGCAGCATCGAGGCGAGGATCGCGATGATCGCGATGACTACGAGGAGTTCGATGAGGGTGAAGAGGCGGCGGTGGCGGTTCATGGTGACTCCTATGGGTTTTGGGGGGTGAAGAGAAGAACAGGCATCGGCGTTCCCTATACTTTAAGAACGCCGATGCGGAAACGCAAGGACGAAAACCGCAATTTTCAGCAGAGAAGTCGCAAAGTGAGGATTGAGAGGGGATGCTTCGCCAGTTCTGCGGGAATGCGGAAGGCGCATTGCTTACGGGATGACGACGGCAAAGTAGGGCATGACCCAGCCGATTTCGGCGAGACCGCTTTGCCCCAGGCCGGCGGCGTGCCCGTCAGCGAAGACCATGTTGGCCTGGCCTGCGTGGCGGATGGCCAGTTTTTCACCCGCGCTCACTGGCGAGGAATGGGTGCGGTTGATATAGTAGACTTGAAAATTATTGGGGGCGGTGTTGATGTTGACGGAATCGCCAAGCAGCATGACCTCGGAGTGACGGATGCAACTCCGTCCAGTGTAGGTGCCAGAGCTGGTGTAGATGGGTGAGGTCCACCAGGAGGCGGCACGCTGGCCCTGGCCGAGGAAATGCCAGGTATGGCACTCGTTCTGGATGTTCCACCAGTGGATCCAGCTGGAGGGGCGCCAGGCACCGTAGCAGTGGCCAGTGGACCAGATCTTCTGGGTGGCCTTCAGCGCCGTCCGACGTCCGGAGGGACATGAGAAGATGCCGTAGGAGGCCCCTGGGTCGTTCGCGTAGTTGAAGTCAATCAGCGTCCGCGTCCAGGTGCGGTCGGTGCCGGTCTGCTTGGTTTGGTCGTAGGGGGCGGGGATCCAGCCGGCGTAGTCGTCCGCATACATCAGCATCGGGAGGCCCAGGTTCTTCAGGTTGCTGATGCAGGAGATGGCCTTGGCCTTGTCGCGCGCCTTGGAGAGCGCGGGCAGCAGCATCGAGGCGAGGATCGCGATGATCGCGATGACCACGAGGAGTTCGATGAGGGTGAAGAGGCGGCGTGGTTGCAGTGCGTGGGGTGTCTGTTGCATGGAAGACTTTCCTTGGCTTTTGGATGATTGGGTGGTTGGCAAACGACGGTATTTCTGTCAACGTTTATATTTTAGCGTCGTTTTCAGAAACGCAAATGGTGTTTTATGGCATTTTCATTTGTTTTTGACGCATAGAGATGGAATCCGAGGAAGTTTTCTTTTTGCCGGGGGCGCAGGCGCAGTCGGGGATCACCTTGCAGCTGGCGGGGATCACGCATCCGAATCCGCGCTACCGAATGCGCCGCCAGTTCGGGGCGGACTACTATGTGGTGGAGTGCATTACGGGGGGGCGGGGGACGCTGCGGTGGCCAGGGGGAAGCTGCCATCCCGGGGCGGGGGACGTGTATGTGATCTGCCCAGGGACGCCGTGCGAGTACTTTTCGGCGCAGTCGGAGCCGTGGGAGAAGATCTGGTTCAACATCCAGGGGCCGCTGCTGAACTTCCTGAGCAACCTCTTTGTCTTCCGCGGCGTCAACTACTTCGCGGGGGCGGGGATGCTGGACGAATTCGCGCGGGCGCTGGAGGTCGTGCGGCGGAAGGAGGCGGACGCCGCGCATCGGCTGGCGCTGGCGATGCACGACATCTTCTACCGCCTGCATGCGTTCCACAGCCGCCGCGAGGCGCCGTCGGAGACGATGGACGACGCGGCGCGGATACGGGAGTACCTGGACGGCAGCTGGCCGCAGGGCTATTCGCAGGAGCAGTGCAGCGCCGTCATCAGCCGTTCGCCGTCGCAGATGCAGCGGATCTTCCGCTCGCGCTACGGCATCTCGCCTGGGCAATACGTGCAGCGGAAGCGTCTGGAGTTCGCGCTGCAGTATCTGAAGAACTCGCGCACGACCATCCGCCAGCTGGCGGTGGAACTGGGCTTCCGCGACGAATACTACTTCGCGACGTGGTTCAAGAAGCACACGGGCTACGCGCCCAAGAGCCACCCTGACGCGATGAAGGGGTGAGGCGGGGCGGGTTGCAAAACGTCGGCGGCGGGTTATATTAACGCTTTTGCCGCGTGTCCGTTTTATCAACTGGATCAAGACGTTTGTTCGGGGAAGCGGTTTCCCCGGTCTGACCTGGTGGCGGTTCGGTGCGGCGTGCAAGGCGCTGAAAGGGGCGCATTTTTCTCGCATTATGGACAAAGAGCAGAAACTCGAGATCATCAAGCAGTTCGCGCGTTCGGAAGGGGATGTCGGCTCGGTGGAGGTGCAGGTGGCCCTGCTGACCGGGCGCATCAAGGAACTGACCGAGCACATGAAGGTGCACAAGAAGGATTTCAGCAGCCGCAAGGGCCTGGTCGCGCTGGTCAACCAGCGCCGCAGCCTGCTGCGCTATCTGTCGAAGAACGACTATGCGCGCTACAGCGCCCTGATCAGCAAACTCGGTCTGCGCCGGTAACCGCCGTCTGGCTACCTTGAGTGGTCTGTTCCAATCGGTTTCCGAGCAAGCAAATCAGGGAGTATCAGCATGAGCATAGAAAACATCACCATAGAAATCGGCGGTGGCCGTACGATTTCGATTGAGACCGGCAAGATCGCGCTGCTCTGCAACGGCTCGGTGGTCGTCCGCCAGGCGGACACCACGGTGCTGGTCTGCGCCGTGGCGGCCAAGCCCAGGGAAGGCATCGACTTCTTCCCGCTGTCCGTCGAATACCGCGAGCGCTTTGCGGCCGCGGGCAAGATCCCGGGCGGGTACTTCAAGCGCGAAGGGCGTCCGACCGAGAAGGAGATCCTGACGGCGCGCATGACGGACCGTCCGCTGCGCCCGCTTTTCCCGGACGGCTTCAACAACGAGGTGCAGATCGTCTCGACGCTGCTGTCGGCGGACGGGAAATACGAGGCCGACGTGCTGTCGATTCTCGGCGCCTCGGCGGCGATGGCGGTTTCGGACATCCCGTGGAACGGCCCGGTCGGCGCGCTGCGCGTCGGGCGCATCAACGGGGAGTTCATCGCGAACCCGTCGAATGAGGAGATCCAGCAGTCGGACATCGACCTGGTCTACTCCGGCGTCGCGGGCAAGGCGATCATGATCGAGGGCTCCGCGAAG
>JAEEXV010000347.1 GCA_016287975.1 Lentisphaeria bacterium | reverse complement strand
GTTGCGTCCGCGCCTTCGGCGCTTCCTCCACCCCTGGCCATGGTCCTTCCGCCCTTGCAGGGCTCTGGAAAACAGGAACCCGCCCCCAGGGGTTCCGGGCGCTGCGCGCCCTCCACCCCTGGCTATGATCCAACGCCCCCGGAGGGGCTTTCCCTGGCAGGAATGCCGCGCATCTTTTCGGGAACCGCGCCCCACCTGCACGCTTCTGGCGTGTCGGCATTATGAGGGGCTGCTACCGCCCCTCTTTGGGAACATAGCGCTCGGCGAATTCCACTGCGCGGCGGGCGGGCCACCAGAGTTGGCGGCCGAGGGTGATGAAGCCGCAGTGGCCGCCGCTTTCGGGCATTTCCAGATATAGATTGGGATTCCGCCTTGCCTCCTCGACGGGATAGCACTCGCCGCCGAGGAACGGGTCGTTCTTCGGCGCCACCATCAGCAGCGGCACGCGCAGTTTCGAAAAGTGCCTGCAGGCAGACGCGGTCGTATAGTAGTCCATGGCGTCGCGGAAGCCCGTCAGCGGCGCGGTGTAGCGGTTGTCGAAGTCCTCGAAGTGCCGTATGCCGTCGATGCCCGTGAGGTCGATCCTTCCAGGGAACTCCTGCGCCTTGCGCTGGATCAGCGCGATCAGGTCCTTCAGGAAATGGCGCGTGTAGCGGCCGCCCAGCGAATGGTGGAACATCTCGTTGCTGGCGGCGACATCGGTCGTCGCGCAGAAGACCGCGCCGCCGCACACCTCGGGGGGCAGACGGTCCGCCTCGCGCGAGAGATAGAGCGCGGAGAGGTTCCCGCCCATGCTGTAGCCGCTGTAGAAGACCTTGCGGTAGTTCCCAGTCTCCAGCGCGTGGTGCGTCAGCCACTCCAGTTCGATGGAGGAGTTGTTGGTCGTGAACTTGAGCAGGCGCCCTGGCGAACCGCCCGTCCCCCGAAAGTTCCACGCCAGGCAGTCCCAGCCCGCCGCGTTGAAGGCCCGCACCAGCGACAGCACATAGTGCCGCCGCGAGTGCCCGCAGAGCCCGTGGCTGATGACCACCAGTCGGTCGCCGCCGACCCGCGACCAGTCCAGCAGCAACTCGTCCCCGTCGGGCGTCGCGAAGACCTCGCGCTCGTATGGCACCTCCGCCTCGTGCCGAAAATACGACGGCAGGATGGTCTGCACATGGCCCGCGCTCAGCGGCCAGAAGGGCGCGCGATACGAAGATGGCTCTACCAACGGCATGGTCCAGGCTCCTGAAACGGGAAAGGGCGCATAATGTAATCCGCCTACGCCTCCCCGCCCGCCCCGTGCAGATCCTGGAAGCGCAGCCCGAAGCGCGCGAGATACCTGGTCAGGCGGTCCGCGTCGTTGCTGCTCTTCTTCTCCAGCCGCGAGACCGCGAAGAGCCGCCGCCCCGCCTCGGAAAGCGTGCGGCACTCCAGGCAGACCCCCAGCACGTCGCGCAACTGCACCAGGTCGAAGCGGTCGTGGCGCGCCTCGTATCCCGCCCCCAGCAGCCGCTCCAGCAGCGCATCGGGGGGCGGGGCGGCGGGCGCATTCTGGCGCACTTCGCCCGCCACGGTCGCCTCGTCGATGCGCCCGCCAGGCGCCAGCGTCGCCATGCGGGTGATCATCGCGTTGAGTTCACGGAAGTTGCCGTGCCAGCCATGCCGCCCCGCGAAGGCGAGGAACGCCTGCCATGCCTCGCGGTTGAAGGTGATGTGCTGCCCGCTCTTCCGCGAAAACTGCTCCAGTTCGTATTCCACGTTCGGCTCGATGTCCTCGCGGCGCTCCGCCAGGCCTGGCAGATGGAACTTCCACAGATTGATGCGCTGGTAGAGGTCGTCGCGGAACCTGCCGCCCTGCACCGCCGCCTCCAGGTCCCGATTGGTGCCGCAGATCAACTGGAAACTGCTTTCCGCCTCCTCGTCCGCCCCCAGCGGCAGAAAACGCTTCTCCTCGATTGCCCGCAGCAGCATCGCCTGCTCGTCCAGCCCCAGTTCCCCGATCTCGTCCAGAAACAACACCCCGCCGTCCGCCGCCTTCAGCAGCCCTGGACGCTCCTTCAGCGCCCCCGTGAAGGCCCCCCTGGTGTGGCCGAAGAGCGCCGACATCGCCTGGTCGCCGCGCAGCGTCGCGCAGTTCACGTCCACGAAACGCCCCGACACCTGGTGGTTCAGCCGCTTCAACTCGTAGATCTTCTGCGCCAGCCGCGACTTCCCCGCGCCCGTCGGCCCCGTCAGCAGGATCGGCTCCCGCGAACGGATCGCCACCCGCTCGATCGTCGCGATCAGCGTGTTGAAGGCCGCGTTGCGCGTCGCAATCCCCGACTTCAGGAACTCCTGGTCGTTCTGCCGCTCCACCGCAAAGCGCTTCGCCAGCAGGTCGTAGCGCGACAAATCCAGGTCGATCACCGAATAGCGCCCCCGCGCGGGCGTCTGGTCCCGCGACGGCTGCGTCTGGATCAGCTTCCCAGGAAGATGATGCGATTCATTCAGCAGGAACAGGCAGATCTGCGCCACATGCGTGCCCGTCGTAATGTGGATATAGTACTGATTCTCCTCGGGCTGGAAATGACGCGCCCGCGTGAAGTCATACAACTTCCCGTAGACCTCCTCGAAGTCCCACGGATTCTCCATCTCCATCACCTCGGGAACCACCTCCGTCTCAGGAGCGCACAGCCGAATGTCCGACGCCACCGCCTGAAACAGACGCTCGAATCGGCTCTGGTACCAGATGTGGTACTCGTCAAAACGCAAATCCTCCTGCATCGCAAGCGACACCGACGGACGCCAGTAGTTCCAGCGAGCCGACCCCTGCCGCTGATCCAGCGTCGTCCCCAAAAACGAATACAGGATGTTCCTCATGGCTTGTTCTTCATCAAATCTGTTTGAGAATTTTCTAATAATATAACCCCCTTTCCCCACTCCGCACCCCCTGCAGACCACATTGGCACACCCATTGCTAAACCTCCTTTGCATCCCTGCCTTGCTCACCAGCCTTTGCCCCCTGCCTTGCTCACCAGCACATCCCTTAAATCCCTTTGATCCCTTAAATCCCTGCCTTGCTCACCAGCACATCCCTTAAATCCCTTTGATCCCTTAAATCCCTGCCTTGCTCACCAGCCCATCCCTTAAATCCCTTCCTTGCTCACCAACCCATCCCTTAAATCCCTTTGATCCCTTAAATCCCTGCCTTGC
>JAEEXV010000346.1 GCA_016287975.1 Lentisphaeria bacterium | reverse complement strand
GTGCCGTTCTTCGTCAAATCGGAAAACACCATCCAGCTGGTGCATCCCAGCACGGGAAGCGGGGCGACCGCGGCAAACCACGCGGCGGACAAAACAAGCAACGACACGATTCTTTGCATTTTTCCCTCCTGGGTTGTTTTCGGCTGGTTCGGTTCGGAATCCCAGTCCCGTGCCACATCTGTCCAGTTACAATTGCCACTGGCATCAAATGCCGCCGTCATCGTTTCGTCGTTAATGTAGTGCGTCAAAGGATTTTTGGGATGCCGCGGTCTTTTCTGGACGCTGTGTACCCAAGTGGATCGGCGACCGCCTGGTTGACGCCCGAAAATGGTAGCTACGGCGTCCCGCCGTGGTTGCCCCGACGAGCGACGCAGCGAACGATTCTGCCGCCCGATTGCAAACCCTGTGTGGCTCACCCGCCCGCCACGGCGGGACGCCGTGGCTA
This sequence comes from Lentisphaeria bacterium, assembly GCA_016287975.1. The sequence continues at coordinate 21,015 of JAEEXV010000346.1, read as the reverse complement.
CGTCCGCTTCGTCAATCGCGCCCAACCCACACGCTTCTGGCGTGTCTGCTTTATGAGGTGCTGTTACCGACCCTCTTGGGGAACATAGGTAATGTGTGTTTTGTCAAGCCGGTTTGCTCACTTTTTTGAAGTTTTTTCGGATTTGTGGTTGGGATCGAACTTGGTGTCCGTGACCACCATCGCGTGGAGGATCAGGAGCAGTTTCCTCATGCAGGCGCACTTGGCGGTCATCTTGCTTGAATCCGGCCTGGCCAGGAGACGGGCATGGAACTGCCCCATGGACGGCATCCGGCGGATCGCCTGCGTGGAGTCCAGGAACAGTATCCTCCGGAGCAGGCGGGATCCGTGGTGCGACATCGTGTGCCGGCGCACCGAGGTGCCCGACGTCCTGTTGACCGGGCAGACCCCGGAGAGGGCCGAGACCTGCTTCCTGGAATACTGCTTCAGCGACCCCGGCTCGGCGTAGATGCACGCGGCCGAGAGGAAGCCGACGCCCGGCGCGGTCGCCATCAGCTCCACCTCCGCGCGGATTTCCGGTGACGCCTTCACCGCCGCCTCCAGTTCGCGCTCCAGTCCGGCAATCGCCCTCTCGATGGCCGCGACGAGCCTCCGCTGGATCTTCAGCACCGCCCGGTCCTCCAGCCCGGCCATGCGGTTCCGCGCCTGCAGCAGCTGCTCCTCCATGGAGTTCCTGGCGCGGACGATCTCGCGCAGCCGCGCCTTCTCCGGGCTCGTCCTGCGAGGCTCGGGGGGATTCCGGTCGCAGGCGTACCTGGCGATGGCCACCGCGTCGGCCTTGTCGCTCTTCGCCTCGGTGAAGCTCCTGGCGTACAGGCTGACGGAGGCGGCGTTGCAGTGTATGAGCAGGGCATGCCGCTCGTCGACGAGAAGAAACAGCCCTACGGAGGGTCGAATCAGATCGGCAACGTCTGCGTTCAGCAGATGGCGGAGGTGGCGGAGATTCTGCGAGGGGACCGCGAGACGTCGGTCAAGACGATCCTGCCGTTTGTCGAATGGATCGCCCAGTTGGAGATCCCAGGCGACGTCCTGCGAGAACTCAGGAAGGGGCCTGCGAATGCCAAATCAGGCTCGATCTCCGAAACGAATCGGGCAAAGCTCGCGAATGCGGTTGCGACGATCAGGAACAACGACATTCCGATCGACTCGCAGGAGTACAAGCAAGCGGTGAAAACGATTACAAACGTGCTGAAAGTGTCCATCGGCCGCCACGCCGCGCTGCTTGGGCAGGTGATGGATCCGACGCCGAGGACGACGAACAAAGTCTACGGTCTGGCGGGGGTGAAGGCGACCCGCGACACCCCCGTCAATGTGGCGTGCGCCAACGTGGTGGCCCAAAAACTGTCGCTCTTCCTGGGCCAGTTCCCGTCCCTGCTGATAGACTTCTGGAGTCGCCGCAATCTCTTCGCGCTTGCGGTCAGGGAGAATATACGTTTTGGCGGCAAACTCATGGCCCGCAGAACGTTTGCTCACGAGACCCTGGTGGGGAGGAACAACGCGCTTCCCGAGGGCGTGCGCCTCACGAAGGCGAAGATGCGGTTGCTCATGCAGCAGATGGAGGCCTTCGCCTGGCCGTTCGACGGCGCATGGAAGGAAGCCCCTCGCAAGGGCGAGAACGACGCCGTGGAAATGGTTTCGGTCACCCTCCCCGCCAGCAAGTGGACGACGTTCCTTGAAGCGCTTTCGGCGAATCTCGCCTCGCTCAAGGCCGCGCTGGGGGTGGATGACCTGCCGACGGAAGTCGCCACGCTCGCCGCCACCTACCTCGCGCAGATCGATCCGCGCGCCGCGCTTGCGGTCAAGAGCCTGGGCGAGCAGGACTACAACACGCTCCTTGCCAATATCGATCTCCACCACCAGAACGACGCGAGGATCCTCAAGGCGGCGGTCGGCTCGCTCAGGACGGCGCCAGGCGACGCGGCGCTCCTCGCGGCGAAACCCGAACTCGCGGAGACCTTCAACGCCGTCGACACGGAGGCCAACAAGTTCGACGCCTCCCTCGGCAGCGCTCTCAAGCTGATCAAGGAACTTGTCTGACGCCGCAAGGCGCTCGCTTTGCCGTCATGCCCGAAATCGTTGTCGGCATTGGTCCGCTGTGACACCAGGCAGGCGTCGGATGCGGTCTCCATGTCCATGATCGGTTCCTTGACGCGCGCGTCAACGCATTCCTGGGGTTCGCATGCTCACTGCGCCCCCTTCACGAACCAGAGATCCGCGCCGCCTATGTTGTCGCCGTACTCCTGGATGAGCTTGTAGGCGTGGCGGACTTCCGAGTGGGTGATTTCGGAGCCGCCGTAGGTCTGGTCGAGTTGGCCGTCGCCCTCCTTCCAGTGCTTCTCCTGCAGGATCCAGTCGGTGTCGCCGAAGTCCATCATATTTCGATGGCTCGTGTGGAACAGGATCGGCTTGTTCTGGCTCCTGAAGAAGTCCAGCCCGATTTTGCTGGTCTGCCGGAAGGTGGCGTACATAATGACGTTCGCGAACAACCGATAGGAGGAGAGGGTGGTCAGCGCCCTGGACGGCTGTTTCGCGTAGAAGGCCTCCTTGATCGCCTTGCCGTGGAGCCGCTGGGCTTCCTCTGGCGTGATGCGCAGTTCCTCGGCCTTCTTGTTGATGAGTCCCTTGATCGTATCGTCAATGTCGGCCTGGTCTTCCGCCGTGCACGGCCAGTTCTCGAACTTCAGGAATTCCGCCATCTTCGCCGTCTTCTCGTCGCCGTCCTCCATGCTGTAGATCGCGACGTAGTCCTTGATCTTACTGCACATCAGGTTGATGGCCTCATCGTTCCCCAAGCCGGCTTTCATGGTGCTCGCAGGCATGTTCTTGATGACGAAATGACGCAGGGCCTTGTCGGGATCCGCCTTGAAGTCCTTCTTCCATCCCACGAGGCCCGCGTCGTCCTCGGATGTCCCCTGCGGCTGGTTGAGGTAGTTGAAGAGCTTTCGGGGAATGTCGATCTTGTCCAGGATCTTCTGGTCGGAGATGTAGGCCTTCCACTTTTCCACATCCTCGGCTTCGACCGTGTAGAGCTCGTTGTTGAGCACTTTGCTGTCGAGCTTCAGGTTTCCGTCCGCGATCTTCTTCATCAATGCGCCGTAGCGGTGGGGCATCAGGGACCGCGTGGTGATGCCGAGGATTGTGTTGTAGGTGTCGATCTTGTTGAGCTGGATGGTCTTGTGGCTTTTCGTAGCCTGAAGCTTGCGGTTGACCGCCTCGACCACGGCCATCGTCGTGATCTTGTTGCGGGGCTCGCTGTGCCCGTAGTTGGCCACTTCGATGACGCCGTTCTCGTTGCCCTTATGGGTCTTGGCAATGTCCATCAACTTGTCGTAGGTGTTGCGGGCGAGCTGATAGTCTTTCGACTTCATCAGTTCCTCGATCTTGGCGTTCAGTTGCAGCGCGGTGGACTGCGTGGCGAGCGAGCCGCTCTTCGCCCAGTTCAGCAGCCAGCCCAGCGGCCCCGTGTAGTGCCGCTTCATCTGGAGCCTGTCAGTGCCGTTTTCGCCCGAGACGTAGGAGACCTTGTAGGTCTTCGAGCCGACGCGGATCGAGCCGTTGTTCTTAAGCTTCGTTTCCCCCGCTTCGTGGAGATTCCCGATGAGGTCGCTCGCGGTGAGGGTCTTGACGGACGTGATTTGGATGTCGGCCATGGTGCGCCTCCCGAGGTTAGTTGCTGGCCGTCCCTGCCTCGGCCTTCGCCTTGGCGGCGACCGCTTCCTGATTGTCCAGCAGGGCGGAAACGGCGCGGTAGGTCTCCATGAACTCCTCGAAGATCGTAATGAGCGGCTTGCGGTTGAGCATCGAGGGCGTCGCCACTTCGTACATCACCACGAATCCGCTTTCGTCGTCGCGGCCCACCACAGGCGAATTCCCGCCTTGCCTCGCAGGATCGAGGGCGAGGGCGAGCAGGTCGAGGGCCGTGGAGTAGGTGATCGGGTCTGGCAGCTCCTCACGCACCACTGCGGACAGCGTGAGCGTCCCGTCGTCCTCGTTGGCCCGTATGTCGACCGCGACCAGCTTGGCCACTTCAAGGCGGCACGCGCCGTCCTCGTCGAAGGCGAGGTCGATCCCCATCTTCGCGCCGAATTCCTTGAGGATGTCATCGAGTGCCTTAATCAGCATGGCGTGTCCCTTTGTTTGGTGTCTGGGTGGAAGGGTGGCCGAATGGCTACACCCACAGTTTTGAAAATTGGTCCCCGAACTGCAGCGGAGCCTCCACAGGCTCGTCGAGCATCGCCGCGACGGCATCGCGCGTCGCCACGAACGCCTCGAAGAGTTCCGCGAGCGGTGTCTTGTCTAGCACGGAGGGCGTCAGAACCATGTAGAGGACCAGGTTTCCGCTTTCTGGATCCCGCCCCGCGACAGGCGACGCCCCGCCGCGCACCATTGGATCGAGCGCGAGGGCGAACAGATTCTCGACCTGGTTGATCCCCAGGGGGTCGGGCAACGCGCTCCGCAGCATGCTGGAAAGCGTCAGGCTCGAATCTTCCTCCGTCGACTGGATGATGATCGGCGTCTCCTCGTCCAGGGTCAGCCCGCATACTCCCTTGTCGTCAAAAGCGAGCTCCAATCCAAGTGCATTCCCGAATTCTGCCAGGATCTTCCCGAGATCGATCTTCAGCATCCGTCAGTCCTTTCTTTGCCTCGTCCAGTCTTGCCCTTCACTAGACGGTAAACTCGAAAACTGCGTCTTCACGACATCTTGCCGTAGGCAACCACTCAGATAGGGAGGGGCCGTAAATCAGCAATGACATAATATGAGCGCTCTTGCGCAAATTACAAGCAGGATTCCAGGCAGAACCATAGAGGACCTTGCCTGAAAGCACAAGATGCTGTGTTGCTCATTCAAAAATGCTTTGTCCCCGGAGATGGTAGGGAATGTGATCTATAGCACACTCGTGGGGCTGGCGTGTGCCAAAGAACGTGGTTTCAAATGCGGGCTCCGAAAAGATGCGTGGCATCCCTCGCCAGGAAAGTCCCTGCAAGGGGGCGTTGGCGCATAGTCAGGGGGGGCGAGCCGCGAAGCGGCGAGCAGGACCCCTGGAAGGGCACCGGAAACAGACTAGCGCCCGGCAAGGGATGGTATTGTCGGAGGCGAAGGGAGGGCGGGAGCCCGACCGCAGCCTCCGCCCCTGACAACGACCGCCGGCCCAGGGCCGCAAGGCGGCATCTTTCGCCCGCTCCCATAGCATGCATTCCGACCGCCGCGACGGCGGCAAGCCCGTTGCAGAGGCGATACCATCTGCGCCGTGGGCTTCGTTCGCGCCTTCGGCGTTCACTCCATCCCTGGCTATGGTCCGTCGCCCCTGATGGGGGCTTTCCTGGGCAGGAATGCAACGCATCTTTTTGAAGAACATGCTCAATCCAAACACTTTGGCACATGCCGTTCCCAGGAGCGTGCTTATGAGCATTGCCTACCCGTATGGGGAACAGCATTCAAAAAAGGTCATCTACTGCGTGACCATGTTGAGGTTTGTCTGTTGCATGCGGCGTTTGCTTTAGGACGACCTTCCACTGGCTGGGGATTGACGTCCGCAGGTTGTTGTATGCCTGCGACATTGTCGAATTTTCCCTGGGTGACAGTCCTGTTGCCGCCAATTGACATGAATCCGCAGTGTCCGCTCGATTTAGTAGCGTGGACGGCTTAGGCAGGAGGCTCAGCCTTGCTTGGGGCACCGCAGGACTCACTTCCTCTAGTTTCATTCGTCATCTTTGACGACTTCCAATCTACCACTTCCGCTGATGCCGTAGGCTTGCGGGACGTCGTCCTCCACGAGGACGCGGATGTACTCCTCCATGTGCGGGGCGAGGCCGCCTTTTCGCATTGCGTCGAGGGTCATCCATTCCATCCGCCCTTCGGCGGAGGAGTTCAGTTCGCCCGTGTAGGCGCTGGTGCGGAACAGGAAGACGATGTACTTGGAGTTCGCCTCGACTTCGGCGGGCGAGCCGTCGGCGCGTTCGCCGATGGTCTCCCATTCCACCACGCCGCACAGCCGAAGGTGGGAGACGGCCAGCCCCGTCTCCTCGCGGATTTCGCGGATGGTCGAGGCGGTGATGGACTCGCCCGCCTCGACATGCCCGCCAGGGAAGGTCAGCCCGCACCACGGATTCGTCGGCTTCGGCAGGCGGTGCTGCACCAGCACGCGGCCAGTGGCCTTGTCCTCGATCATGCACATGTTGCAAAGCGTGGTGTTCATTGGTTGCCCTCCACGAAAATGGCGTCTCCAACGGAGGTCATGACCAGCACGGCCTCCTGATGGAACTGCTGGCGGTATTTCCGGGCGACGGAAAGGACCTTGTCCTTCGCGTCGGCGGGCGCGACGATGACCAGCACGCGCGAATGTTCCCGCTCCGTGGTTTTGCCGCCGCCTTTCCAGTAGCCAGTCGCCTCAAGGGAGGTGTAGCCGTCGGGGAAGGCCGTCGTGACATGCTCGTCGCAGAATCTCCGCCAGTCGGCCTCGGTGACCTCGCCGCCCTGGTACGACATCCCGCAGAACACCTTGAACTCTCGCCAGCCGCCGTCCACACGATGGACGCAGCCGAGAGACGCCAGGCAGAGCGCAAGCAGACAGGAAAGCCCGCCCCTTCTGAGGCTGTTACAGACAAGTTGTTCCATGCTCATTGCGGTTTCATCCCTTTGCAGTTCTCGGTTTGGACGGCTTCCGTGCGGCTTTCGCTTTCACGCCGCCGCCTTTGGCCTTGGCGCCTTTCCGCCGCCTGATCTCCCCCGCGAGGGCTTCCAGCCGCGTCTTCACCTCGCACTCCCACAGGACGATCACATGCCAGCCCGCCGCCTCCAGCGCGGCGTGCTCCTTTTTGTCCCGCGCGACATTGCGGTCGAACTTCGCCTGCCAGAACTCCACGTTGGACTTCGGCATCGTCGCCGTCTTGCAGCCCTCGTGGCGATGCCAGAAGCAGCCGTTCACAAAGATGACCGTATGCCATTTGGGCAGCACGATGTCGGGATGCCCAGGCAGCTTCGGCGAATGGAGGCGGTAGCGGAAGCCCAGCGCATGCAGATGGCGCCGCACGACCAGCTCAGGCTTCGTGTCCTTCGACCGTATGTGACTCATCACCTCACTGCGCTTCTCTTTGGAAATCGTGTCCATCTATCTGAAAATCCTGAATGCTTTATATGATCGCCACGTTTTTCTGAACCGCCCTGTTTCCCACGCGGGCAAGTTATGGAGATGCGGGCGACGGCAGGAGGGTGACCGACACGTTGCCTTTGCCGACGGCGTTCGCCAGTCCGTTGGCATTGTGGATGCGGCCGAGGCGGGTATAGGTGTATGGGGTGTCGAAGGACTGGTAGAAGATGACCAGGCAGTCATTCCCCCAGAGCATCATATCGCCAGCCTCGATTCGACGGACTTTTTCCGCCTTGGCGGCAAACGGCCTGTCCAGGCTGGCGTATTTTTCGTTGCCGTTCAGTTCCGCCATGTCGAGGCGGAGCGGGAGACGTCCCGCGAGTTCGCGCGCGGCCTCGGTGTCGGCGAGGGCGACGGTGAAACTGGCGTCGCCGACTGCAAGAACGATTGTCTCCTGCGGCATCATCTTGTTCTCCTGTATGCGCGCGCTGGAATGTGCCTCCGGCCCCGTTCCCGGCCGCCGCGGACAGGCGGCGGCCAGGAAGAGCGCCGCCAGGCACAGGGCGGATAGGACCATTTCGGCGAGCCCCCTGAAGGAGCCGCGCGGCTTCTCCCGCTGAAGTGCCTTCATGGCGGCGAATCTATTTCAGATTCTTGCGGTAGAAATCGGCGATCTTGTCGAAGGGGATGATGTCCAGCTGGTCGTAGAGGTCGCAGTGGCTGGCGGCGGGGATGATCATCAGTTCCTTGTTGTCGCCCTTGAGCAGCTTGAAGGCGGTTTCGCCGAAGTAGCGGCTGTGCGCCTTTTCGCCGTGGACGACCAGCACCGCGCTTTCGATCTCGCCCGCGAACGCGAGCAGTTTCGCGTTCAGGAAGGAGAGGGCGGAGGTGATGTTCCAGCCGCCGTTGGAGTTCAGGGAACGCGGATGGTAGCCGCGCTTGGTCTTGTAGTAGGCGTAGTAGTCCTTGACGAACTGCGGCGCATCCGCGGGGAGCGTGTCGGGCACGCCGCCGCCGAGTTTGCAGGCGCCGTTCTTGAAGTCCTCGTTGCGCTGGGCGTTCATCGCGGCGCGCTTCTCATGGCGTCTGGCGGCGCTGTCCTCCTGGTCGAAGTAGCCGTTGGCGGTGACGCGGGTCATGTCATACATCGTGGAGGCGACGGTCGCCTTGACACGGGTGTCGATGGCCGCCGCGTTGAGGGCGAGGCCGCCCCAGCCGCAGATGCCGCAGATGCCGATTTTCGCCGCATCCACGTCGGCGCGGGAGACGAGGTAGTCGACGGCGGCCTGGAAATCCTCCGTGTTGATGTCGGGCGAGGCGACAAAGCGGGGCTGCCCGCCGCTTTCCCCCGTGAAGGAGGGATCGAAGGCGATGGCGAGGAATCCGCGCTTCGCCAGTTCCTGCGCATAGAGTCCAGAGGACTGCTCCTTGACCGCCCCGAAGGGGCCCGACACGGCGATGGCCGCGAGCCTGCCGTTGGCGTTCTTCGGCTTGTAGACATCCGCCGCCAGCGTGATGCCGAAGCGGTTCGGGAAGGTGGCCTTGCTGTGTTCCACCTGGTCGCTCAACGGGAAGACCTTGTCCCATTCCTGGGTCAAGACGAGGTTGTTCATGGACGGGCACTCCTTGGATGTGGTTTCGAGGTTGCGGCAGCCAGTGGCGACTGCCAGGGCGAGGGCGGATAGGGACAGAAGCAGCGTTTTTCGCATGGAGCGGGGATTCCTTTGATGACGGTGTGCCGTCGCATCCAGTTCTGAATCGGGGGGAGGGGGGAAATGTCGTCACATTCCCGCCTTCTTGGGCACGCTCATTAATATATTTTGATCGCGTGAAATAGCAAATACTTTGTTTTTATCGAAAGCCATGCTTGCAGAGCATGTCAGATGGCTTATAGTAGCGCCATGTCCACTTGGAAACAGGAGTGCGTCTATGGAACTGCGAGTGCTGAAATACTTTCTGGCGGTGGCCCGTGAGAAAAGCGTCACGGGGGCCGCGCATCGGCTGCATGTCACCCAGCCGACGCTTTCCCGCCAGCTGAAGGATCTTGAGGACGAACTTGGGCAGCGGCTCTTCATTCGCGGCAGCCACCATGTCTCGTTGACGACCGAGGGGATGCTGCTGCGCCAGCGGGCGGAGGAGATCATGACGATCGTCGACAAGACGCGCTCCGATTTTCGCGCACGGCATCGGATTGCGGGGGATGTCTATGTGGGCGGCGGCGAAAGCGAGGCGATGTCGTTGCTGGCGGGAGTCATCCGCGAAGTGCGGGACAGGCATCCTGCCATCCGCTTCCACCTGTTCAGCGGGAACGCGGAGGACGTCATGGAGCGGCTGGACCGCGGGACGCTGGACTTCGGCGTGCTGATCCAGCCAGTCGACATCTCGAAGTACGACGCGCTGGCGCTGCCCCACCAGGATGTCTGGGGGCTGCTGATGCCGTGCGGCCACCCGCTGGCGGCGAAGAAGGGGATCGCCCCCGACGACCTCCATGGCATCCCGCTGATTCTCTCGCGCCAGGTCATCCAATACGGAACCGATGAGAATCCATGCCTGCAATGGCTCGGGAAGCCTGTGTCCGAGCTGGACATCGCCGCCACCTATAATCTCATCTACAATGCGGCCCTGCTGGTGCGCGCAGGCGTCGGCTGCGCGGTCACGCTGGACCGACTGGTGCCGACTGGCGCGAAGACGGGGCTGGCCTTCCGGCCGTTTGTCCCGAGGCTGGTGTCCTCGCTGGACATCGTCTGGAAAAAAGGGCAGTATTTCTCGCCCGCCGCCACGGCGTTTCGGGATGCGCTCCAGAGACGCCTGCTGGACGACAGGGCGTAGGGGACGCACATCCCCGGGCGCTCTGTTCCCCAAGTCGGATGGCAGATAGCGTCCGGCTTGGGGAACCAGGCGTCCTTCAATCAAGCCCGATAGGATGCCTACATGATCTTGCGGAAGAGTTCTTTCAGATCCGCGACGCTGGTCTCCTTGGGGTTGCCAGGGCGGCAGGCGTCCGAGTATGCGCTTTCGGCAAGGAAGTCAAGATCCGCCTCCTTGAGCGCGGGAAGCCTGGCGGGGATGCCGACGTCCGCGGAAAGCTTGCGGACTGCCGCCACGGCGGCGGCGCGGTAGGCCTTCTGGTCCATTCCAGTCGTGTCCACGCCCATTGCCTCGGCGATGGCCTTGTACTTTTCGCCAGTGGCCTCCTGGTTGTATTCCATCACGATCGGCAGCATCATCGCGCAGGCGACGCCGTGGGGGGTGTCATAGACGGCCCCGAGCGTGTGGGCCATCGAATGCGCGATGCCGAGCCCGACGTTGGAGAACGCCATGCCCGTGACGAACTGCCCGAGCGCCATGCCTTCGCGGCCATCCGCATTGTTCTGCACGGCGGCGCGGAGGTTCTTCGCGATCAACTTGATGGCCTCGAGGTTCAGGCAGTCCGCCAGTTCCCAGGCGGCCTTCGTGGTGTAGCCTTCGATCGCATGGGTAAGGGCGTCCATCCCCGTGGCGGCGGTCAGCCCCTTGGGCATCGTGGACATCATGTCGGGATCGACGATCGCCACGTCGGGAATGTCGTTCACATCGACACAGACGAACTTGCGCTTCTTCTGGACGTCGGTGATGACGTAGTTGATGGTCGCCTCGGCGGCAGTGCCCGCGGTCGTGGGGACCGCGATGGTGAAGACCGTGCGGTTCTTGGTCGGCGCGACGCCCTCAAGGGAACGGACGTCCGAGAATTCGGGATTGTTGATGATGATGCCAATGGCCTTGCCAGTGTCCATGGAGGAGCCGCCGCCAATCGTGATCATGCAGTCGGCGCCCGACTTCTTGTAGGCCTCCACGCCTGCCAGGACGTTCTCGATGGTCGGATTGGGCTTGATGTCCGAATAAATCTCATAGGCAAAGCCCGCCGCGTCCAGCAGGTCGGTCACTTTCCTGGTGACCTGGAACTTGACCAGATCGGGGTCGGACGCCACAAACGCCTTCTTGAAACCCTTGGCAGTGAGGATGCCGACGATTTCATGGATCGCGCCTTTGCCGTGGTAGGAAAGCCCATTGAGAACGAAACGATTTGCCATTTTTTACCTCTCCTTTTGGTTATTTTGGGGGATTCAGTCCGACATGCGCCAGTCCAGCGCCAGCCTGCAGAGCGCCCAGTTTAGAAAGAGTGACACTTCGCCCGTGGATGCCGCCTGGCTCGCCGCTTGCCTTGTTTCATGCCGCCTGTCTTGTCCACTGCTTAATATACTGCATCTGGAGAGGCGTATTCAATGGAGGGCATGACTACGCTGTTCCGTTTCCAAGACGGCAGATGCCGCGCACCGTCTCCACAATCCAGATGGGGGCGGAGGAGATGTCAGCCAAGATGCGCTCCCACATTGCTGCGGGAAACCTCCTGCAAAGAAGATGGACATGCTCTGTTGTCATCTGCGTCTGCCCCAGAGCCATCAGCCCTTGAACCACGATCAGACTTTCAATCTTCTTGAATGTCAGCAACCGCTTTGCGGAATGGCGGAACTCCAGTGTCTGCCCCTCAACTTCGTATGTGCGATTGGGACCATCGGAGAAATAGAGCGTCCGCCCAGGAATCTGCGTGCTTAGGCCAAGGTAGTTCAAGGCTGATTCGCCATCGGGGCATATTTGCCATCGAAACTTCCTGGCAAGGGTTCGCGCCAGTTCATTGATGTCCGTCGCCACTGGGCATTGGAGCAATTCGCTGAACCTTGGATACTCGTAGATGCCAGGAATGACTCGCCGTATCACGCCTTCCTTCATAAGCCTGGCAAAACTCTCGTCGATTTCGTGGCGCTGGAAAGTGGACATGAAATCATCGGCGCACCACAGGCCGCCAGGTCCGCCTCGCCGTATCCTTGCCAGAATTTTCCTTTTTGTCGAAAGCATTTTCATTGCCCTCCGATTTGTTAGAATAATATATTACATTTTCTATCAATTTCAAGTCGATTTTGTAAAAATAGGAATGCTTTTGTATGGCGCCCTGTTCCCCCATGAGGTTGTTGTTTTGCGGCCACGGGATCCACAGCATGCGAATGACCGCGCGGGGCAAGCAGGGGAAACAAAAGTGTCGATTTGTTTCGGAGTGGTGAAAGGAACTGCCGAGTGGCGGCGTAAGATCCATGCAGCCACAAAGGAGGACAACATGGCACATTCAAAGAAGAAGAGCATTTTCGCGAAAGTCTTCGGGACCATTCTGACCGTTTTGCTTCTGCCGTTCTGTGGCATCATCTACCTTCTGATGTTCATCGGGCTGGGAGTGTATTCCCTTTGGGAGCGCGGCTGGGAGTTCGTCGTGGACCTCTGGCGCCAGCTGAACGACCCCAGTTACTACCGTATCGGCTGGATTGACGGAATGTGCCGTTCGGCCGAGGCAGGCAAGGGGGCGGAATGCTGGAACAAGGGCGATTATCAAGGCGCCGTCGCGCACTGGCGCTTCGCGGCGCGCTTGTACAGCAACTACGCCATGTTCCGTCTGGCGCAGTGCTATGAGGAAGGGAAGGGCGTCGAGAAGGATTTGTCCGTCGCCTACGAGTTCTATTGGCTGGCGGACCTCTACCACCATCCGCGGGCGGAGGAGGAATGCAAGCGGCTGGAGCATTACGCCATGACGCCCCGGCAATACAAGGCCTTCGAGACGCTGGTCTGGGCCAGGCAGCCTCTGGGGTAGGGGGCGGCCTTCCCCTCGCGACGCCCCGTCGACTAGGTTCGCCCGTGCGTCCGCATTGTTTCCAATGATCTTGGCGACCTTCTCGCAGGTCGCCAGTTCGCCGCAGTTGCCGCAGGTCTCATGGTGTCGGGCGACGGCACAGTTTCGGATGGGGCAAAGCGACCCGCTGTACGGCGTCTTCTCGCCCGGGATCCGGCACCCCGTGCAATGGATCATCTCGGGCGTGATTTCCACTTTGTTCCATTCCGACCAGAGTTTCGCGACCTTACGGCGCAGTTCGTCGTCATGGTTGACGGTCGCGATGCGCGCGTCGCACGTTTCGCAGTTCAATCCGCAACAGGCGATGAAGTCGTTTATGGGCGTTTCAAGTTGATCTGCATTTCTACCGTTCGGCCTCGGCACGGCGCAGGTCGTCGCTCCAGTCGCGGTCCAGATCCAGTTCGTCCAGCACCTCGGGGAGCACAATCTTGAACTCGCGGGCCCTGCAGATGCGCATCGTTCCCTGTTTCAGGGAGAAATTGACCACATGGCCGCCGTGTCGGCGGGCGGTGTCGACGAAATGCAGATGCCATCCAGGCGCATTGACGCCCTGGACATAACCAGGCAGACGGAAGCCCACCATGTCCCCCGACGTCTCCTCCAGTTCAAAGACGGCCTCGTTCCGCGCCGCCTCGGCCAGCCCGACTCCGTCCTTCTCCTGGCGCGCGACCGCCCGGACCTTGACCTGACGAAAATCGCCCTTGAGGTGCACGGCCATCGGCAGGTTCAGGCCAGGGCATTCCGTCTTCATGCGCTCCTCGAACTCCTCAAAGCGTGGAATGGCGTCCAGCTTCAGTTCCTGTTCCGGCGTGAACCTGGCAATCGTGCCGAAGGGTATGGTTTCCCTGTCATCGGGCAGGAGAAGCCGTCCGTCGGCGCAGGCCTGATAGACGACGCCGTCGATCATCTGCATCTCCCCGTCCAGCCGATCCATCGTGGCGATCGCCATGTCGCCCAGTCGCTTGACTTCGGCGATGCTGCAAACGCCTCCGTAGCGCCCTCCAAGCAGGACGCTGAACAGGGAGATTTGCGTAAACACCCCCTGCCTCTTGCCCGTAGAATCCAGTTTCATGTCAATTCCTTAGAGGTGATTTCAAAACGGCGGCGGTCGCCAAAAGTCACTTAGGGCTTCCAGGTCTGGACGGCGGCTTCGGCGCATTGCGCGAGGAATCGGGCGTCCTCGGGAGTGATGCGCGGGGAGACGTATTTCACATCCTTGGCGGTTTTGCCGAAGAGGAACATGTACCAGACGCACCCCTGGAGGTATTCACCGCGGGCGTTGAAGTGGATGTGGTCGGTCTTGAGGACGCGTTCCTTGGTCGTGCGATGGCGGATCCAGCGCGAACCGCCGACCACGTCGTTGCGGACGGGCGGGAGGTTCGGATACTCGTATTTGACTGGCGTCTTGGGGACGTCGGCGGCGGTGAAAGGCTGCGGAACGCGCTCGCGGAAGAGCTTGACGGCGATGCCGACGGGGATGATGCGGATGCGGTGGCGCCTGGCGAGTTCGCGGTAGCAGGCGATGATCTTCTCCTGCATCTGCGCCTGGGTCAGGTTGAATTTGCCGCCAGGGAGGATGCGCGGGTCGTCGGCGCGGTAGGACCAGGTCATGTGGCCGATGATCTCGGCCTTGGGCTGGAACTTGCGGACGATTTCGATGAGGCGCGCGGCGTCGTCAAAGGTGGTGATGTCCCAGCTCAGGGGCGAGGCCTGCTGGATGGTGACGATGTCGTATTGCCCGTCCTTCAGGCATTCCTGGAGGCTGGCCTTGTTGTCCTTGCGCCCTGGGATGGGGAGGTTGACGGTGTAGGGGCGGTGGTCGGGCTTGGCGGCGGAGGTCTCGAACTCATTGAGGTGGCGCTGCAACGTGCAGCCGCCGATGGTGGCGCCCCTGATCACCAGTTTGACGGACGGATCGGCCTTGGCGATGGCGGGGAGTTCTTGCAGCACGCTGCGGGAGTAGCTGTTGCCGATCATCAGGACACGCAGGGACTTGGCCTCCTGGGCGAAAACGGGCAGGGCGACAATGGCGGAAAGAGCGATGGTTGCGATGAGTTTCATGGTAGTGGATGGAGCGGGTGTGTTTGGGGCAGGTCGGGGTGTTGGCGGGGGAGCGTTGCGGGGCGGGGTGTTTTTGTAGGCTGGTGCCTTCTTCCACGCACGCAAACGACGGGGGGCTTCGCTACGCTCGTCCCCCCGCCCCCCCCGGTGCAGCGAGCGGTAGCGGTCCCCCGTGCCGGCGCGCTTGCGCGCCCCCCCGTGCCGGCGCGCTTGCGCGCCGGTCAGTGGGTTTCCTCCCAGATTCGGAGGCAGTGGAGCATCCAGAGGCGGGAGGCGTGATTGGCGCGGCCGGCGAGATGCTCCTCTACCAGGCGGCGCACTGTGGCGGGGCTCAGCAGTTGGAATTCATCCCACTGGGCGATGTCATCTGCGAGGGAGCGCATGAGCGGTGCGAGCGGTCCTCTGAGCCACTCGGCCATGGGGATGCCGAATCCGCGTTTCGGGGTGGCGAGGGCTTCGGGGGCGAGGGAATCCCGCCCGAGCGCGCGCAGGATGCGCTTGTTTTCGCGGGCGTCGAAGCGCAGCGCGACGGGGAGGGAGAGGGCGAAGCGGACGACATCCATGTCGAGGATGGGGCAGAGCAGGGTGACGCCAGTGCCTGCGGCGGCGAGGTCGGTCTTGCGGAAGCCGTCGTCGGGGAGGTAGACCTGCAAATCCAGGCCGTTGTAGCGCTGCACGGGTTCGGCGACGTCCATGGCGTCGGCGAGGCTTTCCCAGTCGGCCAGGTAGTTCTGCAGGGAGAAGCGTGAGTCGTTGTTCCAGTCGAGTTCGGGCTGGCCTGGAAGATAGTGCGGGGTGGCGGATTCGATCAGCAATCCAGGGCAGCGGCGGTCGCCTGGGGCGACCTGCTGGAGTTCGTGGCGCAGATCGCTGGAGCAGATTTCCTGGAAGGAACCATAGGCGGCAAGTTCGGTGAGGCCGAGCGAATGCAGGGTGCGTTTCCAATTGGCGCGGCGGGAGCGGTTGTCGCGGGAGGCGGGGATGAGCCAGGCGAGGGCGCGGCAGAAGGGGCGAGCGAACGCCTGAAGGGGAGGCGGGCATTTCCCGCGCAGCAGCATTGCCTGGTAGCGGCGGTAGCCGCCGAAGATCTCGTCGCCGCCGTCGCCCGTGAAGATGGCGGGCTGCGTGGAGGCGCGGACGGCGGCGGCGGTGGCGAGGAGCGAGGAATCGGCGTATGGCTCGCCGGAGCCCGCAAGCAGTCCAGGCAGTGTCTGGATGGCGTCGGGGCCGAGGTGAAGCGGGGTGCAGGGCACGCCGTTGCGCTGGGCGGTGGCGGTGGCGATGGGGCTTTCGTCGTATGCGCGGCTGTCGTAGGCGATGGTGTGGGCCTGTCGGGCGGCGTCGGGGAAGTCGTGGGTGACTAGGCCCAGGATGGTGCCGGAGTCGATGCCGCCTGAAAGCATGAAGTCGGCCTTGGGGTGCGCCTCCAGGCAGCGGGCGACGGCGCGGTTCAGGAGGGTTCGGCTTTCGGCGACGGCGTCCTCGAATCCGATCTGGCATTGCGGGGTGAAGGGCGGCGTCCAGTAGCGCTCGGTGACCATGGTGCGGCCATCGGACTTGACGATCGTCTCGGAGGCGGGCGGGACCTTTCCGACGGAGCGGTAGATGGTGCGCGGCGCGGGGATGTATCCCAGCGCGAGGTAGTCGGAAAGGGCGGCGTAGTCGAGGTTCTCGGCCAGTGCGGGAAGCGCCTTCTTGAGGCGTGGCAGGGAATCGCTGGCGAGGCTGCAGTCCCCGAATTGGCCGAGATGGTGGAAGAGGAAGCTCTGCCCGAGTTGGTCTCGCACCAGATGCCATTCCTGCTTGCGGCGGTCGAGCCAGAGCAGCGTGAACGGCCCGTTCAGACCGCGGAATACGTTGGCGGGGGAATGGTGCTCGATGAGCGCCAGCACGAGCTGCGCGGGGCGCAGGTCCACGGGGAGATTGTATGCCTGGCAGAGTTCGCGGCGGTTGCGCAGTTCGCCCGCGAAGAGCACGATGCCGTCGGGCGTGTCCGCCAGGCACTCTTCTGGCGCAAGCAGCGCCGCCTCCGGATAGCGGTGCGCGTCCTGGAAGACGCTTTGCAGGGCGTCGGGCACCTGGCCTGGTGCGGGAAGGTGGAAGGCGGCGAGGAAGGATGTCATAGGGGGAATGGGGATGGGCGCCTGGCGCAGTACCAAAAAAAGCATTCCGGGAGGACGTGGCCGTTCGCGCCGGAATGCTTTCCTTGGGGGGATCAGGTCAGAGGACTACTTGCCGAGCTCCTCGGGCTTGATGGCGAGTTTCTCGACCTTGGCGGCGAGATCGCGGCCGGCGCGGAACTTCACGACCTTGCGGGCGGGGATCTGGACGGTCACCTGCGGGTTCTTCGGGTTGCGGCCGACGCGCGGGCGCTGGACGATGGTCTCGAAGACGCCGAAGCCGCGCAGTTCGACATGGCCGTCATTGGCGAGGATGTCCGCGAGGACGGCGAGGGTGGCTTTGACGGTCTTGAAGGCGACTTCCTGGGTGATGCCGACTTTTTCGGCGATGGTGTTGGCGAAGGCGCGCTTGGTCACGTTCTTTTGCTTATTGGAATTAGCCATGATTTCTCCTGGGGGTGGGTGGGACTGGCCGTCCGGCAGACGGCCAGTCGGGATGGTTTGTTTACTATAATCGGCTTGCGGCAAGTTGCAAACCGGAATCGGCGGAATGGCCGGAAAAAACACTCCGCCGCGCGGAAAAAAGCGAGGCGGTCAGGCCAGTTCGATGGCGACTGCGGATTCGGCCTGGATCTTGGCCTTGACCTCCGCGAGCAGCGCGGCGGGTGCGGGCTTGTCCAGATAGAGGATGGCGAGGGCGGAGCGGGCGGCGCTGTCGCGCGGCGCGTGCATGTCCTCGATGTTGAGGCCCGCATTGGCGCAGGAGGTGGTGATGGCGGCGAGCACGCCAGGGCGGTCCAGATATTTGACGATCATCAGATTGCCTTTCGGGACCAGGTAGATGTGGTCGAAGTCATCGATGCGGGAGACGATCAGGTTGTTTTCGGTGATGGTGCCGCGCAGGGAGACGCGCGAAGTGCCGTTCT
The DNA here is from genome assembly GCA_016287975.1 of Lentisphaeria bacterium. The sequence goes on along the minus strand of JAEEXV010000346.1, from coordinate 3,089 downwards.
CCAGGTCGATGGTCATCGAGTTCCCGTAGTGCTTCTTGTCGTCGGCGTCGCGGACTTCGAGGAGCGTGCCCTTTTCCTTGAGCAGTTCGGCGGCTTCCTCGGGGGCCTGGTGCGGGTCGGAGTTGTCGGCGAGGCCTGCGGCGATGGGGGCGATGAACCACTTCGCGAAGGGCTTGAGATCCCCGTAGTAGCTGCAGCGGATGGCGTTGATCGCGCTCTGGCGGCCGAGCAGGGCGCGGGCGAGGCGCGCGAGCTGGTAGGCGAGTTTCTGGTAGAGCGGATCCAGGCCGTCGGGGATGTCCTTGTTGACGACGAACTTGGTGATGCCCTGCTCGAAGTAGCCGATCAGCTGCTCCCCGGCGCGCTTGGCGGCGGCGAAGTTGGCCTCGTAGGTGTTGGCGCCCAGGTGCGGCAGCATGATCGCGGCCGCGTCGGCGATGCTCTTGGGGCCGGGCACGTCGGCGGGATAGACGTCGTTGCAGTAGAGCAGGCCCTTTTCGGCCTTGGCGGCCTTGAGGTCGTCCTCGTTGACGATGCCGGAGCGCGCGCAGTTGATGAGCACGCAGTCCTTCTTGACGAGGGCGAGGAGGCTGGCGTTGACGAGGCCGAGCGTCTCCTTGTTCTCGGGGATGTGGAGGGTGATGATGTCGGACTGCGCGAAGAGTTCCTGGAGGGAGACGAGCTGCACGCCCATCTCGTCGGCCTTGGTCTTGGAGACGATGGGGTCGTAGCCGAGCAGTTTCATGTCGAAGCCCTGCGCGTGCTTGGCGACGAGCTGCCCGATGTTTCCGAGGCCGACGATGCCGAGGGTGCGGCCAGTGATCTCGTGGCCCATGAACTTCTTCTTGCTCCAGCCGCCCGCGCGGGTGTCGATGTCGGCGGGGATGAGGTGGCGGGAGACGGCGAGCATCATGGCGAAGACCTCCTCGGCGACGGCGTTGGAGTTGGCGCCGGGGGTGTTCATGACGTCGATGCCCTTGCGGCGCGCGTACTTGATGTCGATGGTGTTGTAGCCCGCGCCCGCGCGCACGACGGTGCGCAGGTTCGGCAGCAGATCCATGATGGCGGGGGTGATCTTCTCGGAGCGGACGATCAGGGCCTCGGTCTCGGGGTGGTCCTTGCAGAGGGCCATGAGGTCGGTGTCGCTGTCCTGGATGACCTGGTAGCCCTTGGCGGCGAGCATCTGGGCCGCCACCTTGTCCAGTTTGGTTGGAATGAGAACGGTTTTCATGGTGTGGATTCCGATGGTGGCGGGCGGCGCAGGCGCCGCCCGCATGGGGTGGCTAATGTCCGAGGGCCTGCAGCAGGATGCCCGCGGCGACGGCGGAGCCGATGACGCCAGAGACGTTCGGGCCCATGGCCTGCATCAGCAGGAAGTTGGTCGGGTCTTCCTGGAGGCTGATCTTGTTGACGACGCGCGCGGCCATCGGGACGGCGGAGACGCCTGCGGCGCCGATCATGGGGTTGATCTTGCCGCCCGAGAGCTTGTTCATGAGTTTGCCGAGCATGAGTCCGCCGAAGGTGCCGCCCGCGAAGGCGAAGAGGCCGAGGCAGAGGATGCCGAGGGTTTCGAAGTTGAGGAACTTGTCGGCGGAGAGCTTGGATCCGACGGTGAGTCCGAGGAAGAGGGTGATGATGTTGATGAGGGCGTTCTGGGCGGTGTCGGAGAGGCGGTCGACGACCATGCACTCCTTGAGGAGGTTGCCGAGCATCAGCATGGAGATGAGGGGGGCGGCGTCAGGCAGCAGGAAGCAGCAGAGCAGGGTGATGACGAGCGGGAAGCAGATCTTCTCGATCTTGGAGACCTTGCGGGGCTGCGGCATGCGGATGAGGCGCTCCTTGCGGGAGGTGAGGGCCTTGATGATGGGCGGGAAGATGATCGGGACCAGCGCCATGTAGGAGTAGGCGGCGACGGCGATGGAGCCGAGCAGGTTCGGGGCGAGTTTGGAGGCCAGGAAGATGGAGGTCGGGCCGTCGGCGCCGCCGATGATGCCGATGGAGGCGGCGTCCTTGAGGGAGAAGTGGATGAACGGGCAGAAATGGGAGATGAGGACGGCCATCAGGAGGGCGCCGAAGATGCCGAACTGGGCGGCGGCGCCCATGAGGGCGGTCTTGGGATCGGCGATGAGGGGGCCGAAGTCGGTCATGGCGCCGACGCCGAGGAAGATGATCAGGGGGTAGATGCCCAGGTCGATGCCCTTGAACATGATGCCGAGGAAGCCGTCGGGGCCCGCGATGTTGGCGAGGGGGATGTTGCTCATGACGGCGCCGAAGCCGATGGGGAGCAGCAGCAGCGGCTCGAATCCCTTGACGATGGCGAGGTAGATGAGCAGGAGGCCGACGCAGATCATGATGAGGCGGCCGATGCTCAGGGTGAAGTCATACTGGGCGGTGTTGATGAAGTAGCAGAGGCCCGTGGACTCCCAGAGGTTCTTGAGCATCGTGAAGAAATGGACGCCCTCGCTGGAGGATGGGGTGACCGAGTCGTGGGAGACGACGGTGGGGACCATCTTGCAGATGATTTCGCCTGGCTGGATGGTGCGCGCGACCTTCATGTTCTCGCCGATCTCGGTGATCTCGCAGTTGAGCCCGAGTTTCAGTTCGGGCTTGCTGCGCTGCGGAATCTCCTTGCCGTTGGCGTCGACCTTGTTCTTCGAGAGGATCTTCAGGATGGCCATGCTTCGGCCGGGCTGGTAGACCTTGCCCTTGTCCAGCGAGAACTGGTAGACGATGGCGGGCTGCGGCCAGATGTAGCGGACCGTGATCACGCCCGTCTTCGGGCACTGCTCGGCGGAGAAGACCTCGTCCTGGGTGCGGAAGACGATGGGGCCCGCCTGCTGGTGCTGGATCGGGCCGACCGCGGTCTCGGGGCAGGCCGCGGGCTTGGCGGCGCAGGCGGGCGCGGTGACGGCGGGCGCGGTGGTCGCGGGCTTCGGGTCGTCGGCCCTGAGCCCAATGGCGGTGCCGAGGGGGAGGGCGGCCGCCAGCATGGTGGTAAGGAGGGGGTTCATGGGTGGCTCTGGGGGTGGCTGAAAACGGGGGGTCCAAGCGGGGCGGCGCCGCCGCTAGGGCGCGGCGGCGCATGTCGT
>JAEEXV010000345.1 GCA_016287975.1 Lentisphaeria bacterium | reverse complement strand
ATTGCGCCGCCGACCATCTCCCTGTCCAGAAGCGCCTTGTACGCGACCGCCCCCTTGCCCGTCAGAGAGCGGATGACATCCTCCTCACGAAGGATGGTCTCCTCCGTCTTCCCGAAATGCTCCTCGAAGCCCTTCTGGAAGTCCTCCTGCGCCATCGCGATGAACGCGGGCCTGTCGCATTCCTCCATCGGGACGACTTGAACGCCAGTTGCTGCTCTGTCCATTGCTCCGCTCACTTCTTCAGTCCCTTTTCGCCAAGGCGCTCCAGCTTTTCTCCGTCCAGGCGCAGCGGAACCCACTCGTCCATCTGGCGTGCGCCAAGGGAGTCGTAGAACTCCAGACTGGGTTTGTTCCATTTCAGACACCACCACTCCACGCGTCCCCAGCCGTTCTCCACCGCGATTTCGGCAAGGCGTTTGATGAGTGCCCTGCCGATGCCGCGTTTCCTGTACTGCGGTCGCACGTACAGGTCTTCCAGAAAGATGCCTGGCCGCGCCAGCCAGGTGGAGAAGTTGTTGAACCACAGGGCGAAGCCCGCCTTCTCCCCGTCGCATTCGGCGATCAGCACCTTGGCGAAGCCCTTGCCGAAGATGTTCTCGCGCAGCATTTCCTCGGTCGAGAGGTCCTGCGCCTCCGCGTGCTCGTATTCGGCCAACTCGTGGATGCACGCCTTGATGAACGGCGTGTCCTCGATGACCGCGCTGCGTATGGTGATGGTGTCGTCTGGCATTCCGTTTTTCTCAAATGTTCTGCTGTGATTCTGCCTTGGCGGCGAGGGCTCGCTGCAGCGGACAGTCGGCAGGAACATCGTTTCCCCTGCGGTAGTCCTTCAGCAGGGCGAGCGATTCCTGCGCGATGTCTCGCCGCACCTCGCGCCGTTTTCCCGCGACGCGGGGGATGTATCGGTGGTCGTAGTCGGTCGTGTTGTGGCGCATCCAGGCGATGACCGCCGCCCGCGCCCGCTGCCCGATGGGGATGCGCTGCGTCCGCGCCACCGTGCCGCTGCCGACGGGCGTGGTGAACTCCGTGATGGCCTTTGCCAGACGCGCGGCCAGTTCGGCATATCGCTCGTGGAAGCCGAGGAACTCAATGACGGTCTTCTCGAAATCCTCCTCGTACTCCTCCTGCTCCTTCTCGCGCCGTCTGCGCCCCGCCTCCAGTTTGCGCTGGTACTCAGGCGTCTCGCGCTCGGCCTTAAGTTGTTCCGCAATGTCCGCAGCAAGCCCCTTGGGGACGCACAGGCCGATGCCGAACTCCTTCCGCCCCAGCTTCCGCTTCACCACCCAGTAGTCGGTCGCAGCTGCCTTGAGGCGGCGCGTCAGCGCGGGGTCTCCCGAAGGCACGAACTCCCAGCCGTCGGGCATATCGACGAAATGTCCGTCCCGCGAGTATTTCGAAACGCCCTTCAGCGCATAGACGACCGTCTCTTCCTTGGAGCTCATCTTATCCACCATTCTGGCGTCAGCTCTGACAGGCGGGCGGTTTTCATGGAATCGAAATCAAGCATGATTTCAATCGTTCCGTACTCCTTGGGCATCAGCTGCACCATCAGCTCCCTGCACGCCCCGCAGGGCGCGCCGTTCTTGCCATCTGGCATGACCGCAAGGACGCGGCGGATGACATGCTCGCCGTTGGTCAGCATGTTGAAGATGGCGTTCCTTTCCGCGCAGACGCCGAGCGTGCAGGCCGTGTCAACGCACACTCCCGTGTAGATTCTGCCTGTCGAGGATTCAATCGCAGCCGCGACCTCGCCTGCCTCCACGTAGTCCGATATGCGTCGCCCGCACTGGACCGCCTTCGCCGCCTCAAGCATCCGCTGCCATATTTGCTGCTCATCCTTGTCCATTGCAATGATTCCTGGCTAATTGTACTAATGGTTTCCTGTTTGAAGCAATCAGACCGTCCCGCATCATTCCCATGAACGAGTTCAGTTTGCCGTTTCCGTCACTTCTTCAATGCTTTCCCGCAGGAGAAGGCTTTTTCGACCACCTCGCCCATCAGACGATAGACGTGCTGGCAGGTGTCAAAGCAGAGCGGCTTCATCTTGGTGGCGTCGGGCTTGCCGTCCGTCAGGGCGGATTCCTCGACGGCGCAGTTGACGATGCGTCCCACCACGTTGCAGTTCTCCTCGTTCATCGAGACCAGCTCGCATTCGAGGACGAGCGGCAGTTCCGCCATCACAGGCGCATCGACAAACTCGCTCTTCACGGCGGTGAAGCCGCTTTTCGCCACCTTGTCGGCCACGTCGTTGCCGCTGACGAGGCCGAGGTAGTCACAGGAGGCCACGGCATCGGCGGTGCCGAAGGCGACTGTGAACGCCTTTCGCGCGGCGATATTCGTCCAGGTCTTGTGCGAGGTGTCGATGCAGATGGTGATCTGGTCCTCCAGGGTGACTCCACCCCACGCGGCGTTCATCATGTTCGGCGTCCCGTCCTCGTTGTACGTGCCGATCATCAGCACGGGCATCGGGAACATCCAGTTCTT
>JAEEXV010000344.1 GCA_016287975.1 Lentisphaeria bacterium | reverse complement strand
GCTCAAGATTCACGATTCAAGATTCAGCGCGGCTCAAGATTCACGATTCAAGATTCAGGGCGGCTCAAGATTCACGATTCAAGATTCAGCGCGGCTCAAGATTCACGATTCAAGATTCAGGGCGGCTCAAGATTCACGATTCAAGATTCAGCGCGGCTCACGATTCACGATTCAAGATTCAGCGCGGCTCAAGATTCCAGTCTCGTCCTTCGTTCCCGAAATTCCTTCCACACCGTCTCGAACCACCCGTCCGACTCAGGCAACGGCCGACACGGCGTCCAGCCCAGTTGCGGCGTCCCCGCCGCATCCAGCGCCAGCGTCAGCATCTTCCCGCGGTATTCGGGGTTTTCCTCCTGCATCCGCCATTGCGACCCGAGTTTGGGGTGGATGGGCCGTCCCCCGGGTGCCAGCACCAGCGAGCCGCCGCGCGAGCCGACCTCGGCAATCTGCTTCAGGATGGCGGCGAGATAGCAGCGCGCCGCCAGGCACAACTGCCGATTTCGCAGCGCCTCGGCGACCTCCGCGCCGTTCAGCCCGCCCAGGCCGTCGGCGTTCAGCGCGGTCGACTGCCGTGTCACCTCCTCCAGCGCGGCCTCGGCCTTGGGACGCGAGCGCACGAAGGCGCCCGCGACGCTCATGGCATGGCGGAAGCGGCGGCGCTCCGCCTGCCAGTCGAGCCGCGCTGGACGCGCACGGAGTTCCCGTAGTTCCGCGAGCGCGGCCTCGCCGGTCGCCTCCGCCGCCGCCCAGTCCAGCGGCTCCGCTGGACGCAGTGAAATCTCCGACGCCGCGCGGAAGGCCCCGACCTGCCCCGCGTTCAGCGCGCTGCCGCCAGGGCGGGTGACGCCATGCGTGCCGTTGACCTCGCCGATCGGGAAGAGATGCTTCAGGTTCACCGATTCCCAGGCGGCCGTCCCCGCCAGCCCGCCATTGCAGTGCTGCGCCGAGACGGCGATCTCCAGCGGATCCCGCGCCAGGTCGATGCCGTGGTCGCGGTAGAGTTCGATCGCGGGGCCATTGATGGCGGCGAGCCGCGCCAGCGGCGTCCCCCCGAGCGCACGGCATTTCTCCAGATACTCCCGCGTCTCGGGCGCGAGCGCCTCCAGCCGCAAGTCCGCGGGGTCGCGGCGGTAGTCGAGGAAGACGCGGCGCCCGCGCTCCTTGGTTTCCACATAGACGGCGATGTCCACCAGCGACGAACCTGGCAGGTGCCCCGCCGCGAACGGCCACTGGTAGCCCTTCAGGAAAATGGCGTCGTACATCGCCGCCGCGTCGTCGAAGTATTCCCGCAGGAACTCCCGCTCCGCCCCGTCGCCGCCAACGGAGACGAAGCGCGGCAGCGCCTGCATGTAACTGCCCGAGACATTCCAGCGGAACTTCACCGAGGCGAGCCCATACTGGCTCTCGGTCAGATTGACCGCCTGCGCCCCCGCCGCCAGCGCCAGCCCGATGCCGCCCGTGTGCTCCGCAGGATAGACGCTGTCCTCGTAGATGCCGCCTGGCCCGCCTGTCGCGAAGACGACATTCTCCGCCAGCACCGCCTCGAACTCGCCGCTTCGGCGGTCCGCAAAGACCGCGCCGACGCAGCGCCCGTCCCTCGCCAGCAGCCGCACCGCGCTCTTCCCCTCACAGAACGCAACGCCGCGGCGCTTCGCCTCGGCGATCAGCGCACGGCACATCTCGCGGGAGGTGTAAGGCCCGCAACTCGTCGCGCGGCGACGCGGATCGTGGTCGGTCTTGTAGCCGATGTACTGCCCGAATTCGTCGCATGGAAACGGCACCCCCAGCGTAGCCAGGTGGCTGAAGGCCAGGGGCGACAGCGCCGCCTCCACCAGCGCAATGTCCCCGTGCATCGCGCCGCCCGCCATCAGATCCCGCGCCATCAGCACTGGGGAATCGGCCTCCTCGCCGTACATCCCCAGCTTGTAGTAGGTCTGCTTGTCGCTGCCAGTGTTGATGCTGGTGCCGCACTGGAGCCCGTCCGTGTAGACCGCCAGCGGCGCGACGCCCAGCGCCTCCAGCCGCACCGCGGCCGCCAGCCCCGCCGCGCCGCTGCCGATCACCAGCGTGTGCAGATGACGCGCGCTCATTGCCTGCACTCCTTGCCGCACGCTGCGGCATCCCCTTTAAACGTCGCGTCCACGACTGCACCAAGCCTTGCCACCGCCTCTTTCATTTCCGCCAGTTCCTTTGGCGGGATTTTCGTCAACTTGTATCTTGCCACCCCCATTGGCCTGGCAGTCACGCTCAATGCATATTCGACGACAGTCCTGTTCCCATCCCTGCACAGCACAAGGCCGACCGTCGGTGCATCCCATTCGTTCTTGATTTGCCGATCAATCGCTTCCATGTAGAAACCGAGTTGCCCGACATGCTCTGGCTTGAAGTTGCCTGCTTTCAATTCAATGACAAGATATCGGCGGCTCTTGAGATGATAGAAAATCATGTCGGGCCAGAAATCCTCGCCGCCGACGGTGACTCGCACCTGGTGCCCGACGTACGCAAAGCCTCCTCCGAGTTCCGTCAACGTCCGAGTGATGTTTCGCACCAGTGCCTTTTCAATGTCGCGCTCGTCATTCTCATCGACCATTTCTGTCAAGGCAAAGGAATACTCGCTCTTGACCAGTTCCTGCGCAAGGTAGCCCTTCGGTTCGGGCAGCGTCATGTCGAAATTTGTCTGTGCCTGGACGGATTTCTCGTAAAGGCCTTCACTTAACGCAATCTGCAAACTATTGCGGCTCCAGCCATTTTCGATTGTTCGTCGCACATAGAACAAGGCCTTCTTGCGGTCGCCTTTGCACTTGCCAATCAAAAGGACTTGATGCCCCCAGGGGACTTTCAGCAATTGCTCCAGTTCGTTATCGGCAACAACTTGCTGCCGATAATCTGCCTCCGCCTGATCGGCAGCAAGTTGTTGCCGACAACTCATGGGCTTGTCGTCCGCAACCTGGAGACGATGCGAATACAGTTCGTAGAAAGCCAAAGCATACTTCAGATTCCGCTCCGACAGCCCCTTCGGATTGGCGAGGCCAAGACAAAGATCGTTGCTTAGATGCGAAAAGAATCCAAGATTCCTCTTTTTACCAGGATACATCCTGCTTATATCGCATCCGAGATTCCAGTAAAACTCCAGCACGGCTGCATTCACCGCAACCGCCGCCTTGATCTGCGCCGCACGGTAACGGGTCTTCAGTTCCGCAATCCAATGGACATAATCCGACTGGTCGGCACTTGTCTTTTGCTCCCTTCTCATCATGCCCATCCTCTCTGGCAAGGCGACGCGTTCTCGCGATGCCTTGCGCCTCCAGTTGTCGGCGTGTGCAGATGACGCGCGCTCATTGCCGCTCCGCGTTCCGCTTCGCCCCGTCCTGCTTCCGCACAAGGAACATGGCCTGTTCGGCGATGAGGTTGTGCTCTGGACGGTAGTCGAGCACCTTTCCGCCCGCATAGACCCACGCGCGCTCGATCTGGACGTGGTCGGTGGCGGTCCAGTCGAGGAAGTCGTTGATCGAGCACAGGTGGATGTTCGGCGTGTCGTACCACGAATACGGCAGCGCTCCAGTCTTGGGCATGCGCCCGCCGAGGCTGAAGGCCAGCCGCACATTCCAATGCGCGAAGTTCGGGAACGAGACAAAGGTGCGCCGACCGACCCGCAGCAGTTCCCGCAGCACCACCAGCGGATGCTTCAGCGTCTGCAGCGTCTCCTCCATCACGACATAGTCGAAACTGCCGTCCTGGAAGTTCCGGATGCTCTTCTCCAGGTCGCCGTGGTAGACGGGAATCCCGCGCTCGATGCAGCGGATCACCAGTTCCTGGTCGAGTTCGATGCCCTGCACCCGCGCCTGGCGGCTCTCCGCGACCCGCACCAGCAAATCCCCCTCGCCGCAGCCGACGTCCAGCAGCGTCGCATGCCGCTCGATCGTCTCCTCGATCACCTGGTCCTGCCAACGCACCGACGGCACGCTCGACCCACGCTCGGGCTCCAGCGGCTCCTTGCCGAGGAACTTGCCCAATTCCTCGAAGTCACTGTCGCACGAACGCACCCCCAGCCGTTCCAGAAACGCCTCCAGTTTCGGCAGCCGCCGCCGCGGCCGACTCTTCGATGTCTCGTTCATTGCATGCCTCCATCATCCCCCCGATCAAGTGCAAAAGCGTCCTTTTCATCCCCCGCCCCCCCGGATTTTCCGGATCTTCCGGATTTTCCGGATTTTCCGGATTCTCCGGATTTTCCGGAGTTCCGGAAGCGGGTGCTGGTTTGCTCGGCGGGGACGCCACGGCGGGACGCCGTGGCTACAGCCGCGAAGGCGCCGGATTTTCCGGGTCTTCCTGTTCTGTGGCGGGCCGTTTTCGGCCCGCCGTCCCCCGCGTCATCGCTTCGGCTTACGCCTTCAGCCTCACAATGGTCACCCCGCCCCCGCCCGCATCCTGCTGGTCGACGCCAGTTCGGTACGAAGCGACAAACGGCTGTTTCCGCAGCCATTGCTGAACCCCCTCGCGCAGCCGCCCGGTGCCAAAGCCGTGCACGACCCGCACCTCGTCCAGGTGCGCGAGCACGCAGTCGTTCAGGTAGGCGGCCAGCCGGTCGAGCGCGTCCTCGACGCGCATGCCGACCAGCATCACCTCGTGCGAGGTCTGCCCCTCGAAGCGCGGGGCGCGGACGGTGACGGCAGGCGCGGGCTCCTCCGTCTCGGCGCCTGGCTGCGCGGGGAACAATTCCGACGCCTTCAAGTTGAAGAGAATCCCCCCCACTTCGACCGCGACGCCCTTGCCGTTGCCGTCAATCCGCGCGATGCGCCCATGCGCCGACAGTTTCTCGACCCAGATCTTGCGCCCGACGGCGAGTTCCTTCGCCTTCAGCGCGGGGCGGGACGGACGCGCCGCGGTCGCCTTGAGCCCCTCCTCGACGCGACGACGACGCGCCTCCAGTTCCTGCCGCGCCGCCGCCATCCCAGGGGCGTTCCCCCCGCGCCCCGCCTGCTGGACGAGGTGCTCCAGTTCGCGCCGCGCGTTGTCCACCAGCGTGTTCGCCTGCTCGTAGGCATCGTGAAGCATCTGCTTGCGCGTGCGCCTGAGTTCCTCGCGCTCCTGGCGGAGGCCGTCGCGCTCGGCGACCGCCTCCTTGCGCGCCGCCTCGGCCTCCTCGTTGCGCCGCGCCAGCTGCCGCTGTTCGCGGTCCATTCGCACCAGCACCTCCTCCAGACGCAACTGCTCGCCGGAAAGGAAACTCTCAGCCTTGCGCAGCACGCCGTCGGGCATCCCCATGCGCTTCGCGATCATCATCGCGTGGCTGGCGCCAGGGCGCCCCAGTTCCAGGCGGAACTCAGGCTCCAGCGTCTCGGCATTGAAACTCACCGCCGCATTCTCCATGCCCGCCGTCGCGTGCACGAAGTTCTTGACGACGCCCAGATGCGTCGTCGCCAGCGCCAGCACGGGCCGCCTCGCCAGCGCGTCCAGGACGCCGCACGCGATGGCGCCGCCCTCCACAGGCTCGGTGCCCGAACCTAGTTCGTCCAGCAGCACCAGGGCGCGGTTACAGGTGGCCGATGCGGTTTCCTTCAGGATGGCGGCGAGGTTGGCGACATGGCCGGAGAAGGTCGAGAGGTTGTCGGCCAGCGACTGCGCGTCGCCGATGTCGGCGAGGATGAGGTCGTAGACCTCGAAGAGGGATTCCGGTCCCGCAGGCACGGGCAGGCCGCTCTGCGCCGCCAGCGCCAGAAGCCCGACGGTCTTGAGCGCGACCGTCTTCCCGCCCGCGTTCGAGCCAGTGATCGCGAGGGTGCGCGTGCGCGGCGGCAACTCCAGATCCAGCGGCACGACCTTGCGCCCCGCCCCCTCCTCGCGGAACTGCGCGAGCAGCAGCGGATGCCGCGCGTTCTGCAACTTCAAAAAGCCCCCGAACGACGGCAGCACGCACTGGTAGTCCCCCGCCCACCGAGCCACCGCCGCCCCCGCGTCCAGTTCCGCGAGGATCCGTCCGTTCGCGCGAAAACTCTCCAGGCACGCCCGCACGCCCGCCGACAACTCCGCCAGAATCCGACGTACCTCGGCGCGCTCCTCCCCCGCCAGGGTCTGCAGCGCATTGCCCAGCGGCAGCGTCTCCGCAGGCTCGACAAAGAGCGTCTGCCCCGTCGAGGACGCGTCATGCACCAGCCCAGGCAACGACCGCTGCGCCTCCCGCTTCACGGGAAGGACATACCGCCCGTTGCGTTGCGTCACGAACTTCTCCTGCAGCGCCCCGACGTAGGCGCCGTCCCGCAGCATCGCGTCCAGCGTGCGCTGCAGATGACGTTCCGTCTCGGCATGGCTGCGCCGCAGTTCGCGCAGGCGCTCGCTGGCGCCGTCCAGCACGCTGCCGTCCGTGTCGATGGAACGCAGCAGCCGAAAGCGCAACTCGTCGCAGCCGTCCAGCCCTTCGGCGAGGCGCGTCAGATGCGGAAGCGCCTGCGCCTCCGCGGACGCCAGAAACGCCCGCACCGCCGCCGCCGTCTCCAACTGCATTGCGCACTGACGCAGTTCGGGCCCGTCCAATGCCGCCGAGGCGGGCTGCACCCGACGCAGCACCTCCCCCAGGTCATCCACTTGAAGCCCTGGCAGCGCCTGCGCCGTCTCCGACAATTTCAGCAAATCCTCATACAGACCCCGCCGCGCGCGGATCGCCCCCAGCTCACGCTGCGGACGAAGCGACAGCACCAGCCGCCGCCCAGGCGCACTCTGCACATATCCGGCGATCCGCTCCAGCAACTGGAGATAGCCCAGTTGCCGCATGGTGTGTTCCGTCAACTCCGCCATTCCGCCGGACGCACCTCCCTACCGCCAGTCGCGAGGATACTTGTGCCCACGCGTGAAGCGCATCCCGTTTCCAGGACGCCCATTCCCCTCCCCGCCCCGCGACGACGGACCACGATCGCCATCATCCCGCCTCGGACGCTCGTCACGGTCGCCGTAGTCGCGGCGCGGACGCTCGTCGCGGTCGCCGTAGTCCCGCCGCGGGCGGTAGCCGCCCTCGCGGTCGCCGTAGTCGCGGCGCGGGCGGTAGCCGCCTTCGCGGTCGCCGTAGTTCTGTTTCGGGCGCTCGTCGCGGTCGCCGTAGTCGCGGCGCGGACGGTAGCCGCCCTCGCGGTCGCCGTAGTCGCGGCGCGGGCGTTCGTCCTGTTCGCCGTATGCATAGCGCTCGCCTGCGGCATCGGTGTCCCGTTCCCACCATTCCTTCGGCTTGGCGGGCGCGCCGAAGTGCTCCTTTCTCGGCGCGCGCGGCTTGGCGCCGCCGCGTCTGGCATCGTCCTTCGGAGCGCGTTCCCTGCGGACATGGTGAACGTCGTTCTTCTGCCAGTAGGGCCGCGTGTCCTCGGGATGCGCGACCGTTGTCGTCTCAGGCAACTCGGGCGATTCCGCCGCCAGCTTCAGTTCCTCCTCGGTCAACCGACGCCAGCAGCCAACTGGCAATTTCGGATCCAGTTCCAGTTTCCCGATGGAGATCCGCCGCAGCAGGCGCACCTCCAGCCCGACATCCTTGCAGAGTCGGCGCACTTCGCGCTTGCGCCCCTCGCCCAGCGTGAAGATCAGTTTGCAGAAGCCGCGCTGCACACTCACCTCCTCCACATTCAGCGCATGGAGGAACTCGTCGTTGTCGTACATCCCCTCCATCAGACTGCGTCGGATCGCCGTCGTGAACTGCCCGTCGCACTCGACATAGTAGCGCTTGCAGACCTTCCGCGACGGATGCCCGACCTCCTGCGCATAGTCGCCGTCATTCGTCAGAATCAGCAGCCCCTCCGAATCCCGGTCCAGACGCCCGATCGTGAAAACCCGCCCGAACTTCTCAGGAACCAGTTCATACACCAGCGACTTCGCGTGCTCGTCCGCCGCCGAACAGGTATAGCCCGCCGGCTTGTTCAGCATCAGATACACCTTGTCTGGAACCATCTCCGACACCAGCTTCCCGTCATAGCGCACCTCGTCCTGCGACGGATCCACGTCAAACGCGGGCGTCGTCACCGCCTCGCCGTTCACCGTCACATGACCGTCCGCAATCAACACCTCGCACTGCCGACGCGACGCAATCCCCGCCGACGCCAAGTACTTCGCCAGACGCATCTTCTCCGTTTGCTCGACATTCTCTTCCGACATACCTGACATAATCCTTCTGTTGAAAACCACTTGTTCATTCACTGCAAAAGTAAAATACATAAAATAACCCCCATTCCCAAGCCTGCACGCCGCACTCGTAAAAAAGCCCCGCCCCCATGGCTGGATGATGGCGCCCGCCCACACCCGTGCCCCGTCCCGCAAAGCCAACCCGCCCATAACCCGCCCCCGATGAGCGCAGCGGGGGGTGCGGGGGGCGTCGCCCCCCGTCGTTTGCATGGCTGGATGAAGGCACCAGCCCGCATATATGACCCGCCCCGCAAAGCCAACCCGCCCGTGAAGCGCCAGCCCCCGCCCGGGCACCGCCCCGCAAAGCCAACCCGCCCGCCATGGGTGCCGACGGTTGGGCGATGATGGATTAAATTATGGCAT
>JAEEXV010000343.1 GCA_016287975.1 Lentisphaeria bacterium | reverse complement strand
TTTCAACAGCGTTCTGAAGAAACACGGAACACGCGTTACCATGATGAAACAATCCAGTGGAATAATCAAACCTATCACGCCACAAATCAATGGGTTGGCGAGGAACGCGATAGGATCATCGAGATTATCCAAAATGTCACGAGAGGACGAATGACGATCCATCCGGCTTAATGAAAGCTTAGCACCTGTTCATTGAGGAAATAGCCGCGGAATCCGCAACAAGTCGTGTGGGGAGGAGACGCCGGAAGCGTTTCCTCCCCCTGTTCGTGGTTTATTCTCTGACCATGGCGCGCAGGACTTTTCCGAAATGCCTCCCCAAGACCAACCAACCCGCCGCCAACGAAATCTTCTTTTCTCAATGCAGTTCGTCTACCGCATGGCTTCCCCCCATCCTCCAACACCTAATCAGGAGATCAATCCCAATGTCGATTCGTGAACTCTTCCAAGACCTTGTTTTACCAAACTACATGGTCCTTTTTGAGAACTATGTCAAACTCCTGGCCAATGAGCCAATTTACCGCGCAACTTATGCCCATGATGCTGTCATTGTCAAACGTTTGCGGACGGATCCCCAGTATTCTGAACTCTTCCAAGCCATTGATGCCAGCGATCCTCACCTGACACCCGCTATTGTCAGACAATACACCACGCAGTTGCGCGATATTTTGATCCAAATGAATGGCATAATGAGCATTGGAAACGGGGGGCCGATACGCGCCACATGGCATAGACTGTGCCAACAACTCCAATTGCCTCGGCAAGAATATCGCATTGTAGGGAATCCCTCTCCCCACTCTACAACAGATCGCGCTCCGAAAGTTGATTACATTAGTGGCTCAGATCATGAAACAACGCATGCCAAACAGTCGATTCGTGAACTTTTCCAAGACTTTGTTTTACCAAACAACAT
The DNA here is from genome assembly GCA_016287975.1 of Lentisphaeria bacterium. The sequence continues at coordinate 14,581 of JAEEXV010000343.1, read as the reverse complement.
GGTCCTTTTTGAGAACTTTGTCAAACTCCTGGCCCAAGAGCCAATTTACCGCGCAACTTATGCCGATGATGCTGTCATTGTCAAACGTTTGCGGACGGACCCCCAGTATTCTGAACTCTTCCAGACCATTGACGCCAGCGATCCTCACCTGACACCCGCTATTGTCAGACAATACACCACGCAGTTACGCGATATTTTGATCCAAATGAATGGCATAATGAGCATTGGAAACGGGGGGCCGATACGCGCCACATGGCATAGACTGTGCCGACAACTCCAATTGCCTCGCCAAGACTACCGCATTGTAGGGAATCCCTCTCCCAACCCTACCAAACGTTGCTCCCCGGAAGATGGTGAATTTATTGACGTGGAAGATGTTGGCATTATTGTTCAAGATGGTGAAACAATACTTGCCAATGTTCCTCAGCCAATCCAGGAAGAGGGACGAATCGGTGAATTTGTCCGAAGTCGGTTATTTCCAATTCTTATGGAACCTGATTTCCCGGAAACGGAAGTCGAAAGCCTGCAAAATGTGGAATATTCGAACCGCGTTTTGGGAATTAACTTTCCCTTGCTTTCACCTACAGGGCAACCACGAGAGAGATACTGGAGAAATCCCATTGCCATCCGAAACACAGATTATTATGTCTGTAGCCAGTGGTATGAACGACATCGTGAGCGAGTTCAGCAATGGATTGAAAACCATTCTCCCGCGTAAATAGTCCACCGTTGTTGAGTGGGACGCTCTTTTCCCCTGGAGATAACTGCCCTCAAAGCCATATCGCTGAATGCAAGCGAGACAAATATCAACACCTTCTCGGGAATGGTTGCCACGGCTGCCATGGCAACCATTTCCGGGGCATATCAGCCAAGGTCATTATCGCCCTGCATGGGGAAAGAGCATTCGGGCAGTACCATTTCAACGCATCGACCATGCCGGTCATACAAACACATTTTCTGCGCCCGCCTGCGCCAACTTGTGGAAGAGGGACCGTCCGTGACACAAAACGCGATGATACATCGTTATAGACGGATGACAGGGGGATTGTTAAACCAACCATAGGAGACCAACATGCCTATTCCACTTCAGACCATCAACGAGCACTTCCTCTATGAAATCGATGGAGAGCTCTGCATCATCGACACCGGCGCCGGCGCCTCCGCCTCCGAGATAAGGCTTTTCGGAGACCTCGCCCGACAGGTCGAGCAGACGGTCGGCGTCCCCGTACAGCGCCTTCTCCCGTTCCTCCCGCAAGGGCGGATCACCATCGGACAGAAGACCGTCACAATCGAAGAAAACGCGACCGCGGCGCTTCCCGCCAACGCCCAGGTGCTCCCCTGGAAGGGCATCTGGAATAATCTCCCCCTCCTCGAAGTCACCTTCAACGGCCAGCCCACGACGGCGGTCTTCGACACGGGTGCGCGCGTCCACTTCTCCATCGGCAAGCAGCAATACCTCAAGGGCTGCCCGGAGGCCGGGGAGTTCGACGACTACCTGGCGGCCATCCAGCAGAATCACCATGGAAAACTCTGGCAGGTGCCGTTCACCTGCCACGGCTTCAGCCAAGTGGGCAACATGGCGCTCATCCCGCCTGGGACGGGCTACGACCAGTGCCTCAATCATTTCGACACCATCGTCAGCGCCTGGCAACTCTGGCGCGATTATGACCTCTGCATCGACGGGCAGAAGGGTCTCGCCCTCCTGCCGCGATAAGCAGCCAGCAACCGGCCCCGCAGATCTGCGCTGCGGGGCACCCTTTGTCAGAAACCGCGCCCTGGCGACGTAACATGTGTGCCGCCAGGACGCGGCTTTTTCATCACCCCAAGGAGGAACCATCCCGTATGCAAAACAACCTCGCGCGTTTTGTCTCCCAGGCCATCTGCTTGGCCCTCGCCTTCACCCTCGTCACCTTCGCCGACGGCTGCTCGCGTGAGAGCCGCTCCGAGGCCGCGCGCCGCACCAAAAAGGCGGGCGACGCCCTCTTCGGCGAAAAGGAGGATCCCGCCGAGAAAGAACACAGCGTCCCGCTCATTGCGCAGGAGCAGCAGCGCCGCGAGCGGATTCGGCAGAACACCGAATGGACGCAGGAGAACCAGGCGAAGCACCCCGTCGAATACTGCCAGGCGCAGCTGGAGCAGCTGAAGGTCTTCGACCAGCGCCTCGGGACGGTCCGCCATCGGATCCTCGTCGAACTCAACCGCGTCCGCCGCGAGCGCGCCACCGCCGACAAGCGCCGCGCCGCCCTGGAGAAGTTCCTTGTTGACTCGAAAAAGGCCTACCGCGCGGCGGAGAAGGACGGCGCCTGGCCAGTCACCCTCGGCGGCTTCGCGCTCTCGCAGGAAAAGGCGCAGGAGAAGATGGTCGAGGCGGCGAACACCCTCGCGGCCCTCCGCGGCGCCACCGCCGCCCAGGCCAACCAGGAGGTGTCCCTGCAGCGCAAGCTGGAACGCGTCGAAGCCGAGCAACGCCGCATCCCCGCGCTGCGCGAACGCATCCAGTCGACCATCAACGACTTGCGCACCAAGCAGGTCGTGGACGGCAACGACGGCATCGCCGACGCCCTCTCCGCCCTGAACGACGCCCTCGGCGCCCTGGGCACGGACCTCCAGTCCCCCTCGCTCGACACCCTCGTCACGCCCTCCCACTCCACGAACATCCGCGAGGAGTTCGATGCCCTCATGCGCGAATAAGGGGCATTCCCCAGGCAAGCCAAAGGAGGTGTGAAGCCATGAAACGCATCCCATTGCCTGTCCTGGCCGTGGCGCTGGCCGCCCTGATGCTTTGCGGCTGCGCCACGGGGGGGAGCAGTCGCCTCGCGATGCAGGAGGAGCAGTCCAGCCAGGCGGCGGCCCGCGAACGCTACACCACCCTTCGGGCCTTCGCCCTGCGCGAGGTCCCCGAGGTCTGGCGGACCATCCAGAGCCTGCGTTCCGCCCTGGTGGCCCAGGAAGAACAGCTCCAGTCCTACACCCGCGAACTCCGCAGGATGGGACGTATTCCAGAGGAAGACGCCGCCTGCCGTCGGCTCCGCGCGGAACGGGATCGGCTCGCCACGCAATTCAACCAGGTCTGCGCGGCCCTGGAATCCCTGTATCTCAAGGCGCACGGCAGCAGGAGCGTCATGGGGGAGACGGACCTCGGACGAATGATGCGGGACGCCGAGCGCGACGGCACCCAGGCCGCCAGGATGGAGGAGCAGTTCTACGAGGAACTCCTCTACCAGAAGATGATCGGCCAGTGATTCCAATGCCCTGTTCCCCAGGAAGGCCGTTTCCTGGCCTCTTGCGGAACAGGGCAAACCTCAAACAGGAGGACAATCCATGAGTGATTCGTGTCTGGGCAGGATTTTCCAGGGGCTGGGGATGATTTTCGCCATCTGCATCCTCGTCGCGATCGTGCAGGAATACAATGCGAGGAAGCGGCGGCAGGCGAGGGAGGAGGAGGAGCGCGTGACCTATTCCTCCGATTCGGACGAGGCGCCCGCCCGCAGCCCGTCGCGCGGCAAGAAGAATACAGGAATCGAGGACGGCCAGCTCGTGATCCTCTCGCCGCCCCCAAAGACCTTTTGCCAGATACTGCAGCAGGAGTTGGATCGCTACAACGACCAGCTGGACAACAGCATCCACCACCTGCTGATGGAACGGCAGAAGCTGCAGCGGGAGCGCGGCAACGACCAAATGCTCCTGGTCGCACGCCGCCGCGCACTCGACGAGATGCGCGCCGCCTACCGCGACGCCGAGGGAAACGGCAACATTCCCGTCATCTTCCGAGGCGCCGCCTGGACCCGCCAGGAGGCCAAAGCCAAAATCCGCGAGGCCGAGCAGCGCGTCGCGGCGCTGGAGAAGCGCGTGAGGCAGCCGCAGAACCTGTCGGTGCTGATCGACCGGCGCGTCGCCGAGTTCCAGCGCCTGCAGCAGCGCGTCGCGCACACCCAGCAGGAACTCCAGGATCTCGCCCGCATGCTTGAGACCAGGAAGCACCTTGAGAAGTCAACCGAAATCAGCCAGCGCCTCGACCGCCTCAAGGACAAAATCGCCGCCATCAAGGCCGACGCCCCCGCCCCCACGATAGACGATTTGCTTGCCGCCCCCCCAAAGGACGATGACGACGACCTCCCCGAGGAACTCCCCGACGCCATCTGATACGGATGCTTCATTCCCCCATGCGGCGCAGGGGGGGAATGGAGTAAAAAACGAAAGTCCGATTCAGGATTGCATCCAGGCGGGCCCGCGTCTACCTCGCGCGGCCGCCTTCAAGCCATTTCCCGCGGGTGAAGTCCGGCACGGGCACAGGCTGCCCGCCCAGGGAGACCGACTGCTCGGAGAGCACGCTCAGCGCGAGCAGCGTCGCCGTGTCGCAGGTGTCGATGGGCGGCGGCGCCTTCTTCTGCACCGCCTCGATGAACGCCCGCAGCACCAGATAGTCCATCCCGCCGTGCCCCAAGGCCTCGGCGTCGATTTTCCTGCGCTGGTATTTGCGCCACAGCGGATGCTCGTAGCGGGGATAGAGCGATTCCAGGCTGTCGTATTGTTCGGGATCCTTCGAAATGCCCTCCAACCAGACGCCGCGCTTCTCCTCGGAATAGCACCCGCGCGTCCCGTCCAGCCGCCCGAAGCGCGAATACGGGCCCGGCAGCGAGACGCAGTGGTAGAGGTCGACCGTCTCGCCATTGGCGCAGGTCAGCGTCGAACTGATCACGTCGCCCATGGCGAAATGCGCCCCCTTGAGCGACTTGTCCTGCACCTCCCTGGTCTTCAGATACTCCTCGAAGCCGCGCGACTTGGAGGCCGTCGAGCGGATGGTGAGGAAGCGGTTGCCGCGGTTGATGTCCAGCCACTGCATGACGGGGCCGACGCCGTGCGTCAGGTACAGATCCCCGTTGCGATGGATGTTGTGGTCCAGCCGGAAATGCGGATCCTGGCGGGTGAGCAGCCCCCGTAGATTGTGGCGGTAGCCGCATTTCGCGTGGACGAGTTCCCCGAAGAGCCCCTTCCTGACCAGGTTCAGCACCATCATCTCCCGCCGCCCATAGCAGCAGTTCTCCAGCATCATGCAGTGCGTCCCGTTCGCCTCCGCCGTCCGCACCAGCTCCCAGCACTCCTCCACGGAGTTCGTGCCGCCGACCTCGGTGGCGGCGTATTTGCCGGCGCGCATGGCCTCCAGGCACACGGGGACATGGCTGTTCCACGTGCCCACCGCCAGCACCGCGTCCACGTCGTCGCGCCCGAGGCATTCCCGATAGTCCGCCACCGATTCGATCGTGTCGGCGCACACCTTCCTGGCATCCGCCAGCAGCTGCCGACGGCGCTCCTCGATCGGATCCGCCAGCGCGACCAGCCGCACATCCGGCATCATCGCCAGCAGCGGAATCAGCGACGCCGCCCGCATCCCAGCCCCGACCAGCACCACCCCAGTCCTACGTGATGATTTCTTCCGAACTGCCATCTTCTCTCCTTGCATGCCATTTCCCTATGCGACCATCAACGAGGACGAAACCCCTGCGCTGTCAGCCTGCGGCAATTCCCGTTCCTATTGCGCCTCGAGTGTCATCTGGGCGTGCCACGTGCGGCCGACGGGGATTTCGCAGGTGTTGAAGACGGGCTCGTAGGTAAGGAGCGTGCTTTCGGCGCACGAGACGAAGCCGTGGAAATCCACGGCGGGGGCGACCGTGACCTTGAGGGCGACTTTCCCGTCGGCGCTGCGGAAGACGGCCTCGGGCCTGGCGATGGGGACGATGCGAGGGGGCCCTCGGCCGAAGAGCACGCGGAGCACGTCGGGGTTGTCGGGCGAGCCCTGGAGTTTGTAGAAGGTGTGCCGGGACGGGGACTTCACGGAGAACGGGCCGTCTGGGCCGACGAAATGGGCGGCGCCAGGGCCGAAGTCCCCTGCGGGCTGCACGGGTCCAGGCAGGTTCTGGTAGCGGTAGGCGAAGCGGACGGTGTCGTTGAACGGGTTTCGGATGGTGGAATCGACGACGACGCGGTTGCCAGTGAAGGCAAGGCGCTTGACCAGGACGCAATTCTCATACTGCCGCCCGTCGTTGGCGTTGAGGGTGCGGGTGAACTCGAGGGCGACCCCGCCTGAAATGGCCTCAGCGCGGCTCAGCTGGAAGGGGCGCGTGAAGCGCACCGTCGGCGTCCAGGGCCCGTCGAGCGCCAGCCCCATGGTGTCGCTGGCGCTGCACAGTTCATGCCCGCGGAAACGCCACGAGGCGAGGAAGGCCCCGCGGTCGGGCTCCACCTTCCAGGTGCTCTCGCCGCACTGGATGGTGAGGACGGTGCGGTCGCCCGAGACGTTGCTGGCGATGGTGTCGTAGGCGCTGACACGCGCGACGGGCTGCCCCGTGCCGCGCACGCGCGTGACCGTCACGCTGACGCCTGGCGCGTGGAAATCCCGCAGGGGGCTCACGTCAGAAGGCGCCTCGGACGGCCTGGCCTGCGACAGGAGGAAGGCATTCTCCTCGGCCGCCGCCTTCATGATGCCTGGCAGACGCGCCGCCAAGAGCGCGCGCACCTCCTTCGCCCTCAACGCACCCTGCGGCGCCGCCTCGGCGGCGGGTTCAACGGTGTAGAACCGCCAGCGCAGGCCGCCCGCATGGAGGACAAGGGCTCCCCCCTTCGCCAATTGCGCCCCCGTGAAGTTCTTTCCGTCGTCGTCGCAGAAGGCGGTTCCCGAGACGGCGTCCCGCACGAGGTAGCGCTGCTTCGGCTGGAGGCCTGGGAGCGCGGCGGTGAAGAAGGTCTCGCCGTATTCCCAGAAGTTGCCGACGGCGAGGCACAGGCCGCCGTCCCTGGCGAAGGGCGCGACCTGCAGCGACGAGATGGGGCGGTCGGGGGTGTTGAGTTCGGCGTAGAGCGGGCGCGGGAACGGGGTGAGGAGCTTGACGGCGGGCGCAGGCAGCGCCGTCCCTTCCATCACGTAGCGCTCGGTGCGGGCGATGGCGGTGTTGGCCTCCGCCAGCGCGCGCCAGTAGCGGGCGTCATACCCGACGGGGAAGTAGTAGGGGGTGGAGCCCTGCCAGCCGCCGACGTAGACGCTCAGGGTGTCCATCGCCAGCTGCTCTGGCGCCACCAGCATGTTGACGCAGACGCCGCACGGGAAGGCCAGCAGTTTCGGGCGCTTCGCGGGATCCTTGACGGTGAGTTTGAGGAAGCGCGTGGCGCTGCGCGCCATCGTCAGCATGCGGATGCGGCTGCCTGGCAGGTCGCGCTTGAGGTCGCGCCAGTGGTGGGCGAGGTAGGGCCCCCAGGGGTTGATCCACTGGATGCGGTCGGCGTAGAAGCGCACCGCGAAGGCGTTGACGTCGTTGAGGTTGAAGGCGGTGTCGAGCATGATGTCGCGGGTGATCATCGGCATGAAGCCCGAGCCCTTCTTGCCGTAGCTCCTGGCGATGGCGTCCAGGTCGCGCTCGTAGGTTTCCAGATAGAGGGCGTGCTGGTGGCTCTTGAAGTTCATCCACTCGGTGCGGTATTTCCCCACGATGTTCGCAGGCCAGGCCGCCTCGACCTCGGCGGCGGGGAGCCTGGAGTAGGCGAGGAACGCCTGCTTGCAGTTGGCGCAGAAGCATCCCGCGGAGTGCTGGGCGTGCCCCGGTTCCCAGTTCGACATCAGGTAGTCGTTGTTCCTGAGGCGCTGCTTCGCCTCGCCCAGGATGGTCTCCTGGTAGAACGGCGTGCGGTTGATGACGGCCATCGGGCAGATGAGCTGGTGCAGGCGCCCGTGGAAGTCGGTGACGGGCTTGCCGTCCACCCCGATGAAATGGGTGTAGGCGGGCCGCTTCTCGGGAGGAAGCGGACAGGCGTAGCCGTTGGCGATGAAACTGGAACTCCCTAACAGCGGGATGCCATGCTGGTGGAACGCGTCGGCGACATACTGCTCGGAGTGGAACGTGAAGCAGATGTTGAAGCCGTTGCCCGCATACTCCTTGACGAATCGGGGGAAGACGGAGGCAGGAAGCATCATCGTGCGCGAATCATAGATGCCGCTCTGGAAAAGGCGCGGACGCTCGCCATGGAGGGGCGCGATGACCCGCAGATGGCAGGTGTGCACGGGTCCCTCGTAGCCGTCGTCGAAGCACTGGTAGGTCACGGGGTAGAGTTTGTCGGAGGGCGTGGCGTCGGTGGTGAGCGCGAAGAGGAGCGGGAAGGAGCCCGCGTAGTCCTTGGCGGCCAGATCCCCCCAGCGGTATTCGCGGAAGCCGAAGGTGTAGGTGTGGGAGCCGTCGGGGTTGGGCTGGTCGGAGAAGTCCTTGGCGGGGAGGTAGGGCGCGGGGGCGACGTAGCGGAAGGGCGGCGGGATGGTGACGCGCAACCGCGGGTGGACCGCCTTGCGGGGGCTCTGGTTGATGGGGAAGAAGGAGACGAAGCCCAGCTGCCCCTGCGGGATGTGGCACTGGTTGTCGAGGACGCCCATCGGGAAGAGGCTCGCGTCGAAGCCATCGGTCTGGACGGCGGGCGCCAGCGTCCCCGTCTGCAGCTCGATCTCGCCGATATTCTGGAGGCAGTAGTGGATGCGCACGAAATGCGTCCTGGGGTCCATGCGGCAATCGAAGGCCTGTTCGCTCCAGCTGAGCGTCGGCGAGCAGACGCGGTAGGTGGAACTGACATTGCGCAGGCGCTTGCGGTCCTTCCCATAGTAGTCGATGGTCAGCATCACGCGGTTGGCGCTCAAGGGCGGCGGGCAGGTGCCGCGCACCCGATAGGACAGATGGTACATGCGTCCAGGCTCCACCGCCACCAGCTCTTTGGCCATGACCCGCGAATAGTAAAACGGCAGCCCCTTCTCGTTCCGGAACTGGTTGATGGCGGCGGGAATCGCAAAGCGCCAGACGGGAACGCCGCCCTCCAGGCGGACACTCTGCTGCACGACCTCCGCCATGCGCTGCTCGCGCTCGGTCCACTCCGCCGTCCACGGCTCATGGAGGCTGGCGCGGTTCGCCACCTTGTACAGTTGCCAATGCTCCTGGGAGACGGGCAGCAGGTTCCGCGCCTCCGCTTTCGACGCCGCCGCACGCTCGCGCGCCCCCTTGAAGAAGTCGACGCTTGAAAGCCCCCCAGGCGGCAGCGCGGCGCCAGGCGAGGCAACCAGGACGGCGGCAGACAGCAACACGGCAAAAACAAGATGTCTCATGGCGACACGCTCCTCTGAAAGGAAGGATCATGGGGCGGAAAAGGCAATCTGGTAACCAGCGGTAAATATACGCTGTTTTTCCACAAGTGTCGGCGCCTCCTGGCCATTGAGCCGAAAAAGCCGAGACGGCTTGCAATCTGCGCAAGAACGGTCATAGTATGTCTCTGCGGGGCCATGGCCTCTCTCAGGTTGCGTGGTTGCTTCCTTTAACGTTCTGTTCCCATGAGGGTAGATACCGGCCCCTCGTGAAGCAGACACGCCGACAAGCCGAAATGACGAAATGACGACTGAGTCGAAATGACGTAATGACGAAATGACGGCTGAGCCGAAATGACGAAATGACGAAATGACGACTGAGCCGAAATGACGAAATGACGAAATGACGGCTGAGCCGAAATGACGTAATGACGAAATGACGATGGAACCTCTTGGGGGAACAACTCGTTAGCAGTTTACAAACAACAATCGGAGCGCGTTTTTGATTCGTCAAATAAAGGGAAACCATCATGAAAATAAAGCATATCATTTGGGTCATTGTGGCGATTTTGGCTGGGGGGCTGAGGGCGGAGGCCGTGCCTGACAATCTGGCGGAGTATTTTGCACCCCGCGAGAACATCCTGGGACTGCCTGACTTCAAGAGCAACTTGCCGAATGCGCGTCTTGCCAGGGTGGAGGACAGGCGCCAGGCATACCGCATGATTTCACTGCAAATCCCGAATGACATCACCGAGGAATGGGCCGACGCGAAGGCCAGGGAACTCAAGGAACTGGGCTTCAACTTCATCCTTTCGGAAAGCTGCAGATATCTGATGCAGGACGAGGCGGAGAAGCCATCCGCGCGCTTTGCCGACAGCCGCAGGCTGGACAAGCTGATCGCGGACAGCAACATCATGATAAAGGCCTGCCACAAGTACGGCATGGACTTCATACACCACATTACATGCACCATGGTGGATGCCGCAATATTCGAAAAACACCCAGGATGGAAGGCCGTCAATCTGAACACGGGCAAGTCCGACATCAATGGCTACGGCACCGCCAACACCTGCATCAACAATGACGATTTCTGGAAGGTCTGGTTCGCAAATCTCACCAGGCTGCTTGCGGAGGCGCCCTGCGAGGGCATCATGATCGACGAGATACAGTTCTTCGGCACGCATCTCTGCGGTTGCGACTACTGCCTGAAGAAGTTCACCGCCGACACTGGCTACGAGGCGCCGGTCGTAAAGCACTTCGGCGAATGGGCGAGGCGCAATCCCGACGCACGCAGGGAATGGGTGCACTGGCGTGCCCGAAAGGTCAGGGAACGCCATCTGGAATGCAGGGCGCTGCTGCGTGGCATGGATCCAGCGGCGACCTACAGCATCTATCTTTGCAACAACTCCAGCGGCTACTCATACTATGCGGCTGGCCTTGAAATCGGCGACTATCTCCCGTTCGGCGATTCCATCGGGCTGGAAAGCGAGCCCCACGACCACAGCTACATCCACTACTGGCCACTGATGTTCCTTGAGATGAAATACCTGCGGGCCGTGGCAGAGCATACTGGCAATGCGTTCTGGACGCTGTACTACACACGCTCTCCCGCCCACGACATCCTGTCGTATTTCATCGGACTGTCCCAGGGCGGGCGCCATTGGTGGTACATGCGCCAGAACGACAATGGACAGGGATGGCGCCCCTTGCTGCAATGGGAAGTCGAACGGCAGAACCTGCTCATTGACACCCACGCATACAATGACGTGGCGGTGCTTTTCTCGCACCAGACACGCGACATGAATGTGGTGGATCCATACATCTGGCTCAGGAGCTTCGCAAGCACCTGCAATGCGCTGACCTTCCACAACACGCCATACCGCGTCGTCATCGACCGTGATCTGGAGGACGCCAAGGCGCTGTCCCACAAGGCCTCCACGGTCATGGCGATTGATGCGGCCTGCTGGAACGACAGGCAAGTCGCGGCAGTGGCGGAGTTCGTCAAGGACGGCGGCACGCTCATCACTGGCGCCAATGTGGCATTGACCACGCCTGGATACAAGCACAATGGCAATTTCGCAATCCGCGAGCTGCTGGGCTTCGACTATGACGGCACGGCCAAGGGCGATTTTGCGTTTGTCATCAAGGACCAGGCATTTGGGATCCCAGGGGAGAAAATCCCATACAGCGGCCCCGTTACCAAAATCAAGAATATAGGCAGGGACGTGACCGTGGCGGCGGAGTTCGTCTCATCCAAGGGCGAGACATATCCGGCCTTGCTTGTGAAGGGCACTGGCAAAGGCAGGACCGTCTATTTCGCGGGCATACCATATCACTGCTATTTCTACAACTTCTACAACGAGGGCTATGTGGTGCCAGGCGAGGTATGGAAGGACAGGCGCAATCCCAAGTGGGGCGCCTTCTTCAACCGACTTGCCACCTTTCATGTCGGCAAACCTGTGTTGAAGGTGGACAACATTCCTTCGGGAGTGGTGGTCGAGGCGCACAGGCAGGCGTTTGGCACTGGGGCCTCCATTCAAGTGCACCTCGCCAATTTCCTGGGTGCCATGAGCAAGGAGGGAATGCAGCCGAAACTGCGCGAATTGAATTTCCCGTCCATCGCGGAGCATCTGCCAGACAAGTCAAAACCCATGTCATTGAGCGTCAGGGCACCGAATGCGCATAGCCTGTATTTCTTCAGCCCTGACTTTGACGAAATCGTGGAGTGGAAGTTCACCCGAGACGGCGAGTATGTCAAGTTCACCGTGCCTGCTTTCGCGCGCTATCTGGTGGCATATCTTGCCGAAGGCGAAGTGGACGAGCTGAAAAGGACAGGGCGCCCATTTGTGAAGGATTTTCCTGCGGCAAAGCCAGTGCTGCGGAACAGCACCGCCGCGCTGCCGGGGAAATACGATCCAAAAGCACCGATTGCCTTTGCCGACACGGAGGCATTCCAGGGCGGGGTCAAGTGGAAGGTATGGTTCCAGCAGGAGCCTATCACAATCGTGTATGGCGACATGAGCAAGGCCACCACCACCACCGTTGCCCTCGAAGTCAAGTCGGTTCTGAAAAACCCCGAACTGGTGCTGGGCGCCATGGACGACAACCGCACCACGAGCCGCGTGCCTGTCAAGATAGAATTCCAGGGCCGCGTCATCCACAACGGCACGACTGACTATCCCGACAACGCATGGGCGGTGCATGCATTCCCCCTGGGCGTGGAGACGCTGCAGCCTGGAAAGTACACCGTCACCATAAGCAACACAGGCAAGGGGCCCATGCGGAATGTCCCTTGGTTCGGCGTCAGCTTCGTGCAGCTGCGCGAAAAGAAGTAGCACGATTGGTGAAATAGTCGGCAAAAGCCACCTTCTGCACGGAGCCATTTCCATGAGCCAGCCCCCCGTCTATCCCCGCGGCGATTCCACCTGGTGGACGCATGACCGCTTCGGCATGTTCATCCACTGGGGCATCTACAGCATTCCCGCGCGTGGCGAATGGGTCCGCACCTGGGAGAAAATGCCCCAGGAGCAATACGACATCTACCGCGAGCATTTCCATCCCGACCGCTTCGATCCCGCCGCCTGGGCCCGTCTCGCCAGGGACGCGGGCATGAAATACGTCGTCTTCACCGCGAAGCACCACGACGGCTTCTGCATGTGGGACAGCAAGTTCACCGACTACAAGGCGGATCGCGACTACGTCCGCGAAATCCTCGACGCCTTCCGCAAGGAGGGGCTGCGCGCTGGACTCTACTATTCGCTTCTGGACTGGCACCACCCGGACTTCGTGGTCGACGACCACCATCCGCTGCGGGACCTGGGCTACGTGGAGCCGAACCGCGGCCGCGACCAGCACCGCTATTGCCAGTACATGCGCGACCAGGTGACCGAACTGCTGACGGAGTACGGCCCCATTGACATCATGTGGTTCGACTTCACCTACCCCAGCCCCGACGGGAAACGCGCGGAGGACTGGGAGGCCGAGGAACTGCTCGCCCTCGTCCGACGGCTCCGCCCTGGCATCCTCATCGACGACCGACTCGGCCTGCCTGGCGCCGGAGACTTCCGCTCCCCAGAGCAGTATGTCCCCCGCGTCGGGCTGCGCGACGAGGCGGGCAACCCAATCCTGTGGGAAGGCTGCCAGACCTTCTCAGGCTCCTGGGGATACCACCGGGACGAAACCACCTGGAAGACGACGCACCAGCTCGTCTCCATGCTCATCCAGCACGTCGCGCGCGGCGGAAACCTCCTCCTGAACGTCGGCCCCGACCCGCGCGGACGCATCGACCGCCGCGCGCAGGAGGCACTCCAGGGAATCGCCCAGTGGATGGACGAGCACAGCGCCTCCATCTATGGATGCACCGCCGCCCCCGCCGAATGGGCCGAACCCGACAACTGCCTCTACACCTGGCATCCGGGAAACCGGAAACTCTACCTCCACATCCTCGAATACCCCGTCAAATACCTCTTCCTGCCTGGACTTGCCGACAAGGTGAAATTCGCGCGCTTCCTCAACGATGGCTCCGAAGTGCGCTTCATGGCGACGCCCGCCCCACAGTCCATCATGGCCTCGCTCCTGCCCCCAGGAACCCTCGGACTCTCCCTCCCGCCCGTCCCGCCTCCCGTCACCGTCCCCGTCATCGAACTGACCCTGTAGACTGGCTTAGGATGCACTCCCTGAGCATGCCCCGACGCCTGTCCCGAAAACGGCATTCGGCCCCGTTCCCTCCACATGGCACAGTTGCCGCCAGAATGTATTTGCCTCATCCATCGAGGCGGAATGCACCCTCGCCGCCGATGCCGACATGAATCTTTCGGATGAGGCGTGTAAGCGTTCATTCAGACTAGCGTTTTTGGCGGGTCGGAAAAAGTTGCCCTGAAAAACAAAACGCCCCGCGGCCACCGGTGGCCGCGGGGCGTTTTTCGCATGGCGTCAGGGTGGTGTCCTCAGGCTTGCCTTGGAGCGGTCTTCCAGAGGTGTGGAAGGAGCGAGGGGAGCTGCTTCGGGATGGTGCGGTCGAGCCTGACGAGGACGTCGAGGAGCCACTTCTCGAAGTCGACGCCGTTCTCCTTGCAGGTGGCGGCGAAGCTGGCCAGGACGGCCATGCAGCGCACCCCCTCCTGCCCTCCGGCAAAGAGCCAGTTCTTCCGTCCGAGGCAGAACGGGCGGATGACGTTCTCGCAGGGGTTGTTGTCGATGTCGAGCCTGGGGGCGGCGAGGAACCGGCGCCGCTCGGCCTCGCGGTCCGCGGCGTACCTGGCCGCCCTGGCGATGGAGGACGCGGGGGGCTGCTGTTCGCCGATGCGGCGGCAGAGGGCGAAGAAGGCGTCCGCGACGGGGGCGGAGAGCCTCCGGGCCTTGCGTCGCTCCTTGAAGAGGGCGGTCTCGGTGGGCCGCGGCTTGGCGACCTCCCTGGCGTCGCGCTCATGCGCGTAGAGCCTCCGGATGCGGGCGATGGCCTCGGCGGGGGGGGCG
>JAEEXV010000342.1 GCA_016287975.1 Lentisphaeria bacterium | reverse complement strand
GCCGACAAGTGGGCGCGGGGCACATGCGGGCGGGCGCTACGGCCCCCCCTCGTGCGGCGCCGCTGCGGCGCCGGCGAGTGGGCGCGGGGCACATGCGGGCGAGCGTTGCGGGGCTGGGTTGTGTTGAAGGCTGATGCCTTCTGCCACGCACGCAAACGACGGGGGGCTCCGCTTCGCTCCGCCCCCCGCACCCCCCCCCCAGGGACGGCAAGCGGGGCTTCTACTTCAGCAGGTAGTGGAAAGCCTTTCCGTCGATGTTGAGGTCGGCGCCGCTGTCGATGGCGGAGAGGAGCCCTGCGGGGGCGATGGGCTTTTCGTCGGGGGCGCAGGGGGTGGCCTGGCGGACGCTCAGGTTCTTTACGAGTTCGGCCTTCTTGAAGGGGGCGGGAGTGAGAAGGGTGGCGTCGCCGCGCTTGCGCAGGAGGTAGGGGCCCGCGGCGGTGAGTTCGGGGAACTCGTAGGGGACGCCGCCGCCATTGACGTAGGTGTAGAGGGGACCCTGGGAGTAGTCGACGCGGCGGTCGTCGGCGAGGATGGAGTACTGGAGCAGGTGGTCGGGACGGCGGGCGTAGTGTCCCGAGGGCGGGAGGACGAACTCCTCGCCGTCGACCTCGATGGTCCAGTCGCCCTCGTCGGCGCGGTTGACCCAGGTCTCGAGGCCGTTTTCGTAGCGGGCGTAGATGCGGTTCTGGGAGGTCTTTCCTGCACGGAGCATCTCGGAGGCGGTCATCATCTCGCCGTCGACGAAGTACTTGATTTCGGCGACGGGGGAGGCGCAGAACTGTTCCTGGATTTGGCGCATCATGTAGTAGCTCTTGAGGAAGAGGTCGCGCTTGGACTTGTCCATGCGGGTGGCGAGGCCCTGGCAGTAGTTGCCGAAGAGAAGATGGCCGAGGTTGCCCTCGGCGATCTCGGTGGCGATGAGGCGGTCGACTTCCCAGCCGGCGCAGATGGGCCAGTCGGCGCCGTTGTAGGTCTCGATCGGCAGGATCTTGCGGAGTTTGAAGTCGACGATCAGGGGGAGTCCGGCCTTGAAGTCATTGGAGACGGCGTAGTCGGTGTCGAGAAGTCCGGCCCAGAAGAAGGCGGCGCAGCCCTCGCTCCAGATGGGGCCCTCGAAGAGTTCGCGGGAGAGGAGGGCGACGGCGCCGAAGTCGCGCAGGACGCGGGAGTAGGTGCCGGCACCGGGCATCTGGGCGTCATAGTCGACATCGGCCCACGGCGGCGCGTTGGTGAGTTCGTCGAGGTATTCGGCGTTGTAGGGGAACTTGGCGCGGAGGCGCGGGACGAAGTCGCGGTAGATGGCGAGCATGGTGGAGGCCTTGGGGCGGTAGCAGCCGTCCCACCCTTCGAGGAATCGTCCGTCGCGGGCGATGGAGATGTTGGAGTAGTCGAAGCGCGGGTCGTAGGGGTGGATGATGCGCAGGTCCTGGTAGACGCCGATGCGGGGATAGATCTGGCGCATGCCGGTGATGAGTTTCTTGAGGGTGGGGTCGCCGCCGTTGGACATGGCGGCGTCGGTGGAGAGGGTGGTGCGGTTGTTTTCGAGGGGGGTGCGGAGCTGTCCCTCGTGGAAGCGGATGAAGAGGTTTTCGAGGCCGTATTGCTTCATGAGGGTCCAGTGGGCGAGTTCCTGGTCGGCGTGAGCGGGCTGCCCCTGGAGGGCGTACATACGGGTGTGGCAGACGTGGGTCGGCATCTCGTCGCGGTATTTGGCGCGCGGGTTCGGGATGTTGGGGAGGATGTCGTCGAGTTCGGTGGAGACGGTGTAGATGCAACGCTCGTGGAGGAGGTTGAGCGTGCCGTCGGTCTTTGGGAAGTAGAGGGTGCCGCCCATGAGGCGTGCGCTGTCGGGGCCGAGGACGGCGGCGCCCTTGAGCGGGCCGCCGGCGGCGCCCTCGACGCAGGTGGCGGCGTGGGTGGTGTACCAGTCGCAGAAGACGGAGGCGAGGAAGTCCGGGGTGGCGAGGAGGCGCGGGTAGTCCCAGCGGTTGTGGAGGTAGGTCAGCGCGAAGAGCTGCGGTTTCTGGACGCCGCTGAAGGCGCCCGTGTCGAAGGCGATGGCGACGGGCTGCTGGACATCGGCCTCGACGACGAGGGACTTGCCCTTGACGGCGAAGGTGTAGGTGAAGTCGATGGACTGGCCGCCCTTGGTCCAGTTCCAGTCGGCGACGACCTTGCCGTCGACGAGTCTGCAGGAGTGGAGGATGGGGTTGATCGCGGCGTCGCCAGGGTGGAACTCGACGCCGTCGGCCTTGGCGTGGACGCCGCCGAGTTTCGCGGGCTGGAAGGGCTTGCCGTTGAAGGTGGCGGTGAGGTCGCCGAGGGTGCCGTCCTTCGGGACGTAGCGGTAGGTGATCTTGGCGTCCTTGCCCTCGTAGGCGAGGATCCAGGCCTTGCCGTCCTGTCGGATGGCGTTTCTGGCGCCAGGGGCGTTGGAAGTGGGCAGGATGGTGTCGGGGGTGGTGGGGAAGCCCAGGTCCATCCTGGCGGTGTCGACGGGGACGATGGGCTTCAGGCGGAAGGCGTTCAGCTGGTCGAAGCAGAGGAAGTCGTCCTTGCGTCCGTCGAGGATGGTGAGTTTGTGGAGGGTGATATCGTGGAGTTTCAGGGGGCGCTTGAGTTCCTTGGGGAGGATGCAGGCGGCGGTGCCCCACCAGCGGTTTCGGGCCCAGCGGCTGCCGCAGCCAGTGGCGAAGACGCGCTTTTTGCGTCCGCTGGCGTCGGAGACGAGATAGGAGACGGTGGGCTTGGTGCCTTCGCCGCGGCAGATGGGGCCGAACATCCAGAGTTCCAGACCGTCGCCTTCAGGGATGGCGATGGGGGTCTTCGGGAGGATGGCGATGGTCTGGCCTGGCTTGGTGAAGGTGACGCGGGCGACCTTCTCGCCCCAGAGTTTGGTGAGGTCGGTGGTGTCGAGGGAGGCATCGCAGCCCTTTACGGTCCAGCCGTCGATGCCGTCCTTGTCCAGCCGCCAGAGCTGGACGCCGCGGGGCTTCAGCCCCTGCATGATCTCCCACGGGCGGATCTTCCATTCGGGCTTCGGGGCGGCGGGAGCGGCGAAAAGCGCGGCCGAAAACAGCGCGCAGAGCAGGGCGATACGGGATTTCATAGGAGTGGCGGGCGAATGGGGAGGGAACGACTGAGGCGAGGCATTTCCGAAGTTTCCGGAGTTTCCGGGGTCTCCGGGGTCTCCGGGGTCTCCGGAGTTTCCGGGTTTTCCGGATTTTCCGAAATTTCCGGATTTTCCGGATTTTCCGGATTTTCCGGAGTTTCCGGATTTTCCGGAGTTTCCGGAGTTTCCGGGTTTTCCGGGTTTTCCGGGTTTTCCGGGTTTTCCGGGTTTTCCGGGTTTTCCGGATTTTCCGGATTTTCCGGATCTGCCGGAGTTTCCGGGGTTTCCGGGGTTTGGAAGCGGGGGGCTGGGCAGTTCAGCGGGGGCGCCACGGCGGGACGCCGTGGCTACGG
>JAEEXV010000341.1 GCA_016287975.1 Lentisphaeria bacterium | reverse complement strand
GTCTGGGGTCCCCGATGGGTCTGGGGTCTTGGGTCTTGGGTCTGGGGTCCCCGCTGGGTCTGGGGTCTTGGGTCTGGGGTCCCCGATGGGTCTGGGGTCTTGGGTCCCCGATGGGTCTTGGGTCTTGGGTCCGCGATGGGTCTTTTTTGCGGTGCGTGGGCATTGAAATCGGGTTAGGCAGATACATTATAGCGTTACCCATTCACAGGAGAATGCGAGCAATGGAAAAGACCGAACTGCTGAAGATTTTCCAGGATGCCGAGACGGTGGAGGCGCTGCTGCCCGCCTACACGGAGGTGCGCGGCGACGCGGCGAAGTACCGCCCGCTGCTGCTGGAGGCGTTGAATGACCTGGCGGCGCAGCCGTCGGCGCTGGCGGAGGAGGCGCGGCGGCGGGTGCTGTCGCACGTGCTGCTGCTGCTGGGCATGACGGGCGCCGAGGGTGTCTACGCGCCGCTGCTGAAATTGGCGTGCGCGCCGGAGTTTCTGGCGAATGTGAAGACGGACGACTGGCTCTACTGCGAGTTGTCGCGGCTCTTCGGATTGAGCGCGGAGGCGCCCGCCTTGCCGGGGATGACGGAGAAGGCGATGGATGCGTCGCTGCCTGCCCTTGTCCGTGAGCAGCTGGTGATGGCGATGGTCTATCGCTGGCTGGCGGAGAAGGAGAGCGACCAGGACTTCGCGGCGACGGTGAAGCGGCTGCTCGCGGAACTGCCTGAGGAGGCGGTTTCGCCGGAATTGGCGATGTCGCTGATCATCAACGCCGTCGCGGTGAGCGGCGACAGCTGCCGCGAGGAAGTCGAGGCCTTCTACCGTGCGCATGCGGCCAAGCTCAAGAGCCAGCTGCCCGAAAAGCGCATGGATGTCTTCTTCGGCCTCGGCCGCCAGCGCATCAAGGCGATGCTCCGCGGCAACTTCCTGGGGGCCTACACGACCCCGGAGCATGAAGTGAAGCGGATGCTCGACTTCTCCTCGGAATCGGAGGGCGAGACGGCGACGCCCAAGGTGCTGCCGCCCATCACGCGCGACCGCCCCAAGGTCGGCCGCAACGACCCCTGCCCGTGCGGCTCCGGCAAGAAATACAAGCACTGCTGCGGCAAATAGCCGCCGCATTCCCCCAACCACCACTGCCCAACTCCCCATGTCCATCGACAACTACATGCAGCGCCTCTTCGCCGAGCGCATCGGCGGCGCGGGCTTCGGCCTCGACACCAAGATCTACAAGTTCGAGAAGATCAAGCGCGCCAAGCGCGCGGCGACCGCCGCACACCCCGAGATCCCGTTGATCGACATGGGCGTCGGCGAACCCGACGAAATGGCCTTCCCCGAGGTCGTCGCGGCGCTCGCGAAGGAGGCCGCCCGCCCCGAGAACCGCTTCTACTCCGACAACGGCTGCGCGGAGTTCAAGGCCGCCGCCGCGAAATACATGCGGGAACTCTACGGCGTCGAACTGGACGCCGCGACCGAGATCAACCACACCATCGGCAGCAAGTCCGCGCTGGCGCTGCTGCCCGCGGCCTTCATCAACCCCGGGGATGTCACGCTGATGACGGTGCCTGGCTATCCCGTCCTGGGCACCTGGACCGCCTACATGGGCGGCAAGGTCTTCAATCTGCCGCTGACGCAGGCGCGGGGCTACAAGCCTGACTTCGCGGCGGTGCCCGCCGAGGTGCGCGCGAAGGTCAAGCTGATCTACCTGAACTACCCCAACAACCCCACGGGCGCGGTCGCGACCCCGGAGTTCTTCGACGAGGCCATCGCCTTCGCCAAGTCCGTCGGCGCGCTCCTGGTCATCGACGCCGCCTATGCGCCGCTGAACTATGTCGGGAAGCCGCTGTCGATCTTCTCGCGCCCAGGCGGCAAGGACTGCGCGGTGGAACTGCACTCGATGTCCAAGGGCTTCAACATGACTGGCTGGCGCCTGGGCTGGATCTGCGGCAACGCGGCGGCGGTCAAGGCCTTCGCCTCGGTCAAGGACAATGCGGATTCGGGGCAGTTCCTCGCCATCCAGAAGGCCGCCTGCGCGGCCCTCGCCGACCAGCAGTCGATCACCCCGAAGATCTGCGAGAAGTACCTGCGCCGCCTGACCGCGCTCACCAATACCCTGAAGGGACTGGGATTCGACGCCACCGTCCCCAGCGGCTCCTTCTACCTCTACGTCGGCATTCCGAAGGGCACCGCCGAGGGGCGCGCCTTCGCGAACGCCGAGGAGTTCAGCCAGTGGCTGATCACCGAGAAGCTGATCTCGACCGTGCCCTGGGACGACGTCGGCCACTACGTCCGCTTCTCCGCCACCTTCGAGGCGCACGGCCTGGAGGCCGAACAGCAGGTCCTCGCCGAGGTCGCGCGCCGTCTCGGCGAAACCAAGTTCGTCTTCTGAGCCCGCCATGCAGGAGCCGCATCCCGAATGCTGGGACTACTGGGAGGACGGCGCCCATGAGCCGCCCTTCAACATGGCCGCCGACGAGGCGCTGCTGCTGACCGCGGCGCGCCGCGGGCGCCCGCTGCTGCGCCGCTACGCCTGGGACCGCCCCGCCGTCTCGCTCGGCTATGTGCAGCGCTGGGAGGCCGCGCCC
>JAEEXV010000340.1 GCA_016287975.1 Lentisphaeria bacterium | reverse complement strand
GACGCGATGCTGGTGCAGGCGAAGAAGGACGGCTTCAGCGACCTCTATCTCTCGCGGCTGCTGAAGATGCCAGAGGAGAAGATCCGTGAGCAGCGCATTGCGCTGGGGGTGGAGGAGAAGTGGGAGCCAGTGCCTGTCTCGGGCGTCAAGGACGCGTGCTACTACTTCAGCAGCTACAACCTGGAGAAGGACGAGACGGTCGCCTCGCCGAATCCGAAGAAGGTGATGGTGCTGGGTGGCGGGCCGATCCGCATCGGGCAGGGCATCGAGTTCGACTACTGCTGCGTGCACGCGGCGAAGGAGCTGCGCAAGCTGGGCTATGAGACGATCATGGTCAACTGCAATCCCGAGACCGTCTCGACCGACTACGACACCTCGGACAAGCTCTACTTCGAGCCGCTGACCATCGAGGATGTGCTGGCGATCTACAAGAAGGAGAAGCCGCTGGGCGTCATCGTGCAGTTCGGCGGTCAGACCCCGCTGAACCTCTCGGAGAAACTGGCGGCGGCGGGGGTGAAGATCCTGGGCACGACGCCAGAGACGATCGCGCTCGCGGAAGACCGCGACCTCTTCCGGAATCTGATGCAGCGCATGGGCATCGCGATGCCTGAATCGGGCATGGCCGCGAATCTGGACGAGGCGATCGCGATCGCGCGCCGCATCGGGTACCCCGTGATGGTTCGCCCGTCGTTCGTGCTGGGCGGCCGCGGCATGGAGGTCGTCCACGACGAGGCGATGCTGCGCGAGTATGTGCTGAAGGCGGAGGAGGAGGTCTCGCCAGACCGCCCGATCCTGATCGACCGCTTCCTCGACGACGCGCTGGAGGCGGAGGCCGACGCCATCTGCGACGGCAGGCACGCCTTTGTGCCCAGCGTGATGGAGCACATCGAACTGGCGGGCATCCACTCGGGCGATTCGGCGTGCGTGATTCCGCCCCCGACGATGGGCGAGGAGAAGCTGAACGAACTGAAGGACATCACGCGGCGCATCGCGGTCGAGATGGGGGTGGTCGGGCTGATCAACGTGCAGTTCGCGATCTGCCGCGGCAAGGTCTATGTCATCGAGGCGAATCCGCGCGCGTCGCGGACGGTGCCGCTGGTCTCGAAGGTGTGCGGCGTCTCGATGGCGCGCTACGCGACCGACGCGATGATGGGGCTGACGCTAAAGGAACTGGGGCTGCGCGAGAAGAAGATCCCGCACTACGGCGTGAAGGAGGCGGTCTTCCCGTTCCCGATGCTGCCTGAGGTCGACCCCGTGCTGGGGCCTGAGATGCGCTCGACTGGCGAGGTGCTCGGGCTGTCGAGCGACCTGGGGCTGGCGTTCTTCAAGGCGGAGGAGGCGGTCAAGCCGCCGCTGCCGCTCTCGGGCACGGTGCTGATCACCGTCAATCCTGGCGACCACGAGGCGATCATCCCCGCCGCGAAGCGCTTCGCGGACGAGGGCTTCAGGCTGATGGCGACGGGCGGGACCGCGGCGTCGCTGCGCGCGGCGGGCGTGGCGGTGACCGAGGTCGCGAAGATCGGCGAGGGGCGCCCCGACATCCTGGACGTCCTCAAGAACGGGCAGGTGCAGCTGGTCGTCAACACGCCGATCGGCAAGGCCTCCGCGAAGGACGATTCGTACATCCGCAAGAACGCGATCCGCTATGGGGTGCCCTATATGACGACGGTCGCCGCCGCCAATGCGGCCGCCAACGGCATCGCCGCGAAACTCAAGGGGCATGACGGCGTCAAGGCCCTGCAGGACTACCAGAAGGACGTCGACGAGGCATAGGGCATGGAAACGGTGAAGACTCCGACGCTGGTGGTGCTGGCCGCAGGCATGGGCAGCCGATACGGCGGCATCAAGCAGATGGATCCCGTCGGGCCCGACGGCGAGTTCATCCTCGACTACTCGGTATACGACGCATGGCGCGCGGGCTTCCGTCGCGTGGTCTTCATCGTCCGCGAGGACATCGAGGAGGCGCTGCGCGGGCATTTCGCGGGGCGGCTGGACGGGCGCATCGAGGCCGACTACGCCGTGCAGCGGCTGACCGACCTGCCGACGGGCTACGAATGCCCGTCGGGGCGCGCGAAGCCGTGGGGGACGGGGCACGCGATCTGGTGCGCGCGCCATGCCGTCAAAGGCCCCTTCGCGGCGATCAACGCGGACGACTTCTACGGGCGGCGCTCGTTCGAGGAGCTCGCGGCCTTCTTGAACGGCCCCGAGCTGACCGATTCCTCGTGCGCGCTGGTGGCCTTTCGGCTGGCGAACACGCTCTCCGAAAACGGCAGCGTCTCGCGCGGCATCTGCACGGGCGACGCCGACGGCATGCTGGCCGACATCGTCGAGCGAACCTCGATCGAGCCTGACGGCGCGGGGGCGCGCTTCAAGGATGAACGGGGGGAATGGCAGCCACTGACTGGCGAGGAACCCGCCTCGATGAATCTCTGGGCCTTCCCCGACACGCTCTTCCCGAAACTGGAGGCGCTGCTCAAGGAGTTCCTCGACGCGCACATCGGCGAGCCCAAGTCGGAGTTCTACATCCCGACGGTCGTGAACACGCTCCTGCAGCGCCGCGAATGGCGCGTCTATCTGCGCCGCTCCCCCGAGAAGTGGTTCGGGATGACCTACTCCGCCGATCGCGCGATGGTCCTGGAACGCATCGCGGAGCTTACCCAGGCGGGCATCTACCCCAAAGGCTTGTGGCGGTAGGAACACCGCCGCATGGGGGCGTGAACTGCCAGGAAGGGGGCGGTCGGCCGTGCCGCCGTCGCTCCTGAATCATTGCAATTTTGGAGGCAGTTCCCATGTATGGTTCATCCCACGACCTGCTGTCCGCGATCCGTCTTGGCGATGCCACGCTTGAATTGAAGGATCTCCGCTACAAAGGGGACAAAGTGGAATCCCCCAATCGGAGTGCCATTGCCGATGAGTTCGCGGCCATGGCCAATTCCACGAGCGGCGTATTCGTGTTCGGGGTGGATGACAAGACCCGCACTGTGACGGGCATCCCCTTGGACAAATTGGACATTGTGGAGGAATGGATTCGGAATGTCTGCAATGACCTCATCGTGCCGCAGTTGTTCTGCCGAATCCAAAAACTTGGATTGCCCAATGGCAATGGCGGGGTGGACAATGTCATTCGGGTCGATGTGCCCAAAAGCCTGTTCATCCACAAGAGTCCAGGCGGATACTATCTGCGCCTGGGAAGTTCCAAACGGGAAATGTCTCCTGAAGTACTGGCGCGCATGTTCCAGCAGCGCAGTCAGGCCCGCATCGTCCGCTTTGACGAGCAAATCGTCCCGCAGGCCACGCTCGCTTGCCTGGAACCAAGTCTGTATGGAAAGTTCAGGACGCGGTATTCGCCTGCTTCCGACGAAGACTTTCTGGCCAAACTCAAGTTGACTGGAGTGGATGATGAAGGAATCGTCCGCCCGACCGTTTCCGGGGTGCTGCTGGCCAGTCGGGAGCCGCGGCAATTCCTTGCCAATGCGTTTATCCAGGCCGTATCCTACCGAGGGACGGAACGCGATTCCGCCTATCAGATTGATGCGATGGACATCGCGGGGCCGCTGGACGAGCAAATCCGCGACGCATGTTTCTTCGTCAGGAAAAACATGCGGGTCGCCGCAGTAAAGGAACCTGCGCGGCGGGATATTCCGCAATACTCCCTGCGCGCCGTGTTTGAAGCGGTGGTCAACGCCGTGGCGCATCGTGACTACTCCATTCAGGCTTCCAAGATCCGCCTCCACATGTTCGCCGACCGCCTGGAGATTTTCTCCCCAGGCACGATTCCCAATACCATGACCATTGACAGCCTGCCTTTGCGGCAGGCGGTGCGCAATGAACTGCTGACCAGCCTGCTGGCCAGATGCCCCTTTGAAAGCAAGGACCTTTCGGACGACGACTTCATCATGGACAAGCGGGGGGAGGGCGTCCCCATCATCCTGTCGGAAAGCGAACGCCTTTCTGGAAAGCGCCCAGTCTATCGCCTGCTGGACGACAGCGAACTCATGCTGACGATTTTCGCGGCGACACCCCATGGAGAATAGCTCGTTCGGCCATGACTGGTGTGGCGAAGCGCGCTTGCGACTCCCCCGTAAATGTGTAGCGAAGCGCGCTTGCGACTCCCCAGAAATGGTGTATTGAAGCGCGCTTGCGACTCCCCCAAAATGGTGTATTGAAGCGCGCTTGCGACTCCCCCGAAATGGTGTCGTGGCACGTAGAAAAACTGGCGTGTTTCTATGCCGAACGACTTTGACTTGCAAAAATGCTAAATTTAGTTAAGTTTATGCTAACAAGCGAAAGAGGCGCGGTGCTACAGGGATGTACACTGTCATAGTGAAAGGCGCTGTTCCCCAAGAGGGTAGGCGATTGCCCAGTCAAAGCCCCGAAAAAGGTAGCCACGGCGTCCCGCCGTGGCCCCCCCCCGGCGAGCGACGCAGCGAACGATTTCGCCGCCCCATTGCAAACCCTGTGTGGCTCACCCGCCTGCCACGGCGGGACGCCGTGGCTACGTCCGCTTCGTCAATCGCGCCCGACCCACAGGCTTCTGGCGTGTCTGCATTATGAGGGGCTGTCAAGTCGTCGGAGATTTGCGGATTTGGGGGAGAGTTTTGCAATGACCCCTTATATTAACGCGTTGTTTTGAACGGGGGCGTAGGCGTGCCGAGAGGAGATGGAAATCCATGGGAGAGTTGTTTGAGAGCGTTGCGCTGGTGGCGGCGCACTTTCCGCTGCGGGGTGTGCTGACGGCGGCGGAGCCGTGGGGCTCGGGCCACATCAACGACACCTTCCGGCTGACGGTGCTGCAGGGCGGGATGCCCGTGCACTACATCCTCCAGCGCATCAACCAGCGCATCTTCCCCGACGTGGCGAACCTGATGGAGAACATCCGTCGGGTGACCGCGCACATCGCGGCGAAGGCGCCGCAGGACAGCCGCGCGGCGCTGACCATCGTGCCCGCCGAGGACGGCGCGGCCTTCTGGCGGGATTCCGCCAACGGCGACTGCTGGCGGATGTACGTCTTCATCGAGCACGCTGGCACGGTGGACGCGGTGACCTCGGCGGAGCAGGCCTACGAGGCGGCGCGCGCCTTCGGGCGCTTCCAGGCGCAACTGGCCGACCTGCCTGGCGGGCCGCTCTTCGAGTCCATCCGCGACTTCCACCACACGCCGAAGCGCTTTGCGCGCTTCCGCGAGGTCCTCGCCGCCGACAGGCTCGGCCGCGCCGCCGAATGCCGCCGCGACATCGACTTCGCGCTGGCGCACGAGGCGGAGTGCGCGCTGGTCGTCGACGGCCTCGCGGACGGGACATTGCCGCAGCGCGCGACCCACAACGACACCAAGATCAACAATGTCATGCTCGACGAGACGACGGGGAAGGGCGTCTGCGTCATCGACCTCGACACCGTGATGCCTGGCAGCGTGCTGTACGACTTCGGCGACGAGGTGCGCACCTCGACCGCCAGCGCGGCGGAGGACGAGCCCGACCTCGCCAAGGTGAACTTCGACCTGGGGCTTTTCCGCGCGCTGGTCGAGGGATACCTCTCGAGCGCGGGGGCGTTCCTGACGGAGGCGGAGCGCGGGCTGCTGCCTTTCAGCGGCCGGCTGCTGACCTTCGAGTGCGGGCTGCGCTTCCTGACCGACTACCTCGAAGGCGACGTCTACTTCAAGACCCACCGCCCAGGGCAGAACCTCGACCGCTGCCGCACCCAGTTCCATCTGGTCCACCAGATGGAGGCGCTCGACGCGGAGATGCGGAAGTGCGTGGGTTTGTAAGGGAATCCTAAAAAAACAGGGAGATTTGCAAGGATGAATGAAGAGTTCCGTCTGATCGCGCCGCCTACGGTTCCAGTGCTGGATCCTGGGTTCAAGCCCGCGGTGCTGGCCAACCGCGCGTTCCTGAAGGAAGTGGACGAATCGGGGTGCGGGGTGCCGTGCCTGATCGCGGTCGAGCGCGACCGCGGGCGGGTTTCGCGCTTCGACACGCGCGTCTTCGACATGCGCCATCCGCGCGCGGGGGCGAACTTCTTCTATGTCGAGCGCATCGTGAAGTTCCTGCTGTGGCAGTTCGGCGGCTGGAGGGTGACCATCCACGCCCCCGAATGCCTGGTGCAGTTCCTGCGCAGCTGCTACTGCGAGACGGGCTGCCGCCGCTTCGACACGCAGTTCTGGGGCGACTTCACCTACGAAAAGCCCATGACCTTCGTCTATGCGCCGACGCCCAACGACGTCCCCGCCGAGAACAACGGCGAGGGCGCGGCGGTCAGGATGGACTGGAAAGGCTGGCGCATCGGCTTCGACCTGGGCGCCTCCGACGAGAAGATCGCCGTGGTCAAGGACGGCGAACTCGCGCTCAAGGCCGACGGCGAGCCGCTGCTATCCGCCGAGTATGTCTGGGATCCCAAGCCGCAGACCGACATCCAATACCACTACGACAAGATCAACTACGCGCTGAACGAGGGCCTCAAGGCCATCCGCTCCGTCGATCCAGATGCGAAGCTCGCAGGCATCGGCGGCTCCTCCGCAGGCGTCTACGTCGACGGCCGCGCGCGCAACTGCTCGCTCTTCCGCGGCATCACCCCGCGCGCGCGCTTCGACGCGGAGGCCGCGCCGCTCTTCAAGAACCTCCAGAAGCAGTGGGGCGTGCCCCTGCGCCTGGAGAACGACGGCGATGTCACCGCGCTCGCAGGCGCGATCGCCCTCAAGGACGGCTGCGTTCTGGGCATCGCGATGGGTTCCTCGCTGGCGGCGGGCTATGTCGACGGCGACATGAACATCAAGGGCTGGATGAACGAACTGGCCTTCGCGCCCGTCGACTACAACCCCGGCGCCGCGATGGACGAGTGGTCGCGCGACATCGGCGTCGGCGCGAACTACTTCTCGCAGCAGGCGGTTGCGCGGCTGATCCCCGCGGCGGGCATCGAGATGCCCGACATCCCCGAGGACAAGCTTCCGCTGCGGCTGAAGCGCGTGCAGGAACTGATGGCGCAGGGCGACGAGCGCGCGCGCAGGATCTACGAGACCATCGGCGTGTATCTGGGCTACACCATCGCCGAATACGCCTTCTTCTATCCGCAGATCAAGCACCTGGAGGTGCTCGGCCGCGTGATGTCGGGCGAAGGCGGCAAGATCATCCTGGAGCGCGCGAAGGACGTGCTGGCGCGTGAGTTCCCCGCACTGTCGGGGCTGCACTTCTACGAGCCCTCGGAGCGCGAGAAGCGCCATGGGCAGGCCGCGGCGGCCGCCTTCCTGCCCGAGTGCTAGGGGGGGCTGCGAAGGGATACAAGGGATACAAGAGATTCAAGGGACAAGCCACAGGGCAAGGAGAGATTCACGATGGCGATTTCCGATGCGGAACGCGATGCATTCATCATGGAGAGTCTGGACAGCGGCATGTCGCTCTCCGAGGTGCAGGACCAGCTGGGCGAGAAGTTCGGCATCCACCTGACCTACATGGAACTGCGGATGCTTACGGCGGAACTGCAGATCAACTGGTCGAAGCAGGACCAGAAGGCCGAGGCCCAGAAGCCGAAGGCGCCCGAGGAGCAGAAGCCCGCGGCGGCGGCGGACGGTGCGGCGGACGACGCGGAGCCCGCCGATGACGCGGAGGCCCCTGCCGACGACGGCTACGGCGACGAGCCGATGGACGAGGAGGAGCCCGCCGCCGATGCGGGCGCGTCGGGTGAGCTGCGCGGCAAGACGACGGTCGAGATCAGCAAGGTCGTGCGGCCTGGCGCGATGCTCTCGGGCAGCGTCAAGTTCGGCTCTGGCGCGTCGGCGGAGTGGTACATCGACCAGTATGGCCGCGCGGGGCTGATTCCCGCCCCTGGATCGAAGAAGCCCGACCGCAAGGACATGATGGAGTTCCAGCGGGAACTCCAGAAGGCCGCCATGCAGCGCGGCTACTGAGCGTCCGCGTGGCCCGCCTCGCCCTGGCCATCCTGGTGCTTGCGCTCCTCTCGTCCGCCGCGCTGGCGGTGGACGAGCAGGCGCGGGCGCGGGCCTATCGCGAAAAATATGACCGCGTGCGGTATGACTTCGCCGCCGCGGGGATGAAGGAGGAGGAGGTGCTGAAGCGGCTCTTCCTGCATCCGATCGCGACGCAGGTCGCGGTGCCTGGGCATGACCGCGCGCGCGAAATCCTCACGACGGGCGCGGAGGAGCGGCGGCTGGGGCGGCAGATGGCTGAGAGGCTGCGGGAGCAGGGGTGCTTCTATGAGGACGAGGCCGCCTTGCGGCGCGTCATGGCCATCGTCGAACGGCTGCGGCGGCAGATGCCCGCATTGCCCGCGACGCAGGTGCTGCTGGCGGACACGCCCGCCTTCAACGCCTGCTGCCTGCTGGACGGCACGCTGGTCGTCAACCAGGGGCTGCTGCGCGCGCTGAAGGACGACGACCAGCTGGCCTTCGTCCTGGCGCACGAACTCGCGCACGCGCTGGCGCGCCATGGCGCCGAGGCCCTGACCAAGCAGTTGATCGGGCTGGCGGTGCAGGGCGCCTTCGGCGATGCCTACATCGCCCTGCGCAACCAGTTCGCGCGGCTGCTGCCGTCCGCGTGGCGTGAACTCAGCCTGGAGCAATTGTGGCGGTTCGGCATCGCGCTGCCCTATTCGCGGGAGATGGAGAACGAGGCGGACGCCCTGGGGCTGACCATCGCGGTGCGCGCGGGCTACCGAGGCGAGGCCGCGCTGGAGTTCGTCGCGCTCCTGCGCCGCTTTTCGCCGGAGAAACCGTGCTTCGAGGTGGTCCTCTCCGACCATCCGACCCATGACGAGCGGATCCGCCGCATCCAGTACCTGCTGACGCGGATGCAGGCCTGGAAGACCCCCGCGCCGAAGACACGGCGATAGCCGCCGCCGCGATTATAGTACCCCGAGTTGGCGATGCGGAAGAGGCGTCTACAGGAGAGGAAAGGCATGCAGGACGAGTCGAATCAAATAAGCATATCCATGGGGGGTGATGGGCCGCAGGGCATCTTCCCCGCGCCGCGCCTGGCCGCGGGCGCGCTTGTCCTGGGGCGGTATCGGGTGGTCGAGGAACTGGGGGAGGGCGGCATGGGGGTCGTGTATCGCTGCCTGGACGAGACAGCGGGCATCGAGGTCGCGCTGAAGGCGCTGCCGCCAGAGGTCTCGCACGACCGCTTTGAGATGGAGGAGGTCCGCGAGAACTTCCAGTTGGTGGAGCGGCTGCACCATCCGCACATCGCGGCCTACAAGACGCTGGAGCGCGATTCCGCGAACGGCGCCTACTATGTGGTGATGGAGTGCGTGAAGGGCGAGGACGCTCGTCGCTGGATGCGGCGGCGCCGTCGGGAAGGGCTGTCGCTGGCCGACGCCCTGCCGCTGCTGCGGCAGGTGGCGGAGGCGCTGGACTACGCGCACGCCGAGAAGGTGCTGCATCGGGACGTGAAGCCCGCCAACGTGATGGTGACGCCTGAGGGGGAGGCGAAGGTGCTGGACTTCGGGCTGGCGGCGCAGATCCACACGAGCATGTCCAATGTCTCGCGGGCGTACCAGGGGACGAGCGGGACGGCCGCGTACATGGCTCCCGAGCAGTGGCGGGGGCGTCCGCAGGGCGCCGCCGCCGACCAGTACGCGCTGGCGGCGATGGCCTATGAGATGCTCGCGGGGCACCCGCCGTTCGTGGGCGAGGACAGGGGGATGCTGCGCGAGGCCGTGCTGGGCGAGGCGCCCCTTCCCGTGGACGGGCTGTCGGCATCCTCCTGGGACGCGCTGGCGCGCGCCCTCGACAAGGAGCCCAGGGCGCGCTTCGCTACCTGCGCGGAGTTCATCGCCGCGCTTGGCGGCGGTTCGGCGGTGCAGGGGGCGGGCAGGCCGCCCGGGGCAGTCAAGGCCGCGACGGGACGGAGTTCGGATCTGCGGGGTGATGCGCTTCGGGAGCAGGCGTGGCTCAATATCCACGGCAAGGAGGTCGTGCATATCACCGACCGCGACGATGGATTCGGGGCGCATCTCGACCGCTATACGGAACTGATGGAGGTGGGGCGCCTCGCCATGGCGGGTGGGGATTCGGAGCATGCGCTCCCCGCGCTGCGGGAGGCCCGCGCGGAGGCGGAGTGGCTCGTTGCGAATGAGCCATTGCGGGAGAAGGCGCGGCAGGCACGCAAGGTTGCCGAGGCGGCCTGCGCGGAGGCGGTGGTCGTGGGGGAGGATGCGCAGGCGCTCCTGGTGGAGGCGGAGGGCATTGCCGCCAAGGCGGCGGAGGCCTTCTCCGCGCAGCGTTTCCAGGAGGCGGTCGGGGCGTGGGAGGCCGCCGCAGAAGGATACCGAAAGTGCAACGAGGGCCAGATCGTGGTGACGCTGCCTGGTGGAGTGCCGCTGGAGATGGTGTGCGTCCCCGCAGGATCGTTCCAGATGGGCAGCCTAGTGAACGAAGATGGACGTTATGACGATGAATTACAGCACCGCGTGACTATTTCCCTCCCCTTCTTTTTGGGGAAATACCCCGTGACGCAGCAACAGTGGATGGCGGTGATGCCGCCGACCAAGGCGGTGGAGTCGCCTGGATTTCTGGCGCGTCTTTTCGGGGCGCAGGAGCCGTCAACCCCGTTTGTCTATCCCTTCTGGTTCTGTGAAACTGGGGAGGGGAAGGAATCCGTGGTAGGGGAATACATCTCGCGTTTCCCTGCGGAGAACATCAGTTGGGAAGACGCGAAGGAGTTCTGTGAACGCCTTAATCGCGATGCCTCCATTCCCAGGCCGAAGGGCTATCGCTTTGACCTGCCCACCGAGGCGCAGTGGGAATACGCCGCGCGCGGCGGGGACCGCAGCCGAGGCTTCCAATACAGCGGTGGCGACAATCCGAACGAAGTCGCATGGCATTTGGGCAATGCTGATGGCGCCCCTCATCCAGTTGGGCAGAAATGCCCGAACGAACTTGGGTTGTGCGACATGAGCGGAAACGTCTGGGAATGGTGCCGCGACTGGTACGGCGAATATCAAGGGGAGGCTACCGATCCAGAGGGGCCGGACGCGGGGTGGGAACGGGTGTATCGGGGCGGCGGCTGGTGCAGCGATGCGCTCAGTTGCCGCGCTGCGTACCGCGTCGGGTTTACGCCGTCGACCCGCTACAACGGCCTCGGCTTCCGCCTCGCCTTGGTCCGTGTTCAGTAGGCATCCTGCCTTTCTTTGAGCCATCACCAGCCAAACGTCGCCGTCCGCCAGGCGGCAATGAGATTGGCAAATCATCGAAGCGGCACTATCTTATCATTGAACGCGCTGTTCCCCATGAGGGTCGGTTCCATCGCCATTTCGTCAAGTCGTCAAGCCGGATTGTCTGCTTCACGAGGGATCATTGCCGACCCGCCTGATGGAAAGTGCGTTTGACGAAGCGGACGTAGCCACGGCGTCCCGCCGTGGCGGTCGGGTGAGCCACACAGGGTTTGCAATCGGGCGGTGGAATCGTTCGTCGCGTCGCTCGTCGGGGCGACCACGGCGGGACGCCGTGGCTACCATTTTCGGGCGTCAACCGAGGCAATTGCCGACCCTCTTGGGGAACAGCGCGTCATTGACAGACAAAGGAGCACCCATTCGGGGCTTTCGGAAATGAGGGCGGTGAAGACGTTGCAAAAAGGAGGCGCGGACGACGGGGGCGGGAAGAAGTCGCCGTGCGGGTTTGCATTCTGCGGGGGGATGGTATCATGGAGGTCGTCGGAAGATTGTCGTCTGTTGTTTTCGTTCAGTTGTTCACCCGTCAAAATGGAGAAATGCGACATGGAGAATGCTTTCCTGAAAACGCGCCGTGGTTTCACGCTGATTGAACTGCTGGTGGTGATTGCGATCATTGCGATTCTGGCGTCGATGCTGCTGCCCGCGCTGTCGAAGGCGCGGGAGAAGGCGCGCACCGTCAGTTGCACGAACCAACTCAAGCAGTTGAACCTGGCCACGACGCTGTACACGGACGACCACAACAGCTACATCCTGCCGACGACGGCGCCGATCAGCGGCTTGCAGGGGCGGTGGTTCCAGTTGCTCTATGACAACAACTACGCGCGGGAACTGTGCGCGCGCCGTCCGCACAACAGCGGCAGCGAGAAGGCGGCGGCGCCGCTCTGCCCCGCGTGGAAATCGCTGAACCACTGGGATGTCAAGCTGGCGGTCGGGGGCCCTGGCACGATGTGGGCGGCGTGGAAGGACAATGGCGACGTCCTGCGGGACAACGGGAGCTACGGGCGCTACTTCGCCTACGGCTACATCAACTCCGCCGCGACGGCGTGGGTGCGCGACCCCGTGCTGATGACGAGCTGCAAAAGCCCCTCGACGAAGTGGAACTTCGTGGACGCGGCCTACTATGCGATGGAGAACTACCGCTACTGGGGCACGGACACGCTGTACAACGGGATCGCGTGGGGCATCCACGGCGGCACTTCCATCAACGCCGCGTTCCTGGACGGGCATGTCGAGACGATGCGCTTCGTCCACCGCAACACGACCATGAACAACGGCCTGACCGCCATCAACTACTACACGGAACCGCTGCAGTGACGGGGGAGGGCGACGATGATGGCGAGCCTGTCGCAAAGCGAAGCGGGGGCGAGACTTGTTCCTGCGTTGTCCGCGTCGCGCCGCAAAGGCGGGACGCGCTTGCTGCCTCCATGGCGGCTGCTTGGCGCCGTGGTGTTGGCAATCGCCTGCCTGTCCCTGGCGCAGGCGGGCAATCCGTATGCGCCTGCCCTGGTGTTGCCTGAGGTGATCTGCGCCGCGCCTGAGATCGAGTGCAACATCTACTTCAAGAATGTGTTCAGTTCGGTCGCGCCGCAGAACTACGCGTATGTGGTGAAGTGCGCGGTGGGCAGGCAGGAGAATCTTCGGTGGACGTGGGTGCCGCAGGCGTCGGACGCGGGGAAGACCTTTGATTTGACGCTGGAGATCTACGGGGATGCGGGGCGGGTCGCCGCGGGGACGACCAGGATCCAGGTGGCGGCGGACGCGAAGGCGCCAGAGCGCAAATGGACGGTCGCGCTGTTGGCGGCCTCCACCGTGAACAGCGGCTATCCGCAGTATCTGATGGAACTGATGCACGCGAAGGGGCTCAGGGGCTACACGCCAGTCGGGACCTACAGCGGCATCGGCGAGCCGCTGAAGCCAGGGCGCGCCGCCAACGACGGCTACGGCGGATGGGGCTGGCGCACCTTCCTGCACCAGTGGGCGTATTCGCAGTCGGAAGTCCAGAACATCCAGGACGAGGCGGAGAGGGCGCAGATGAAACTGCTGGGCGTCGCGAACGTGCGCCGCGACCACGAGTATCGGCTGAAAAGTCCGCTGCTGAAGGCGGAGAAGGGGAAGGTCTCGCTGGACATCCAGGGGTGGTTCGGCCGCATCAACGGCGGGGAGGCGCCCGACTTCATTTTGATCGATCTGGGCTACAACGACGTCTTCAGCTGCACGGAGGAGAAACTGGCGGCGACGCTGGAGCAGGAGGTCCTGCCGCAGATGCGGCGGCTGGTTGCCGAACTGCGCAAGGCCGCGCCAAAGGCGGTCATCGGCATCACGCTGCCGCCCTTGGGGAGCGGCTCGCAGGACGCCTTCGGGAACAACTACGGCTGCCGTCAGTCGAAATTCCAGTATTGGCGGAACATGCGGGCGTACGGCGCCCTGGTGCGCCGCTTCGTCGCGGAACTGCGCGATCCAGGGGTGCGGGCGATCCCCTGCTACCACTGCATCGATCCAGACGGCAGTTATCCCTCGCGCCTGGAGCCAATCCATGCGCGCACTGGCGAAAAGACGGTGCGCCACAACAATGCGCTGCATTTCAATGCGGCGGGCGGACGGCAGATGGCGGACGCCCTGTATGCGTGGCTGCGGGTGCAGCGGGAGCGGCAGGAGCGCCCGCTTCCCGCCGCGCCCGTGCGGAAGGCGGCGTCGGCGGAGGTCAAAGTCGCCATCGAGGCGGACGGGAAGGGCTTTCCAGCGGGCTGGGTGCAATACGGGAAGTTTCCCGTGGGTTCGACGACAGTCGAGGGGGATGCGATCCATGTCGTCGATCGGAGCACGGAGAAGGAGTGGGGACTCTACAGGGAACTGGCGGTCGAGCCAAACGTCACCTACGAGTTCACGGCGGAGATCTCGGGGCGGATGGAGGGCGGCATGATGGTCGCCTGGGCGGGCGTCGCCAAGACGGCCACCTCGCTGCGCCCAGGGGACGGCGCGGACCGAATGCGGGTGCACCGCCTGAAACTGAAGATCCCCGACGGCATCCGCAAGGTGCGGGTCTTCTTCTACGGCTCCTACGAGGGCACGCCAGACTTTCGGATCCGCAACTTCCGTTTTTCGCCAGTCGGCAATCCAGAGGACGCGGGCATCCTGAAACTCAAGGATCTGTGCCTGGAGACGCCGCTCAGGGAGGCGTGGATTGTACCAGGGGATTCGCCGCCGCTGCGGCAGGCGGCGCAACGGCTCGCGGAACGGTTCGGCGGCACCGTCAAGACGCCCCAAGACGTAAATTTTCCGATTGCCCAGCACGTCGTCGTGCTGGGCAATCGGGCTGACAACTCCGTCATCGACACCCTCTATCGGCGCGGCTTCTGCCTCACGGATCTGCATTACCCAGGGAAGGGCGGCTTTGAACTGCGCAGCATCCACAACCCCACGGGCGGCGGATTCAACGTGATTCTGTGCGGCGGCAGCGAGGACGCGGGGGCGGTCGAGGCGGCGGCGCTGCTGGAGCGGGGGCCTGCGGTCGCGGGGCATCTGATGAAGTTGCGCGTGCCATCGTTCCAGAAGCCCTACGACCTCTATCGGAACGAGAACTATCCTGTATCGGGGGGCGGCTACTACGGCTGGAATCTCATTTCGGGGGTGCTCTCGCTCTTCTACCAGACGGGCGATCCTGAGTATGCGCGGGAGTTCCTGCGGCTGGCCTTCCCCGACGTCAGGGCGCAGGCGGATCTCAAGCGCTTCAACGCCGAGAGTTTCGACCGCCCTGAGATCCCCCTGGAGGCGCCGTACCACTACTGCGCGAGCCAGATGATTCTCCTGTGGGACCTGGTCGAGGAGCATCCCGTCTTCAGCGACGCGGAGCGCCTGAAGGTGACGCGGGCCTTCGCGCGGCAGTATGACAACCACTACCGCTACACCAGCGCGCGGGAGCTCCTGGAGATCACGCCCTCCCGCCACGGGCAATGGGCGCACATCTCCCTGTATGCGCTGGGGCGCTATTTCCAGCGCGACTATCCCTCTGGCAAGTGGGAGGATGTGCTGCGGCGCTGCCGTGCGGCCTTCCGTCCCGCGAACGACCCCGACGGATGGATCGAGGGGGAACTGGGGATCCCCGAGTGGTTCATCTCCGGCTCCATCAATCCCGCGCTCACCTATTTCACACTTTCGGGGGATGCGCCCTTCAATCCCCGCGGCGCGCTTGCGAACGCCATCAAGTTCTGGGAGACGCAGTGGGACGGGAGCGCCTCTGGCGACATGTGCCGCACGGCCTGCCGCCAGGTCTTCCACCTCGCCGCCGACTACACTGGGGACGGCAAGTTCCTCTGGTACGCGGATCTGATGCCGCCGTTTCCAAAGGGCAGGATGCTGCTGGGCGCGGGCTTCCGCCCCACGGGGAACATCCCCAAACGCGCGCCGACGGAACTCGTGGACGCATGGACGGCCGCGCCGATGGCGGCGGCGGAGCGCAGGCGGATGGGCGTCGCCGCGCCCGCGGAGCGCGCGTATCTGGGGCTGTCGTGGCGGGACACCCTGGACACGACGGGGGACTGGCTGTGCCTCAACTGCTTCAACGAGGGCTATCGGACGCCGTTCAAGTTGCTCAGCATCTATGGGCTGCGCATCAACGGCGTGCCGATTCTGGGGGGCTTCGGCAACTTCGTGCAGACCTACCGCAACGGGAGCACGGAGAAGGAGATTCCCACGCTCGGCGAGGTCTATTTCCACGGGCAGGCAGGCCAGAGCGTGGGTTTTCAGGGGGGCGTGCCGCGTCACGCCTATTCGGAGTGGCGGCGGACCATTCTACTGCGCAGGCGCGGCTTCGCGGTCATCGCGGACACCATCACTCCACGGGAGCCAGGAGACGACCTGACCATCCAGGCGAACTTCCAGACGGCGTCGGAGGCCATGCCGCCCGAAGGCAGCCGCGTGCGGCTGGCGAACCAGGAGACGTGGGGGATGAAACTGGTCCAGATGAAACTGGGGGGCGTCCCCACGTGCCCCACTTCGTCGGGCGCCCGCATGTCGCTGTTTGAGACGAAAAAGCCCGGTGACCGTGGGACGGCGGAGTTCATTCTGGACGAGGATTTGCACGGCGAGTTCTCGTTGCTGCTCTACAATTTCAAACTCCGCGCGGGGACTATTCACATCTATTTAGACGGCAAACGAATGGCTTCGGACGTCCCGCATTATGCGGCGGCGGGCGAGGGCATGACGGCGCGCACCGTCCCCTTCGGGACGCTGGATTTGAAGAAGGGGCGGCACCTCCTGGAACTGGAAGTCGCCTCCGTCCATCCGAACTGCCCCACGCCGTGGATGGCGGCGGCGGGCCTCTCGTTCCGCCCGTTGGCGGCGCGGCGTCCAGTCATCGTGGCTTCGGCGGGTGCTTTCCTGCAGCGTTCCGACGCCGACGTGGTGCTGAAGCGGCGCGTCTCTGGCCAGGCGCGCACCACGACTTTCACCCTGGTCGGCCTCGAGGATGCGCGGAACCCCGTGCAGGGCGTGGCGCATGGGGACAACGCCGCCGTCTTCCGCACCCTCGCGCCGATGCTGGCGTTCAGCGGGGAATGCACGGGTGTCGGCGACGGGGAACTGGTGCTGTTGGAGGAAAAGCGCATCGCGGGCGTCAAAGTGAGGCGGCTGGACGGATGCCTGCGCGCGGAGCAGCCAGTCATGGTGGACTGGGAGTTCGGCGGCGAGGCGGTCCTGGCGGGGCCGCCAGGCGCGGTCTGCACCTTTCTGGGGAAGACCGTCACCCTGGATGAAACGGGGGAGGCGCGGATCCAGACGTCGGCACGCCCAGGATACGCGATTCCGTCCGTGCCCTTTGCGTCGGAGAGGTCGCGGGCGGTGGCGCCGCCGCCGTCGGCATCCTATCGGAAGGTGGCGGAACTGCCGAACGCGCTGACCTTCGTCAAGCCGTTCCCTGGCGGGATGCTCGCGGGCGCGGGCAAGGAGCTGCTGGCGCTGGACGGGAAGGGGCGTGTCACGGCGCGCTTCGCGCTGGGCGCACTGGTGCAGTGCGCGGCTTTCGACAACGGCGTCTTCTATGCGGGGACGGCGGGGGAGGAGGTCGCCGCCTTCGACCAGAGCGGGCGGAAGCTCTGGAGCTTCACCTCCAGGATGGAGCCGAGCGTCGAGGCGACGCAGAAATACTACTGGTTCAAGTCGGCCTATCCAGGCGTTTTCAGCCTGGCGGCAAGGGGCGGGCGCGTCTATGCGGGAAGCGCCTGCACGATGGAGGTGCTGGACGCGCGGGGGCGTCTGGTCGCGCGGCTGCGGCAGACGTGGGGGCCGTGCCGTGAGATCACGCTGCTCGACCAGCCAGACGGATCGTGCGATGCCATCTGCGTGCGGCACAGTTCCACGGACGGCGCGAACATGTGGACCTACAACAGCAGGAGCGGGAAAAACTCCCTGAACTATATTCAGAACATGCCTGGTTTCCGGCACTTCAACACGTGGGGGTCGCTCTTCCGCACCAAGGCCTTCGTCGCGGACTTCGACGGGGACGGGCAGACCGAGGTGCTGGCCGACGCGCAGGGGATGTACTGCTGGCTGAATCTCTACGACGCGCAGGGGAGACCCAAGGCGCAGCTCAACTTCGGCCCTGGCGACAAGGATCTCAGGCGGCTGTTCGTGGACTGGACTGTCGGCGACGTGACGGGGGACCGCCGTCCCGAGGCGCTGCTGGTCACCAAGATGAACCAGTTGCTGGTCGTCGACGGCAGATGCAAGCCGCTCTGGAGCGCCGACCTGCCGTTCCAGCCGAAGATGGTCGCCGCCCATCCGACGCGGCGCGAAATCGCCGTGCTCGGACAGAAGGCCATCTTGTTCTTCTCGGGGGACGGGAAGCCGCTGGGGCGCGTGGAGGCCCCGTTCGAACTCCAGCAGGTCTGGGCGGGGGAGGAGGGGTGGTTTTTCGCGGGCGGCCCCGCAGTCTACCAGGCTGAGAGGTGAGGCCGGGCCGGCGGGGCCTTTCCGGCGGGCAAGCCCGCCGGCACACGGGCCGCATGGAGCGGGGCGG
>JAEEXV010000339.1 GCA_016287975.1 Lentisphaeria bacterium | reverse complement strand
GCAATCCCACCGTCATCCAGGGCTATCCCACGCCGGGGCTGCTTGCGCTGACGGGGCAGGGCGTCTTCACGGCATCTGCGACCGCCGTGGACATTGTTCCCGCGAAGAACCGCCTCACGATGCCTGCGGACGCCAATTCCTACCTGGCCTTCGGGATGCGTATCCAGAATTTCGGCGACCCGGCGGTCGATGGCGGCCTTTCGCTTGTGGCGACCTGTGGAGAACGGCGCTTCGATGCCGTCATCGAGTTCCAGAAGAATGCGGAGATGATGCATGTGAAGTTCCTAGAGGGCGGCAATCCCGTGAACTCCGTCGAAGTTCCGACGAGGGTGCTTCCAGCGGATTTCCTGCTGGCTGGAAACCGCGCAGGCGACTACTTCCTGACCGTGGACAGCCTGGTGGACAGCTCCAGTCGCACCTTCCACGGCACCAATACCTTCTTTGCCAACTGCCCGGAGGCAGAGGTCGCCTTGCAAGTGGCGCCGAACTCCACTATCACGCTGGACAACATTCTCTGCGGAACCGCCGAGAACGACAATGGCGAGACCCGCGTGCCTTTCATCATCGACATCGACCCCGCCTTCGACCCCGACAAGGCGGGCTGGCCGCTGGTCTTCGAGGACGACTTCGACGGACCGGAACTCGACACCGACAAGTGGGAGATGTCTGCCTACAAGTGCAACCCAAAGCTGATGCATTTCAAGGACGGCAAGCTTGTCATCCAGGCCGATTGGAACAAGGACCACACCGCGCTGGAGAGCGTCAGCCTCTGGAGCAAGCCGCGTTTCCTCTACGGCTACTTCGAGGCGCGCGTGAAGTTCCGCAAGGAGCATGGCTGGTGGTCCGCCTTCTGGCTCTGCGTGCCGCAACCTTCCAACGCCTTCGTGGACGGCTTTGAAATCGACATCTACGAGGACTACTACCTGCGGCCGCTGGTCCCCGGCGGTCCTCCTCGCGACATTCTGGACCACAACCTCCACATGTTCGCCGGCGGCGGCCTGAAGAGCTGGAATTACGGCAGCCATCTGCCCGGCTCCATCGAGGACTTCTATGTCGTGGGCTGCAAATGGACGCCGTTCGAAATCTCCTACTACCTGAACGGGAAGTTGATCGAAAGCACTGCCAGTCACAGCCCGTACACCAGCGTGACCTTCGACGCCTTCCATCACGGAACCTGCACCATGCCGCTCTCCGCCATCGTCTCCGCATCTCTTGGACGCTCCGGCGGCGATCCCAAGGACGGACATTTCCCCGACCAGTTCGAGGTGGACTACGTGAAGATCTGGGGCTTCCCGCAGGACGACCTGCCGTCCGTCCAGGTCACCTGCCAGGGCGCGGAGGAGTTCATCCTTCCCGAGGGCCGCAAGCTCACCTTCGAAGTCGAGGTGACGCCATCCGAAACATCGCAGGCGCCCATCACCGGCGTCTATCTGATGGACTCCGGGTTCCTGGTGGACTACAAGACCGAACCGCCCTACGAGTTCACTGTCTCGCTTACCCCGAAATTCTACAGCACCACCAATTTCGTGAAGCCCGGACGCACCGGAATACCGATTCCTTTCGGCAAGGGCATCCATGCATTCTCCGTGATGGTGCAGGACGCCAACGGGAAGGTCGCCTACAGCAAGCCCGACTGGCACCTCATCTCCCTCCAGAACGGCCGTCAGAGCACGCCCTACCAGGGAGTCGCCGCGACCGTGCCGGGGCGCGTGATGATGTCCCACTACGACGAAGGCGGGCAGGACGTGGCGTATTATGACACCACGCCCGCCAATCAGACCGACAAGACCGGCGCCTTCCGCCCAGGAGAGAGCGTGGACTGCAGTGAGGCCGTCGTGGGCTATGTGGATGCCATGGAGTGGGTGAATTACACAATAAATGCTTTGGAATCAGGAAATTATACAATTAAACTCGAATACGGGACGCCTACCGAGGACAAGCGCGTCGTGCTGCTCTTCGTGGATGGGGCGCTGGCTGGCGAGTTCCACCTCGAGGCCCATGAGGGGCGCCACTGGACACCCGACACCATCGCGGAACTCTCCGGTATCCAGCTCACGGAGGGCACCCACGTCCTGCGCTTCCTCTTCCTGCGCGGCGCCAACTTCAGCCACTTCGACCTGGTGAAGGAATAGGAAAAGGG
This sequence comes from Lentisphaeria bacterium, assembly GCA_016287975.1. The sequence goes on along the minus strand of JAEEXV010000339.1, from coordinate 1,145 downwards.
GAGTTCTATCGGCCTACGCACCCTGCGTTGTTATACGGAAGCGCGAGATTTCATGTCCGCGTTTCCGCCATATTTCATGATTCTCTGCCAAACGAAACTTTTGGGAATGATACAGTTTACTTGCCTGGTTTCCGGGACATACGGGACATCCGGGACACACGGGACAAGGTTATCGCAAGCCAATGTCCCATCCGTCCCATTTACCCATTAGGCAAGTTAAAGATATAGTTTCCATTTGTTTCGCTTCTCCTTGCGGGCATGTTCAGCACCATCTTCGGGGATGGATTGCGAGGATTTGTGTGGTGGTGGAGGCACGCGCCTGCTGAATCGTAAGCTTGATGTCCTTGACGGCAGTTGCGAAGTCGTTTGGAACCTGAAACGCCTACGGCGTGAGTTCGACGATGGCGAAGCAGTGGTGTTTGAGGCGGAGCCGGAGGGTATTGCCGTCCCAGCCGAGGATTTCGCATCCGAATTCACCAAGGTCGAGGGGAGCGCGGCGAGCGTCGATGTGGTTTTCGGAGCGGAGTCGGTAGAGTTCCTGATATTCCGGATCCGATGCGGTGAGGCGTTCTGTGGCGTGGGGAAGGGGGGCGGAGATGCCGAGCTTCGGCCAGTCGAAGGTGACGGAGAACTCCTGGTCATCGTGGTCCTTGGCGAGATGCGAGATGACCGCCAGGACACGCGAACGGTCCTCTGCGGTGTAGCAACTTACGTAGATGCCATGGGCGTCTGTGACGGCGGCGGGCTTCGTCCAGTAGCCGTGGAATTTTGCCTGCGGGACGCCGAAGGCCTCGTAGATGCGGAATACTTTGTCCAGCAGACCATAATGTACTCGGTCCTGGGCGAGCATGGTGTTGTGGGGGAGGGTTCCGGCGAGGCCGGCTTGTGTCATGCGGAAGACGTAGAGTTCAGGTTTCTCCTTGCCGCCGCCGTTTTCGGGAAGGAGGACGTCGGCGGGGAGATAGACTGCGTTGGTGAGTCCGAGGGGGAGGCTGGAGAGTTCGGTGGCGAACATCTCGATGCCGTAGTTGTCCAGCAAGTCCTTGCCATTGTGGAGCATCGGCGTCGAGGCTTGACGGATGTGCTCTCCATTGAAGAGCATGGTGGCGAAGTTCATGGCGGGAAGCTGGACGGCATCGGTGTTG
>JAEEXV010000338.1 GCA_016287975.1 Lentisphaeria bacterium | reverse complement strand
TACATCTGGGTCGGCGATGACTACAGGGGCATCTGCTATGCGGCCGACTGGGACAAGGGCTGGTGCCATTCCAGTGCCCGAGACGGCGTTGAACTTATCCGCGAAGAGGATGGCACGATTGTAATTCGGCTCAATTTCCTCAACGAGCCACAAAAACTATTGAGCGACAATACCATCACATTTGCGCTGCTCGCTTCGCCTGTCAAGCCCATGCCCAAAGGATGGCGCGGCTGGAGAGACCAGTTCACCAAGAAGGGCACGCAGGTTTCGCGCGCCATGTATTCCAATCCCATCTGGGGATGCTACACATGGTGGCCAGCCCGATATCCCGCATTCGAGGACTATACCGTCTGGGACAAGATGATGGAGACCAGGAGGACCGGCGTAATCGACGAACAGTACCTGAAATCATTTGTCGATCGTCTGATGAACGTGTTCGGAACGGGCGAAACTGGATGGGTCAATTCCATGTCCCGCAAAGAGGCGCGGGCGTTCTTCGACCGCGAGATTCACTCTGGATTCAGAGTCGCGGCAGGACTTCATGGCGTTGATGAAGACAAGGGGTTCATGTACTGCTACACATGCAACAATGACTCGACGGCAAAACTGCCTGAATATCCCGTCATGCGAGACGAATGGAAAGGCGGCCAGATGCTCAACGAATCTTATGTCGACTACGCCCTCTATTATCTGATCAAGATGCTGGAGCATGGTTTCAAGGGAATCTACAACGACAACGTATTTCTCGCCGCTGGAACTTCCTGGGCGACAAACGGGGCCTGGATTGACGACGACGGCAACGTCCATCCCTCAATGGGTCTGTGGCGAATGCGCGAATACAACCGCCGTCTTGCTGTGACGTTGATGGAATGGGGGATCAAACCGTGGATCACCGTCCACCACACAAATACCAACATCCTTGTTACAAATGGTTTGGCCATGAATACGCAGGGAATGGAATGGAAGTACGGCGTCAATGATTTCCAGGAACGCTTCACCCCCGACTACATGCGAACGGTCTGTTCGGGACGCCAGGCAGGCTGCTTCCCGACCGTTCTCGACGGCATAAAAGGGGCGAAGACAGCCGCGCAGAGGACTTGGGCGACGCGCACGGAACTCGCCTCCCTCCTACCCCACGAGATCCTGCCAACCTGCCCAAGAGGTTCGGACTACTATCTTGTCAAAGACATTCTGGACAGATTCTATGAGTTCGGAACATGGAAGGACGAGTGCGTGGTCTATAACTACTGGGAGCCAAACTCTCCTGTCAAATGCAGCGACGGCAATCTAAAGCAAGTAACATATATACTTGGAAAAGAGATATTTACATTTGTTGGTGGATTTGCCGACGCAGACTGCACCGCTGAAATGGACTATGGTCGCGCTGTCGCCTCCGCACGGAATGACGAAAGCGGCACGCCCCTTGAAGTACTTGGCGGCAAGGTCAGATTCTCGCTTAAGAAGCACGATTTCATCATCATCCGCGCAACGCTGAAATGATGAGACGGGAAAGAAAGGGCCAGCGACACTATATAGTAAACGCGTTGTTCCCCTCTTCAGCCTCGTGCGGCGGCGTCCGGACGGCAAAGTGGCCTCCTGGGTCGAGTTGCCGGATGGCGCCGCGCCGGACGTTCCCGCCTGAAAAGCCCCTGCGGCCCCCCGGTCTTCTTCAGTAGCCATGAGTCCCGCCGCGCCCACGAATCCTACGTTGCGGAATCGCCCTATCCGACCATCCCCGATGTGCGCAACTCCGCCGCCGAAGTGGTGTCGTACGCATACGAGCAGTGGCGACGCCGCGGCGGCGCAGCTGCCGCGCTCGCGTGGCTTGACGAGGCCGGCAGCAGCTCGTCCGCCCCGACGAACTGCACGAGCGGCCGGGCTTCGCCTGGGACAGCATCAGCCGCTTCATCAACGAGGCGGCGCAGGCGGTCATGCGGATGCTCGCGCGCCCGGAGGCCACCATCAGCGCCGGGCGGCTGATCGCCTACCACGCGCTCGACGGCGCCGTAGTCGTCATCGTCGAGAACCCCGCCCAGACGGAGACCGCGACCATCGACGCCGCCATCACCAAGGGCCCCCGCCGGCTCCATTCCTGCGACAAACCCTATTTCTTGCTCGCCGAAGACCCGGACACCCTCCGCCTGCGCGTCCGTCTCGCCCCGGAGGAATGCGCCGTGATCGTGATGCGGTAAGGGCGCGGCCGCCCGTCTTGTGAAGCAACGGGAGGGCCGCGCTCCTGCGCGGCCGCTTGGTGCGGCATGGCCGGCATGGTCAGTTTTACCGGCAAAGTCGGCATGGCCGGCATGGTCAGTTTTGCCGGCAGAGTCGGTATGGCCGGCATGGCCCGTGCAGCGCAGGCGCCTGGGGGAAATCAACCATGCCGCGTGGCAGGACATCGGATGGACGATATAGTACATCCATGTTTTTGTCATAAACTGCAAAAAATAGGGGTCTGTTTAT
>JAEEXV010000337.1 GCA_016287975.1 Lentisphaeria bacterium | reverse complement strand
GGCGCCAGCCTGTCTGCGGCGCCCTTCCAGGGGTTCCGCTCGCCGCTTCGCGGCTCGCTCCACCCCTGGCTATGCTCCGGCGCCCCCTTGCGGGGGCTTCCCCGGGCGGGAATGCCGCGTTTCTCCACGGTGGCCGCGCATTGCCAGATTTCACGAAGTCGCCTTGCTTCCCGAAATGGCGGTTTTACCGACCCTCTTGGGGAACATAGCATTCCTGTAAAGCTGCTGCCATAAGGCAGAAGGCAGGAGTATGCGCAGGCTCTTGCCAATAATTTAGTGCTACATAATCTTGCAAAACTCATAATGAACCGCCCCATTTGGGGCGGCACAGAACGCTGGACTCCCCGATGGGTCTGGGGTCTGGGGTCCGGGGTCATTTCCCGCCCCAATTTTGGGGCGGCACGGAACGCTGGGCTCCCCGATGGGTCTGGGGTCTGGGGTCTGGAGTCTGGGGTCCGGGGTCCGGGGTCCGGGGTCCGGGGTCCGGGGTCCGGGGTCCCCCAGCACGCGGGGCATTTTTATGACAAATATCGTTGCCGCGGCGTGATTTTGCCTGGGAATCGGCCAAAAAACCTTGAATTGTCATAAAAAACAATTATAATATGGGAAAGGTTAGGTCATTGATGCAAACCATTGCCACAGGGGAGAGCTCCATGTTGCTGCAGAGTCTGCTTTGGCAGTCGCCCGAGACGTTGAGCGCTGGCACGCTGCCAGTGCGTGCGACGTGTTTTTCGTTTAGCACGGAGGCGGAGGCGCTGTCGTGCGCGGGCACGGCGGAGCATGGTCCGAACTGCATGTCGCTGTCGGGGCGGTGGCGGTTTCGGTATGTGGAGGATCCAGCGGTTCTCACGGACGGGGATCTGGACGCGGAATGCGTCGGCTGGGATGAGATCGCGGTTCCCGGGGCGTGGACGGTGCAGGGTTTTGACCGTCCGCACTACACCAATGTCAAGATGCCGTATGGCGAGATGCCGCCGCAGGTTCCGAGGAAGAACCCTGCGGGGATCTACCGTCGGAGTTTCACCGTTCCGAAGGGATGGCGGGGGCGCCGCGTGATCCTGCACTTCGACGGGGTGGAGAGCTGCTTTGCGGTGCGGGTGAACGGGCGTGACGTCGGCTTCGCGAAGGATTCGCGGGGCGCGCACGAGTTCGACATCACGGACTTCTGCCGCGCGGGGGGCAACGACCTGTGTGTGCTGGTGGTCAAATGGTCGGACGCGAACTACATCGAGGACCAGGACATGTGGTGGCACGGCGGCATCGTGCGCGAGGTCTATCTGGCGAGCCGTCCCGCCACGCACATCGCGGACCTCTTCGCGTGCGCGACGCTGGAGGAGGACTGCCGCACGGGGCACCTGAAGGTGCAGGGGGCGGTGCGCTTCGGGGCGCCTGGGGAGGCGGTGCGCGGGTGGCGCCTGCGGGCTCGGCTCTACGACGCCTCGGGGAAGGCGGTGCGCGGCTTCCCCCTGGAGTGCGCGGCCGTGGGCTGCCGCATCGACGGCGATCTGGCGGGTGCGGGCATTCCCGACGAATGCATGGAGTGCGCGCTGCCGGGGATTCGGGCGTGGAGCGCGGAGCATCCCGTGCTGTATAAACTCGCGGTCGCGCTGGTCGATCCAGATGGCCGCGAGGTGGAGCACACCGCCGTGCGCGTCGGCTTCCGCCGCGTGGAGATCAGCCAGCGCAGACTCCTGGTCAACGGACAGCCAGTGCGGATCCACGGGGTGAACCGCCATGAGTCCAATCCGCGCACGGGGCGCACGCTGACCCGCGCGGACATGGTGCGCGACCTCACGCTGATGCGCCGCTTCAACATCAATGCGATCCGCACCTCGCACTATCCCGACGACCCCGCGTTCTACGACCTCTGCGACGAATACGGCTTCTACGTCTGGGACGAGGCGAACCTTGAGAACCACGCCTTCTACCGCAGCCTGAGCCACAATCCCGTCTGGGCGCCCGCCTACGTGGAGCGCGCGGCCCATCTGGTCGAGCGGGACAAGAACCACCCGTCGGTGCTCGTCTGGAGCCTCGGCAACGAATCGGGCTGCGGCCCGAACCACGCCGCGATGGCGGGCTATGTGCGCTTCCGCGACCCGTCCCGCCTGGTCCACTACGAGGGGGCGATGTACAGCCCCGTCTATCGCACGATCCCCGGCCGCAACCTCTTCCTCACGGACATCGTGGGGCCGATGTATCCGCCCGTGTCGAAGCTCCACGAATGGAGCCGCATCGCCGCTGCCGACCCGCGCCCCTACATCATGTGCGAGTATTCGCACGCGATGGGCAACAGCAACGGCGAACTCAAGGACTACTTCAAGGCCTTCGATACCTGCGAGGGCCTCCAGGGCGGCTTCATCTGGGAGTGGTGCGACCACGCGCTCTACAAACGCGACAAGAAGACAGGGCGGGAATCTCTCGCCTACGGCGGCGACTTCGGCGACGAACCCAACGACGGCAACTTCGTCTGCGACGGCCTCGTCGGCGCCGAGCGCGACGTCCATCCTGGCCTCTTCGAATACAAATATCTCGCGCAGCCAGTGCGCTTCGCGGCGGTCGACCTCGCCCAGGGGATTTTCGAACTCGAGAACCGCCAGTATTTCAGCGACTGGAGCGCCTTCAGGCTGCAGTGCGACTTCCTGGTGGACGGCCGCGTCGTCCAGACCCGCGCCCTGCCCATGCCGAGGATCCCCGCGGAGTTCCGCGCCAGGGCGCGCCTGCGGGTCGGCTACCCCGACTGGAAGCGCTGGCGGGGCCGCCTCGTCCACCTGACCTTCCGCGTGCTGCTGAAACGCGGCGCGTGGCACGCGGAGGCGGGTTTCGAGGTCGCCCACGAGCAGTTCGCGCTGCCGATCCAGTTGGCCGCGCCTCCCGTCCCCCGTGGCGGCGCGCCAGGCATCCTGACCTCATCGTCCAACGGGATTCTGCTGGAGTCTGGTCCGCTGTCGGTCGCCATTCGGCGCGGGACGGGCGAGGCCCTCTGGCAGCGCGGCGGGGAGGAAATGTCGGGGCTGGAGCCGTGGTTCTACCGCGCGCCGACCGACAATGACGGGCATCGGCTGCCGCAGTTGAACAACGCGGGACGCCCTGCGGACGTGTGGAGCAGGCTGGGCTATGACCGAATGCAGGCGACGGTCGCCGGAGTCGAGGCCACGGGCCGCGCGGCGCTGGTGGTTCGCCGCGTCACCGCGCCGGGGATTGACGGCGCCGCGATTCTCCACGAGATGCGTCTCACGGCGCTCGATGGCGGCCGCATCCAGGTCGAGAACCGCTTCGTGGTGCCGCAGGCCTTCGAGGATCTCCCGCGCGTCGGCCTGCTGTGGGAACTCCCCCTCGGCTTCGACGAGGTCGAATACGCTGGCCTCGGCCCCCACGAGAACTACTGCGACCGCGACGCCGCCGCGCTCTTCGGGCGCCATGCCGCCGCCATCCGGGATTTGCCTGGAAACTACATCATGCCGCAGAGCGCAGGCAACCGCACGCAGGTGCGGGAACTGGTTCTGCGCGGCCAGGCATCGCCACTGCGCATCGCGGCCCTCGCCGCCCCCTTCGAGTTCTCCATCCTGCCATACGCCGACACGGCGCTCTTCGCGGCGCGCCACTGGCATGAACTGCCCCCGCAGCGGCGGTGGTTCCTGCATCTGGACGCCGTCCAACGCGGCGTCGGCACCCGCAGCTGCGGCCCCGCCCTCCAGGAGAAATACCGCGTCGCCCCTGGCGAATACACGCTGGACTTCGTGGTGTCGTAGCCCGTCCGCCTGCCGTCCCGCCGTTTCCCAACCCACAAGCGCATCGAATCATGAAAGCCATCCTGCCGCTTCTGCTCGCCGTCATCTCCCTCGCCGCCGCGCCCGTCTCCTTCAAGGACTCCTTCGACAACTACGCCCTCGCCAGCGGCGCGCCCAACTGGGTCGTCCACAGCGGCAAGTGGGAGTTCAAGGGCGGCGCCGTGCGCCACCTCGACCAGATGTTCAACGGCGGACTGATGTTCCTGGACAAGAAGTCCTTCCGCGACTGCCGCCTGAAGGTGCGCTTCAACCCCCAGGGCAGCGCCTCCCTCGTCCGCGCGGCGGGGCTCGTCTTCCGCGCGAAGGACTGCTTCAACTTCTACTGGGTCCATTATGACGTGCTCCACTCGCAGGTCGTGCTGGCGCGGCGCTCCACGAACACGATCTGGATCGTGGTCGCGCGTGCGGAGGGCGTCAAGATCGCCCCTGGCGTCTGGCATGAGGGCGAAGTCACCGCGGTCGGGAAGAAGATCACCGTCCGCCTCGACGGCAAGGTCGTCCTCGAAAAGGAGGACGGCGTGCTCGCGGAGGGGCGCGTCGGGCTGCGCTCTGGCATGGGCGTCCTCGCCTTCGACGACTTCGAGGTCAGCGGCACCCCCGCCGACGACTCGAAGTTCAAGATGACCTACGACACCCCTGAGGACGGCGGCACGCGCCGCCTGGAGGTGCCGCGCGTCCTCGCCTCCCGCAACTGCGGCTACTTCCCCGTGCTGCTCCATCTGGGCGGACAGCGGCTCGGCGCGGTGATCCGCGCGGGCGCCACCCACGTCGGCATCGGCGGCCGCCTCGACTGGATCCACAGCGAGGACGGCGGGAGGACCTGGAGCAAGCCGACGGTGGTCGCCGACAGCAAATACGACGACCGCAACCCCGCCGCGCTCGTGACGCGCGACGGCCGCATCATCGTCCTCTATGCCGAGAACAACGCCTACAACGAAAAGGGCGACTACAACCTGAAATACGGCCATTTCTCCCTGTTCCAGACGGAATCCGCGGACGGCGGCAGGACCTGGAGCCCCAAGCGCCCCATCGTCTTCGAGGGCTACCCTGACTCCAGCGTCTACGGCCAGGGCATCACCCTCGCCAACGGCGACCTCCTCGTGCCGTGGTACTGGAAGGGCGGCGGCTTCCTCCGCTCGACCGACGGCGGGAGGACGTGGCAGCCCCCGAAGGTGATCGCCTCCTGCAGCGAGGTCGCCTTCGTCGAGACCGCCCCTGGCCGCCTCCTCGCCATCGCCCGCAGCCACGAGGCGAGCCTCCTGCTGCGCTCGGCCGACAACGGCGAGACCTGGAGCAAGCCCGAACCGCTGATGCCCAAGGGTATCCACCCCGCCACCATCGTCAAACTCGCCGACGGGCGGCTCTTCGCGGCCTTCGGCCACCGTATCCGCCCCTACGGCATCAAGGTCGCCATCAGCCACGACCACGGCAGGACCTGGAATCCGAGGCACTCCGCCTTCATCTCGTGGGACAGCGGCAACACCGACAGCGGCTATCCCTCCGCCGTCCAGCTCGCCGACGGCAGCGTCGCCGTCATCAGCTACGCCGTCGGCAGCGGGCTGCTTCCAGTCGTGCCCCAGTCCCAGTGCGCCATCCTCTCCCCGACCACCCTGCAGCGCCTCGGCGAGGCGACGGAGGCGGCACCGAAGACAGGCACCTTCCAGTTCGGCGACGGAAGGAAGGGCTATCTCTTCCTGCCCGAGGGATTCCAGATCGGGAAGCCCGCCCGCTTCCTCCTCTTCCTGCACGGCCGCGGCGCCGCCCCAGGCACCGCGGGCAACTTCGGGTCTCCTGGCTTCGCGAAGTTCCGCCGCCTTTGCTCCGAGCGGAACATCGTCGTCGCCGTCCCTCCGCTCCACGCCACCTGGTTCAACGCCCAGGCGGAAAAGGACATCGACGCGATGCTGGCGCATCTTGCCGCGGCCCTGAAGATGGATCTGGGCCGCTTCCCCGTGATCGGATGCTCCATGGGCGGCATGTCCGCGCTGCTCTACGCGGGGCGCCACCCGAAGCGCGTGAGCGCGGTCTGCGACATCTTCGGGCCCGCCGACATCAGGGCCTTCTGCGAGGGCGAATACAAGAAAAGCATCAAGGCGGCCTATGGCGGCTACTACGCCGAGCGCAAGGAGTTCTACGAATCCCGCAATCCCATGAACTATCTCGGCGTCCTGAAGGACATTCCGCTGCTGATCATCCACGGCGAGACGGACGCGAAGGTGCCGCCCGAGCAGTCGCGCACGCTGGCCGCCGAGCTGAAGAAACTCGGCGCGCCGAAGGTCGAACTGGTCATGGTGCCCCGCGTCGGCCACAACAACAAGATCGTAAAGGGCTTCGAGGAGCGCATCCTCGACTTCCTCGCGCTGGTGCGGTAGCGGCTTCGCTTCCCGCGCCGCCAAATGCCGAATTCAGTGGTTGCGGGGCAGGAAAACCGCCCATGGTGTGTTACAGTATGCGGGATTCTGACCGATTCCCCGACCACCCTCAACTGGATCTTCATCATGCTTGAAATCACCTATCCCCGCCATGGCGCGGTGCTGAACCGCAACCACGGCCACGAGACCTCCGAGGCCCTCTCCATCCGCGTCTGCGGGCTCTGCGACACCCCCGAGCCCGTGCTCGTCAACGGCGTCGTCGCCGAACGCTGCGGCAAGCAGTTCTCCGCCGAGCTGTCCCTCACTGCGCACGAGAACACCATCACCGCCGCCACCGACGGCACCTGCGGGCGCACCGTCACCGAGGTCAAGGTCATCTGGGACCGCAAGTCCTTCCGTCGATACCATTTCTTCGCGGACGACCACTCCTTCTTCCTGACCGACCTCACCCGCGAACGCCCGAAGCGCGCCTTCGACCATTTCTATCTGGCGTTCTGGAAGCGGATGCACGAGCAGTTCGGCAACAAGATCGTCCTGAACTGCTTTTACCGCAACGACCACGACGAAAAGAAGTGGACCATGGCCGAAATGCCCGACTGCTACCGCGACGAGTTCGCCGACAACGCCGACTGGCTCCGCCTCGCCTTCCACGCCTACTCCGAGTTCCCCGACCGCCCCTACCAGAACGTCGGCGGGGACAAGCTCGCCGCCGACTACGACCTGGTGCGGCGCGAGATCGAGCGCTTCGCGGGGCCCGCGACCTTCGCGGCGCCTCAGGTCATCCACTGGGGCATGTGCCGCGCCAGCGGCCTGGACGCCCTCCAGAAGCGCGGCGTCAAGTGCCTGTGCGGCGGCTTCCTCGACTGCTCGACGGGCCTGGAGGATTCGGTGAGCCAGGAGGCCACCTCCATCTGCGACATCGGCTTCTTCCTGAACCTCCCCGAATCCCAGTATCTGAAGTCGCACCGCCTCTGGCACGACTTCCGCCGCGGCCTCACGTACTGCTTTGACGGCACCTGCTTCAACCTCCTCCCGATGGAGCAGCTCGACGCCACGATGCACGCCGTCGCCGAGCATCCCTCGCAGTGCGACGCCATCGCCATCGTCACCCACGAGCAGTACTCGTTCCCGCATTATTTCAACTACCTGCCCGACCACCTCCAGCGCATCGAGCGCGGCCTCGCCATCCTTCGGGACCACGGCTACAAATCCGTCAACTTCAACGACGGCTTCCTCGGCAACGAGGGCTGATCCCGCCGCCTCCCCTGCCTGTTCTCCAATCCCATTCCCACCATGCTGAAGAATCTGCTTTCGCAAGTCGCGGCGCCAGGCGCCGCATTCCGCGGCGCCCCCTTCTGGGCCTGGAACAGCAAACTGGAGCCAGAGGAACTCCGACGGCAGATCCGCATCTTCAAGCAAATGGGGCTGGGCGGCTTCTTCATGCATGCGCGCGTCGGCCTGGGCACCCCCTATCTCTCGCCCGAGTGGTTCCGCTGCATCGGCGCCTGCGTCGACGAGGCGAAGAAACTCGGTCTGGACGCCTGGCTCTATGACGAGGACCGCTGGCCCAGCGGCGCCGCAGGCAGCCTCGTCACCCGCGAGGTCAGATACCGCGAGCAGGGCCTCTACTGCGCCGAGGGCGAAACCGCGGCCGCCCTCGGCGACTACCCCGCCGAGAACACCCTCGCCATCTATGAGGTCGCCACGGGAAGGGACAGCCGCGAACTCCTGGAGGCGCGCCCGCTGGCGCGCCTCCCCAGGGCCGCCGCGAAGGGCCGCCGCCTCGCCGTCGTCTACTGGAAGCACGACGACCCCAGTTCCTGGTTCAACGGCGCCGCCTATCTCGACACCATGAACCCCGAGGCCGTCCGAAAGTTCATCGACGTCACCCACGAGGCCTACCTCAAGCGCTGCGGCGGGGAGTTCGGCAAGGCCATCCCTGGCATCTTCACCGACGAGCCGTGCTACAACCACAGCGGCTCGCACGGGGAGCATCTCCCGTGGACGGGGCGCGTTCCCGCCGAGTTCCGCAAGCGCAAAGGCTACGACCTCGTCCCGCATCTCCTCGACCTCTTCTTCAACCGCAAGGGCGAGGAGTTCTCCCGCGTCCGCCACGACTTCTACGAGGTCTGCACCGCGCTCTTCACCGAGGCCTTCTCGAAGCAGATCGGCGAATGGTGCGCGGCGCATGGTCTCGACTTCACGGGGCACGTCCTCCTGGAGGACAGCCTCACCCGCCAGCGCAAGTGCGTCGGCAGCGCGATGCGGTTCTACGAATACATGCAGGTCCCTGGCATCGACCTTTTGACCGAGCACTGGGATGTCGTCGAGACCGCCAAGCAGTGCACCTCCGTCGCCCACCAGTTCGGCATGCCCCGCCGCATGTGCGAGACCTACGGCTGCACGGGGTGGGACTTCCCCTTCGCGGGCCACAAGGGCCTGGGCGACTGGCTCGCCGTCCTCGGCATCAACTTCCGCGTGCTGCACCTGGCGTGGTACACGATGGCCGCCGAGGCGAAGCGCGACTACCCCGCCTCGATCTCCTTCCAGTCCTCCTGGCATCCGCACTACGCCACCGTCGAGGACTACTTCGCGCACCTGAACGCCGCGCTCTCCGAGGGCGAGGAAATCCGCGACATCCTCGTCGTCCATCCCGTCGAATCGTGCTGGGGCTGGAAGGCGCGCCCCACCGACGAGGAGTGCGACGCCTACGACCGCACCCTCATGGAACTCCACGTCGCCCTCCTCGACCAGCATCTTGACTTCGACTACGGCGACGAAGAGCACCTCGCGCGCCTCGCCTCCGTCCGCAAGGGCGCCGCGCCCGAACTCCGCGTCGGCAAGGCCGCCTATCGCGCGGTCGTCGTCCCCGCCCTCGCGACCATCCGCGCCACCACCCTGAAACTGCTGCAGGCCTTCGCCAAGGCAGGCGGCGTTGTCCTCCATCTCGGCGAACCGCCCGCGCATCTGGACGGGAAGCCCTCAGACGCCCCCGCCAGGGCCTTCGCGGCCTTCCGTCGGACGGACTTCGGCGGGCTTGCCGCCGCGCTCGCCCCTGTCGCGCGGCGCGTCTCGGTGGCCGACGGCCCCAGGGGCGGCGAGTTCGGCCCCGTCCTGTACCTGCTCAAGGAGGGCGCCGAGAGCACCGCGCTCTTCCTCACGAACACCGCCATCCGTCACGAGGCCTCGATTCTCCAGGAAGCCCGCGTCGCCGAGCGGCAGATCGCCTGCGAGGATGCGCGCATCCGCTTCCGCACCCAGGTCAAAGGCGCGAAATACCTGTATGAACTCGACCTCACAAGCGGCGCATGGCGCGCGTTCCCCGCCGCCTTCCGCAATGGCGAGGTCTCCCTCGCCACCTCCTTCGCGCCCCTCGAATCCCACTTCTTCCTCGCGACCGCGAAACCGATCCCAGGGGCGCTGCCCGCGCAGGCGCCCTTCGTCGCCGATGCCGCCTGCGAACTGCCTTCCTGCTGCCTCGAATACCGGCTGGACGAGCCCAATGCGCTCGTCCTCGACCAGGCGCGCTACTGGGTGGACGGCGAGGCTTCCGACCAGGATGTCCACTACATCCTGCGCATCGACGACGATTTGCGGCGGCGCCTGGGGCACGAACCCCGCGGCGGCGCGATGGTGCAGCCGTGGATGGTCCCCGCCAACCAGAAGCCCGAGCGCACAGTCCGCCTGAAACTCGAGTTCACCTTCGAGTGCGAGGAACTCCCGCCCGCACGCAGGCCGCTCTTCCTCGCGGTCGAGCGCCCCGACCTCTACGACATCCGCCTCAACGGCGTGAAAGTCCCCGCGAAGGACGTCGGCGAGTGGGTCGACCCCGCCATCCGCAGGCTCAAGGTGCCCGCCAGGGCGCTCCGCGAGGGGCTCAACCGCCTGACCCTGGAAGGGGACTACCACGTGCTGCTGCCTGGCCTGGAGGCGGTCTATCTGCTCGGCGACTTCGGCGTGCGCGGCGCGCGCACCATCACCGCGCTTCCCGACGACCTCGAACTCGGCGACTGGTGCGAGCAGGGCCTCCCCAACTACGCGGGACAGGTCACCTACATCTGCAAATTCGCCCTCGACGCCAAGTTCCTGAAGCAGCGCCTCGCCCTCCACATCCCGTACTGGTGCGGAACCGCCCTCGGGATCTCCGTCAACGGCAGCCCCATGCGCATCCTGGGCTGGCCTCCCTACACCCTCGAAATCACCGACCAGCTCAAGCCTGGCCGCAACACCCTCGCCGTCACGGTCATGAGTTCCCGCCGCAACGCCTTCGGGCCTTTCTACTGCGAGCAGCGCCAGCCCCTCTGGGTCGGCTCCTACGAACTCAAGTCGTTCCAGGTCACCGAGCGCAGTCTCGTCCCCTGCGGCATCATGCTCCCCCTCCAGCTCCAGGCCATGAAACCCACCCACGCCAAGCACTGATTCTTTCGCCATGAACACCGTCACCGTCGATTTCACGCGCCTGGAAGGCCCCGTCAAGCCCCTGCACGGCGTCAACAACTCCCCCGTCCGCTACAACACCAAGTTGCCTGAACTCAAGGATGCGGGCATCCCCTTTGTCCGCCTGCACGACGCGGGGGGGGCCTTCGGCGGCACCTATCTCGTAGACGTCCCGAACCTCTTCCCGAACTTCGACGCGGACCCGCAGGATCCCGCCTCCTACGAATTCGCCTACACCGACGCCTACTTCCGCACCCTCGACGCCTCTGGCATGAAGATCTTCTACCGCCTCGGCGTCACCATCGAGAACAACTACCAACTCAAGCCCCAGCGCATCCATCCGCCCAGGGACTTCCGCAAGTGGGCCGACATCTGCACCGGTATCATCCGCCACTACAACGAGGGCTGGGCCGACGGCTTCCACTACGGCATCCAGTATTGGGAGATCTGGAACGAGCCAGAATCCCCCGCCATGTGGCAGGGCACCTACGAGCAGTTCTACGAGTTCTACGCCACCGTCGCCCCCATCCTCAAGGAACGCTTCCCCGCCCTGAAGATCGGCGGCTACGGCGCCAGCGGCTTCTTCGCCGTCACCCGCCCCGACTGCAACGCCCTGCGCCACGACTACCTGCGCTTCTTCAACGAGTTCCTCGCATACATCCAGGCGCGCCCAGGCGTCCCCTTCGACTTCTTCACCTGGCACCTCTACTCCAAGGACCCGCACGAGGTCGAAACCCACGCGAAATATGTCCGCAGGCGCCTCGACGAGGCGGGATTCACCCGCACCGAGAGCGTCTTCGGCGAGTGGAACTATGTCGAGCACGACACCTGCGCCACCGACCGCGCGCCGTGGGACGAGATGCGCTCCAGCGCGGGCGCGGCCTACGTCGCCTCCGTCTTCGCGCTGCTCCAGAAGGCGCCCGTCGACATCGGCCTCTACTACGACGCCATGCCCTCCCGCATCTACTGCGGCCTCTACATGTATCCAGAATACAAGGTCTCCAAGACCTACTACGCCTTCAAGGCCTTCAATGTGCTCTACACCCTCGGCACCGCCGCGCACGCCGAGGCGGGCGAGGCGGCCGACGGCATCTACGCCCTCGGCGCCACCGGTGGGAACGGCAAGGCCGCCCTCCTTGTCGCCAACCGCAAGGCCAGCCGCCAGAAAATCACCCTCGAAACCGTCGGCGTCTCAGGCGATCCCTCCGTGCAGGTCATCGACGATGACCGCGCGCTCACCGAGGTCAACTGGCTCCTCGAAGACGGCGTCCTCACCGTCCCGCCCTGCTCCGTGCTCCTCCTGAAGTGGTGAGAGCCTCACGCTCCTCGGCGACCAGGCGGACGCCGAGCGCGCGGGCCTTTTTTTTCAGAAATCTTTCGATGGCGGCTTGCAATCCTGGAAAGAGGCATCATATTAGGCGTCCCGCCCGAAAGGGTGGCTCTTTGGAAACAGGACAGTGCAATGCGACATGCGGGGTGCGGGCGCCTGGCGGCGTCCGCGCCCGTCAATGAGAATGTAGAACCTGAATCACAGGTCGGACTTTTCGCAACGGAGAGTTTGATCC
>JAEEXV010000336.1 GCA_016287975.1 Lentisphaeria bacterium | reverse complement strand
TGGACGCTGGACTTTGGACGCTGGGGCGGCCGCAGGACTTTGGACGCTGGACTTTGGACTTTGGACGCTGGACTTTGGACTTTGGACGCTGGACTTTGGACTTTGGACGCTGGACTTTGGACTTTGGACGAGGGGGCGGCCGCAGGACTTTGGACGCTGGCCGCAGGACTTTGGACGCTGGGCGGCCGCTGGACTTCGGACTTCGGACGCGACGGTTGCCGCTTGCCCGCCTGCTTTCACAGCACCCTCATCGGGAACGGCCTGGGTGCGGTCGGGCGGGCATACTGGACGGCGGGGCGCCCCAGCAGCAGCACCGCGCCGACGCGGTAGCCGTCGGGCACCCCCAGCCGACGGCGCAGCGCGCCCGCCCAGCGGAAGGCGTGGAGGGCGAAGCCGCTCCAGCAGGTGCCGACGCCGCACGCCTGCGCGAGCAGGTCGAGGTAGCTCAGCGCGATCCACGGATCCGCCTCGCGGCATGGGGCGTTCTTCGGCGTGGCGGCCACCAGGAAATTCGGCGCGCCCCGAAAGACGACACCCGCGCCCCCCAGCACCGCAGCAATGGAGCGCCCGAAGTTCGGATAGGCCAGGCGCATGAGGCCTGTGCGGATGAACCACTGCAGACGCCGAAGCATTTCGGCGCGGAAGAACTCCATCTCCGATGGGCTGTGGACCAGCGCGAACCACAGGCGGTGGTCGTTGCAGCCCGTCGGCGTGTACGCCAGCGCCTCCGTGAAGCGCCGCAGCGTCGTCTCGTCCAGCGGCTCAGGCCGAAATTGACGGCAACTACGGCGCTGGCGCAGCAGCGCCATCATCGCCTCCGCCGACGGCAGCGGCGTAGTCGGCGGCGCATCCTTGGCCGCGACGCCATGGCAGACGACCGCCCCCGACGGGCACACCGCGAGGCAGTGCTGGCAGTTCAGGCAATAGCGCTCCTCCTCCCTTCGCACGCTCGGGATGCCGTCCGCGCCGGGGCGCAGGATGTGTACCACGCAGTCGCGGACGCAGGCATGGCAGCGGGTGCAGCGGTCGGGGTCAATCTGGATCATCGGTGCGGTATTCCTCCAGGCCTGCGAGTTCCAGCCAACGGCGCATGCGCTCATTGCTGAAATCGAGGTTGTGGGTGATGGTGTCGAGCGCATAGAGCGTCGGGTCGAAGAGCGGACGGGTGCGCGACAGCGCGGTCGAGAGCCACGCCAGCGGCCAGATGAGCGCGACAGGCAGCGCGCATTCGCGCAGGCGCCGCCCCGGCAGATGCCGCCGCGCCAGCGCGTGGTAGTATTCGCTCAGTGTCGTGCGCCGTGAATCCAGCACGGTCACGCCCTGCCCCGACGCCTCGGGGAGCGTCATCGCCGCCTCCAGCGCACGGCAGACATTCTCGACATGCGCCAGCGGCCAGCGGTTGCGCCCGCACCATTTGCCGAAGTGGCACAGGACGGGCGATTTCCGAAGAAACGCGATGGCGCGCGGCGTGATCGTGGTGTCGCCGTTTCCGAATACGACGCACGGCCGCACGCACGAAAAGCGATCCGGGGGCAGATTCGCCGCCAGCCATTGCTCGGAACGTATCTTGTATTTGGGGTAGGGATTGGCCACCGACAGGTCAAAGGAGAGTTCCTCCTCGCCTTCCCCGTGGAAGTCATGAAGTCCGTAGACATCCGCCGTCGAAAGATAGACGAAGCGCCGCACGCCATGCGCCAGCGCCTCCGACGCCAGCACCTGCACCGCCTCGTAGTTGGCGCGGCGGAACCACTCGTCCCGCCCCACGTCGCTCGCCCGCGCCGCAATGTGCACGACATAGTCGAAACGCTCCCGGAACAGCGCCCGCAGCGATTCGGCGTCCATTAGATCGGCCATCCGCGCAGGCGCGCCGCACGCGCGGAAGCGCTCCGCGACGGTGCGGTGGACCATCCCCACGACTTCGAAGCCACGGCGCAGAAAATAGACCGCCGCATTCGAGCCGATGTAGCCGCCCGCACCTGTGATCAGTACCTTCGCCATGCCCGCCTCCCGCCTCGCCCCCGTCCTGTGAATCCCTTGCCCCCTTTCTTTATCGTGTCGCCAGTCGGTTGATCTGCCAGGCGAGGTACCCCGCCCCGTAGCCGTTGTCGATGTTGACCACCGACACGCCCTCCGCGCAGGTATTGAGCATCGTAAGCAGCGGCGCCAGCCCCTGCAGGTTCGCACCATAGCCGACCGAAGTCGGCACCGCAATCACTGGGACCTCGACCTGCCCCGCGACCACGCCCGGCAGCGCCCCCTCCATCCCCGCCACCGCTACGATCGCATTGGCCGCGCGCAGGCGCGGCAGCCGCGACAGCAGCCGCTGGAGTCCCGCGATGCCGATGTCGTAGTGCCGTTCCACGTTCGCGCCAAGGAACTCCGCCGTCGCGGCGGCCTCCTCGGCTACCGGCAGATCCGAAGTGCCCGCGCAGCAGACCGCGACCAGCCCCGTCTGCGGACGCGGCGGGCGCGCGCGCAGCAGCAGAATCCGCGAGGTCGCGTCGTAGGCCGCCTCAGGGAAGGCCTCCTGCACGGCCGCGGCCTGTTCTGGGCGCGCGCGCGTGCCGAAGGCGTCCTCGCCCGCCGCATGGAACCGCCGATAGATCTCCACCAGCTGCGCCGTGCTCTTGCCCGCGCAGAAGACGGTCTCCGCCGCCCCTCGGCGCGCCCGCCGCTCCAAATCCAGATTCGCGAAATCGCTCATCGCCGTCCCTCCTTCGCCAGTTCGTAGGACCAGCTGCGCAGCGACGCGTCCCGCGCCCCCAGCACCAGCCACGCCCGCGCCCCATCCACGCCGCGCAGCTCCGCCGCCG
>JAEEXV010000335.1 GCA_016287975.1 Lentisphaeria bacterium | reverse complement strand
GGTTTGCCCAGCGGCCCGCCACGGCGGGGCCGCCGTGGCAACCACTATCGGGAGCCCGCCACGGAACGGCGGGGGCTGGTTTGCACAGCGGCCCGCCACGGCGGGGCCGCCGTGGCAACCACTATCGGGAGCCCGCCACGGAACGGCGGGGGCTGGTTTGCCCAGCGGCCCGCCACGGCGGGGCCGCCGTAGCAACCACTATCGGGGTGTCTTATTTGCGCACTTCGTCGAGGGCGACTTCTCGGGATCCTTCGGCGAGGGAGCGGTTGGCGGCTTCGAGGAAGGCCATGATTTCGAGGGTGTCTTCGGCTGGGACGGGGCTGTTTCCAGTCAGGAGGAAGTCCAGCATCTTGACGGCGAAGCACTTTTTCGCGGGGAGGCCTGGGTCGTTGACGCGTGCGATGATGCCGCGTTCGCAGGAGACCATGGCGGCGTAGCGGTAGCGTTTGCCGTTGCCCTGGGCGGTGCCGAGGCGTCCATCGGCCCAATGTCCGACGAGCTGGTTGAATTCGCCGTGCTGGAGGGCGCGGACGGTGGCGCAGCCGATGCCGAGGATGGAGTAGAGCAGTTCGGTGGCGTGGATGCCGTACCAGAAGTAGCCTGGATAGTCGGGCAGGATGGTCATCGGGGCGTAGGTGGTGGCGGCGAGGATCTTGCCGTAGTAGTCGGGGATCGGCGCGTCGATGGGCGGCATGTAGCGGACGGAGGAGCAGCTCATGACGGGGACGTTGTGCTCCTTGGCGAGGCGGAAGATCTCGACGGCCTCGGCGTAGCTGCAGGTGAGGGGCTTGTCGATGAAGACGGGCTTTCCGAAGGGGAGGAGCGCCTGGAACTGCTCGAGGTGCTGGCGTCCGTCGACGCTGGTCATGATGAAGGCGTCCATGTCGGCGAGGTCGGCGATGGAGCCGACCATCTGGATGCCGTCGTCGGCGAGTTGTCTGGTATAGTTGGCGACGCGGTCGCGGCTGACGGAGGTGAGTTGGCTGCCGCCTGGGAAAGCCTTGACGATGCGTGCGGCGCCGCCGAGGTATTCGGGGCTTTCGGGGTGGTTGAATTCCTGGTTGAGGCCGACGACATGGCTGGTGTCCAGCCCGATCATTCCGATGTTTTTCATGGTGTCTGGTGGTTGTGTGTTGGTTGCGGCTTCGGGGACCGAAGTCATTGGAAGGGGATGAAGAAAAGCCAGAGCTTGCTGCCCTGGGGGGAGGTCTCGCGGCGGAAGAGGCGCCAGCCGAAGGAGGATACGGTGGTGTGCTGCTCGTGGTTTTCGTAGCGCGAGATGAAGGGGAATACGTGGAGGCTGGTGTATTTCGGGGTGGCGACCTTGCGGTAGCCGCGCCACAGGAAACTCGTCTCCGAGCGGTCGTGTTCCTGCTTGCTGCGGAAGAGCGCGCCCCAGAGCAGTCGGAAGTCGGTTTTCTCGTCGTCGCGCTCGTAGTCGACGAGGTCGAGGAGCATGCCGAACGAGCGTTTTTCGCGGCGGGTCATCGGGTATTTGCGGAGGAGGTCTTGTTCGAGGGTGTCGAGGCTTTCGCGGGTCAGTTGCGGGAGCGGCTCCAGTTCCAGTTCCTGGCACAGTTCGTTGAGTTCCCTGAGATGGCGCGACAACTGCTCGGCGCTTTGCGTTTTTCCCTGGACCATGGCGGCGTCGAGGGCGCGGCGGCATCTGTCCAGCTGGCTGGCAAGCCTGGTGCATTTCCGCTCTGGGCCAGACGACTTCCAGCGGTAGTTGACGGAATGGTTGTAGTTCCAGAGGGCGCCGCAGAGGGCGTCGTGTCGGATGAACTCGGCGGGCTGGCGCTGGCGCTGGGAAGTCCCAGGGGCGCCGCGCTCATACGAGAAGAACGGGAAGGTGCGCAGATAGCGCCTGACGCCGTTTTCCCCGTAGGGGCCGCGGGTGGATTTGCCGAGGAAGCAGAGCCAGTCGAAGGAGACTTCGCGCCTGGCCTGGGGGGCATCCAGGCTCGGGGGCGGGGCGTTCCATTGCGGCGGCGGCACGGTGGCGACCCGATAGCCTCCGAGGAGGTGGAAGAGAATGCCGACGGAGTGGCTGGTCTTGGTGCGCTCGCTGTTGAAGATCGGCAGGAGCATGGTGTAGGTCTGGTCCTTCGACGGGTTGTGCTTGGAGGAGTAGAGCAGAATGAACTTGTCGTTTTCGGACCAGTGGAAGAGCGGGAAGAGGCCCAGGATCCCCTTGTCCCACCAGACGGGGCCGACGGCGTGGAAGGAGTCGCTGTGGATGTAGAACGGGAAGATCCCCGTGCTGCTGGGGGTGTGCCACCAGTTGAGGCAGTAGCTCCAGTCGTCGCCGAAGCGGCAGAACGGGAATACGCCCCAGGCCTTGGGGTGCCACCAGACGGGGCCGACGAGGGTGAGCGCCTTCGTCTTCGCGTAGAGCGGGAAGAGGCCAGTGCTTTCGGAGTTGCGCCACCAGTTGAGGCAGTAGCTCCAGTCGTCGCCGAAGCGGCAGAACGGGAAGACGCCCCAGGTCTTGTCGTCGCGGTCCCACCAGGCGAGGGTGATGTAGTTGAGGCCCTTGGAGGTGTAGCTGACGGGGGTCAGCAGGGACTGGTCGTCGCGGTCGTAATAGTAGAGCGGGAAGCAGTAGCTGTGGTCCTGGTCGTGGTTGAGAAGGGGGAAGATGCCCCAGCCGTCGTCGGATTTGTAGGCGAGCAGGAACTGGTAGAAGTGGTGGTCGGTCTTTGGGCCCTTCGGATGGATCCAGAAGAGGGGGATGATGCCGCCTGTGAGGACATCGTCGAGGGAGTGTTTGTGGACGACGAGGGTGAGCAGGCGGAAATAGTGTCGGTCGAAGTCGCAGACGGGCCAGAGGAGGCCCCATTCATGGCCGTCCCTGAAGAGCAGGGGGCGGAGGGCGAAGCCGTCCGCATCGGCGTCGAATACGGGCCAGAGAACGGAGATGGCTTCGCCGTTGGAGTAGTAGAGCGGCCAGAGGTTGACGGTATCCTTGGGATCTCCGTCTCCCATGGGGGTGAGGTTGAAGAGTCGCTCGGGGGAGACGCAGCCAGGGGTGGCGGCGAGCACGAAAAGCAATGCGAGAATCGGGAAGAAGCGGCGCATGGCGGTTTTCATGGTGGCTGGGGCAAAGGGGGCGGGCGTCGGGAATCGGGGCCAGGATGGCCTGTCACGGAACCCGCTGTCGGCGGGATCAGTTGGTCCCCGTGCCGAAGTGCTTGCCGAAGGGCCACCAGATGAAGCAGGGGGAGCCCGCGAGATTGGCGCGGGGGACGGGGCCCCAGTAGCGGGAATCGAGGCTGTTGTCGGTGTTGTCGCCGAGCATGAAATAGTGGCCTGCGGGGACGGTGTATTCGTCGCCTTCGTGGTGGAGGAGCATGGCGTCGGGGCGGGCGGAGTGCCCGTGGTAGCCGTTTTGCAGCGAGGCGATGCGGGCGAAGGCGGGGTGGTACTGGTCGAGGGGGCGGAACTCCGTTTCGCCGACGGGCCTGACGAGGAGGCGGCGTTTGCGGATGACGAGGGTGTCTCCAGGGAGGCCGACGAGTCGCTTGATGTAGTAGTCTCCGAGCAGGGGCTGGCCGTTGTAGGTGATGCCGTTGGTGCTGAAGACGGCGATGTCGCCGCGTCTGGGTTCGTGGTAGGCGAGGGTGAGGCGGTTGACGAAGAGGTGGTCGCCAGATTCCATGGCGCCGTCGAAGATGACCTCGTCCGCCTGGAAATGGAGCGGGTGGTCGTTGGGGGCGGTGGCGGGGCCGCGGCGGAGCATCAGTTCGTGGAGCAGTTTCTGGGCGTCCTCGGGGGCGGCGGGGACGAGGAAGCGCCCGCGTCCGCCCGTGGCGGTCGCGTAGCCGATGTAGGAGTTCGGGAAGAGCGGCTTGGAGGGGGCGGGCTCGACCGAATCCAGGATCAGTTCCTCGGGCGCGGTCACCTTGAAGTAGCGGCGGGAGAAGTTGCAGTAGTCGAGGAACCGCCGCACGGCGCCTGGATGGGCGGGCATGGCGCCGTCGTTGGCGACGTAGTGGATGCCCCAGAGGGTCGGCTGCATCGAGCCAGTGGGGATCTTGAAGGGCTGCAGCAGTAGCGAGCGGATGCCGAAGGCGACGCCGACGGAGACGACGACGACCTCCAGGTTCGCGATGAGCCAGCGCGGGCGGCGCGGCGCGGGCAGGGCGGCGGCGAGTTTGCCGTCGTCGGCGAGGTCGCTCAGGAGCGCGGCGATGGCCTTGCCGCCGTCGTTGTAGGTGGCGAAGGCGGCGTCGCAGCGCGCGATGGCGGCCTCGTAGCCTGCGATGTGCTGCGGGGCGAGGATGTCGCGGTCGCGGTGGAGACGCCCTTTGAGTTGCCTGCGGAGCTGCCGCGCCTGGCGCCGCGCGTTGAGCGACCTGGGCAGCACCCAGTCGAGGATGGTGTCCCCGAAGAAGAAATAGACCAGGAAGAGGTCGAGCAGGGCGACGAACCACGGCGACATTTTACTTGCGCTCCTCGTCTTCGTTGTTGCGCAGGACGGCGACGAAGGCCTCCTGCGGGATGTTGACGTTGCCGTAGAGTTTCATCCGCTTCTTGCCCTCCTTCTGCTTTTCAAGGAGCTTGCGCTTGCGGGTGATGTCGCCGCCGTAGCACTTGGCCAGGACGTTCTTGCGGTATTGTCGGACGTCCTCGCGGGCGATGATCTTGCCGCCGATGGCGCCCTGGATGGCGACCTTGAACATCTGGGGGGGGATGGCCTCGCTGAGGCGTTCGCAGATCTGTCGGGCGCGCTGGACGGCGCGGTCGGCGTGGCAGATGGATGCGAAGGCGTCGACGGCTTCGCCGTTGACGAGGATTTCGAGTTTGACCATGGGGCCCGCCTGGTAGCCGTCGGGGGTGTAGTCCATGGAGCCGTAGCCTCGGGTGATGGTCTTGAGCTTGTCGTAGAAGTCGAGGACGATTTCGTGGAGGGGCATGCGGGCGGTGAGCATGACGTGGGCGGCGTCGACGGTCTCGGTCTTGGAGCAGAGCCCGCGCTTGTCCATGATGAGGTTCATGATCGGGCCCATGTATTTCACGGGGGCGATGATCTGGGCGGAGATCATGGGCTCCTCGATGTGCTCGATGAGGTTGGCGTCGGGCATGTAGTGCGGATTGTCGACCTTGAGCATCTTGCCGTCCTTGAGGAATACGTGGTATTCGACGCCAGGGTAGGTGAGGATGAGGTCGAGGTTGTATTCGCGGCGCAGGCGCTCCTGGACGATGTCCATGTGGAGGAGGCCCAGGAAGCCGCATCGGAAGCCAGCGCCGAGGGCGATGGAGTTTTCGGGCTGGGCGACGAAGGCGGCGTCGTTGAGCTGGAGCTTGGCGATGCTGAACTTGAGCTGCTCGTACTGGTCTGCCTCGACGGGGTAGATGCCAGAGAAGACCATCGGGGAGCTCTGCTTGAAGCCAGGCAGGGCGTCGGTGGCGGGGTCGCGCTGCTGGGTCACCGTGTCGCCGACCTTGATGTCCTTGGGGCTTTTGAGGGTGGTGATGATGTAGCCGACGTCGCCCGCGCCGAGTTCGGGTTCGCTCTTCATGCGCGGCGAGAAGTAGCCGACCTCCTTGACGTCGGTGTCGGTGGCGGTGCCGATCAGGTGGATGGCGTCGCGGGCGTGGACGACGCCGTTCTGGATGCGGACGTAGGTCACGACGCCGCGGTAGTCGTCGAAGATGGAGTCGAAGACGAGGGCCTGGAGTTTGTCGCCCGTGGAGGCGGGCGGCGGGATTCGCTCGACGACGGCCTCCATGAGTTCGTCGATGCCCAGGTCGGCCTTGGCGGAGACCTGGAGGACCTCCTCGCGGGGGATGGCGAGGAGTTCCTCGAACTGGGTCAGGCACATCTCGATGTCGGCGGCGGGCATGTCGATCTTGTTGATGACGGGGATGATGGCGAGATTCTGGGCCATCGCGAGATTGAGATTGGCGATGGTCTGGGCCTGCACGCCCTGGGTGGCGTCGACGAGGAGGATGGCGCCCTCGCAGGCGGCGAGGGAGCGGGAGACCTCGTAGCTGAAGTCGACGTGTCCAGGGGTGTCGATGAGATTGAAGTCGTAGGTGTTCCCGTCCTTCGAGTGGAAATACATCTTGACGGGGTGGGATTTGATGGTGATGCCGCGCTCCTGCTCCAGGTCCATTGCGTCGAGGATCTGGTCGTGGAAGGTGCGCATTTCCACGGACTGGGTATGGACGAGGAAGCGGTCGGCCAGGGTGGACTTGCCGTGGTCGATGTGCGCGATGATCGAGAAATTGCGGATTTTGGATAGTTCGACGACGGCCATGGGAAGACGGCGGGATATGGGGAATATCAAGCGGCGCCGCCTTTCGCGGGGCGGCGCCGCGCAGGGAAGGGGCGGCGGCTACTGCTGGTCGCGCGCGGCGGCCATGCTGTCAAGTTCGTCGCCGATCTTGTTCAGCAGGTTCTTGGACAGATTGCGGTTGCCCGTCTTGCCGAATTTGATGTCCACGCGCGAGGAGCGGATGCTGACGGCGGTCAGGACGATGGTGAGGCGGTCGTCGTTGATGTCCTTGTATTCGTAGGTGATCTCGCTCTGGCGGTTGGTGCGCGAGAGTTCGATCAGGTGGAAGCTGCGGGTGGCGGTGCGGATGGCGCGGTCGCAGTTGAAGAAGCCGTCGCCCAGGTTGGCGACCAGGCTTCCAGTGGTGCTGCTGTTGAAGCGCTCCTGGCTGATCGTGCCGCCAGTCGGGCCTGAGGGCTGCTGGACGACGCAGGAACTCAGCAAAAGCGCGGCGAACAGGACGAAAGCGACGGAAATCTTCTTCATAGTGGTTTGGTTCCTTCAGGAAACGGGGTGTCTAGGCAACGCAGGCTCAAATGTGCCTTTGACATAATATAGATGGTGAAGCCATTTTTGGGGGCGCAGGCGCTCATATCCACGGATTTCACAGATTTCACAGATTGTCCCGCTGTTGCAATGGCCCACCCGCGACCACATCGCCGCCCAAAGTCCAAAGTCCCATCCCTCTCCCAAGTCCCAAGTCCAATTGGAAAAAAGCGTGTCGTCGCGGTTGCGTTTGCGCAATCGCGATTACATTAGGGCCATTGCGCAAGTGGTCCTGAGGGCCGCCAGCCTCCATCGGGGGGCCGTTTTTTTTGTTTTCCGACATCGCATCGGCGGCAGTTGCCGTCGGCATTTCCGTAGAAGCAACCCCACAACCAGAAAGGAAAGACAAGAAGTGAAGAAGATTGCGATCAGCGCGACGATCACCCCGCTGCTGGAGGACGGCAGCCTGGACAAGGCGGGTCTGAAGAACATCCTGGAGCGGAACATCCGCCATGGGCTGGACGGCGTGTTCCTGCTGGGGTCGATGGGCGAGTGGGGCAGTTTCGACGCGGAGTTCAAGGAGGACTACGTCAAGACGGCGACGGAGATCGTCGCGGGGCGCATGGAGGTCCTGGCGGGCATCAACGCGACGAGCCTGGGCATTTCGCTCAAGACGATGGAGAGTTACTCGAAGTATCCAGTGGACGCGTATGTCTTCATGCTGCCCGCGCGGACCTCGGCGCTGGATCCCGTCAAGTCGATCCTGAAGGTGCTGGACGCGGCGGATCGGCCCGTCTACTACTACCACTGCCCGCCCAACAACAACCGCGACCTCTCGCTGGACCAGTTCGCGACCATCATGGCGCATCCGAAGCTGAAGGGCATCAAGAACTCGTCCTCCAGCATGTGGCTGCGTCGCGAACTCCTGCTGCTGAAGAAGGCCCGCGGCTTCAAGACCCTGCTGATGGAAGGCCAGGAGTGGGCGGTCGACGAGGCGCTGCTGGTCGGCAATGACGGCATGGTGTGCGGCATGGGCGCGCTGGCCTCCAAGATCATGGTCGGCATCGCGCGCGCGGTCGAGGCGGGCGACACCGCCGAGGCGATCCGCCTGGAGAACTGCTTCATCGAGGTCTTCCACGGCGTCTACGGCATCAATCTGGCGAATGTCTGGAACGGCCAGAAGTACGCGCTGATGAAACTGGGGCTGATTTCGACCCCGCTGACCCTCGCCCAGGAGATGAGCGGCCTCGACGACGCCGCGAAGGCCCGCATCGACGCCTTCCTCGCCACCCACAAGGAGGAGCTTGACTAGCCATGTTGCGCTACCAGGAGAACAACGAACTGCACCGCGACTTCCACGGCACCACCAACATGACCATCCACTACCTCGCCGAGCACTACGGCGTGGAGGCGGCCAAGACGGTGCTGCGCAAGACGGGCCATGATGTCTACAAGTCGATCCGCGAGAAGCTCGCCAAGGGCGATCCCTCCGAACTGCTGGAGCACCTGAACTGGTTCTCGCAGCGCGAAGGCGCGAAGTACAAGCTGGAGGTCGCCCCTGGCGAAATCCGCTTCGAGATGGTGGAGTGCCCCGCGATCCGCCACCTGCGCAAACTCGGCATCGAGCCCGATGAACTGACCTGCCTGCAGACCAGCGAGGTCAACGCGGGCATGTGCGAGGGCACCCCGTGGGAGTGCTCGCTGGAGAAGCTCGGCGAGGGCCACTGCGTGCAGCATTTCCGCCTGCGCAAGGAGAACTAAGGCGATGCTGCCCAGCGACCATTTCGTGCGCTTCTACAACGAGGCGTTCAAGTTCCTGGACGAGCGCGACGGTCTGCAGGGCTTCTACCTCGAGATCAGCCACCATCAGGAGATGCACTGCCTGAAGCTCTTCCAGGAGAAGGGCTTTGACGGCATGGCGGAGTACTGGGGCAAGATCAAGAAGGAAGAGAACTGCCACACCTGGGGGCGCCGCTATCCAGACCACACCGAGAGCAGGATGCTGCGCTGCCCGAGCCTGAGCAAGGTGCTGGACAGCGACGCGGAGCCCTGCCGCAAGTACTGCTACCACTGCTTCGGCTGGTGCGCGCCGCTGCTGGAGAAGGCGGGCTTCGTCTACATCAACAATGTCATCGACCCGCTGCAGCCGCGCTGCATGAGCCAGATCTGGCGCAAGTCGCCCGAGCATCCGAAGAGCGTGCTGCTGACGGAGCCTGTGGACGAGGAGGCATGGCGCAAGGCCGAGGAGGAGGTCGGATTCAAATGATTCCCAGCGATCACTTTGTCCGTTTCTACAACGAGGCGTTCAAGTTTTTGGACGAGCGCGACGGTCTTCAGGGCTTCTACCTGGAGATCAGCCACCACCAGGAGATGCACTGCCTGAAGCTCTTCCAGGAGAAGGGGCTGGTCGGCATGCATGAGTACTGGAGCAAGATCAAGAAGGAGGAGAACTGCGTGGTGACGCGCAGCCTCTATCCCGACCACACCGAGAGCAGGATGTTCCGCTGCCCGAGCCTGAGCAAGGTGCTGGACAACGACGCCGAGGTCTGCCCCAAGTACTGCATGCACTGCTTCGGGTGGTGCGCGCCGCTGCTGGAGAAGGCGGGCTATGTCTACGAGCAGAACATCATCGCCCCCCTGGAGCCGCGCTGCATGAGCCAGATCTGGAAGCGCTCCCCCGAGCACCCGCGCAGTTTCACGAAGTGCGAGCCCGTGGACGAGGAGGAGTGGCGCCGCCTGGAGCGCGAGGAGACAGGGCAATGATTCCCAGCGATCATTTCGTGCGCTTCTACAACGAGACCTTCAAGTTCCTGGACGAGCGCGACGACCTGCCGCGCTACTACTACGTCATTGCGGGGCGCCAGAAGAAGCGCCTGCTGGAGCTCTTCAAGGCGAAGGGGCTTCAGGCGATGCACGACTACTGGAGCCGAATCCGCTT
Organism: Lentisphaeria bacterium; assembly: GCA_016287975.1. The sequence continues at coordinate 1,704 of JAEEXV010000335.1, read as the reverse complement.
CGAGGAGAACTGCGGGATGGAGCTGGAACTCCATCCCGACCGCTTCGTGCTGCTCATGACCAAGTGCCCCAGTCTCGGCAAGGTCATCGACAACGACGCGGGGCCCTGTCGGCGCTACTGCGAGCACTGCCCTGGTTGGGTCGTGCCGCTCATCGAGGAGGCGGGGTTCACCGTCGAATACAATCTGGTGGGGCTGGCGGACACGCGCTGCGTGATGACGGTGCGGCCCAAGTCCGCCGCCATCCCGACGCGCGTCTTCTGCGCGGAGATAGACGCGGCGGGGCGCACGGTCGGCCCCGAGACGCCAGTCGCCTACGGCGCGCCCGCCCATGCCAAGGAGAAGCAACCATGATTCCCAGCGACCATTTTGTGCGCTTCTACAACGAAGCCTTCAAGTTCCTGGACGAACGCGACGGGCTGCGCGGCTTCTACGACGAGATCAGCCACCACCAGGACATGCACTGCCTGGCGCTCTTCAAGGCGAAGGGTCTCCAGGGCATGTACGACTACTGGAACCGCATCCGCATCGAGGAGAACTGCGACATGACGATGAAGCTCTTCCCCGATCGGCTGGTGATGATCATGAACAAGTGCCCCAGCCTCAGCAAGGCCATCAACAACGACGCGGGCGCCTGCCCGAAGTACTGCAACCACTGCCCTGGCTGGGTCATCCCGCTGCTGGAGCGCGCGGGATACATCACCGAATACAATCTCGTCGGCATGGACGACCCGCGCTGCGTCGAGGTCATCCGCCCGAAGTCCTCAGGCCGCGTCAGCCGCGTCTTCATGGCGCCCTACGACGAGGACGGCAATCCCATCGAATAGGCGGTGGGTTCGCCAGAGGAAGCCGCAGTGTCTTCGGAATGGCGCATGTGCGGCGTCCTTTTCGTGGATCCTATGTTCCCAAAGAGGGTAGGCGATTGCCTGATTGAAGATACCGAAAATGGTTGCCACGGCGGCCTCGCCGTGGCGGCTCGGTGAATAGGTGGCAATCGAATTCGGAGTCTGGGCTGCGCCCTGTGGCAAGCCTGATTGGGCACCGCAGGCTCGGCGGACCGCCACGGCGGCCTCGCCGTGGCAACAACTTCGGGCATGGAAATGGCGGTTTTACCGACCTTCTTAGGGCGCCGTGTCACATGTTTCGTGCGAGATCGCGGAGGGCGCGGAAGGCGACGGGGATGGCGAGGCCGCCGCGGATTTCGGCGGGGGTGGCCCAGGTGAAGCCCTCGGCGGGTCGTCCAAGGGTGGCGCGGTAATTGACCATGCGCCATTCGAGGTGCGTGAAGAGGTGGGTTGAGGGCGGGAGGGGTGTGACGCGCGGGCGTCCCGCGCCGAGTGCGCGCAGATATTCGGCGGCGTCGTCGGGGGCGAGGGCGCCGTCCGCATGCGGGAACTCCCAGAGGCCCGCGAGGAGTCCTTTGGCGGGGCGGCGGCGCAGCGCGACGCGGCCCTGGCATTCGAGCAGGAAGACGGTGAGTTCCTGGACTTTGCGCGGCGGCCTGGCCGACCGCGCGGGGAGTGCGGCGACGCGGCCCTCGCGGTGCGCGCGGCACCATTTCGCCAGCGGGCAGAGCAGGCATTTGGGGGCGGCGCCTGGGAGGCAGAGCCCCTCGCCCGCCTCCATCCTCGCCTGCGTGAAGTCGGAGGCGCGCCCCGCGGGCATGGCGGGGGCGAGCGGCGCGGCGGCGGCATCCCGCTCCAGCG